>NZ_AMZB01000117.1 GCF_000313755.1 Pseudomonas nitroreducens TX1 | reverse complement strand
CGTCACCGGCACCAATGACGCGCCGGTGGCCAGCGCCACCCAGGCCACGGTGGCCGAAGACGCCACCCTCAGCGGCCAGCTCGATGGCAAGGACGCGGACGATGGCGCGCAACTGACCTACAGCACCACCGGCACGCTGCCGGCGGGCTTCTCCGTCGGCACCGACGGCCAGTGGAGCTTCAATGCCGCCCAGCCGGCCTACCAGCACCTCGCGGTTGGAGCCACCGAGACCTTCACCGTCAACTTCACCGTCACCGACCAGTTCGGCGCACAGAGTTCCAGCAGCCTGACCCTGACCGTCGTCGGCACCAACGACGCGCCGGTGGCCTACGCCGCCAGCGCCACAGTGAACGAAGACCAGATCAGCAGCGGCCAGCTCACCTCCTCCGACGTCGACGACGGCCACGCTGCCTACTACAGCCTCAAGGATGCCGCCCCGGCCGGCTTCACCCTCAACCAGGACGGTTCCTGGAGCTTCGACGGCAACAACGCCGCCTACCAGAAGCTCGCTGAAGGTGAAACCCAGGAGCTGCAGATCAAGTTCATCGTCACCGACGACAAGGGCGCCACCGGCGAGAACGTCCTGACCCTGACCGTCACCGGCAGCAACGACGCCGCCGTCATCGGCGGCGCCAAGGTTGCCAACGTCTACGAGACCGACAGCGCCGTGAATACCGGCGGCCAGCTGACCATCAGCGACGTCGACGGACCGGCCAGCTTCCAGCCGCAGACCGACACCCTCGGCCAGTACGGCAAGTTCAGCATCGACGCCAGCGGCAAGTGGACCTTCTACGCCCAAGGTCCGTACAACGAACTGAAGGTCGGCGAAACCCTCACCGACACCTTCGCCGTCAAGGCCGCCGATGGCACCACCACCAACGTCACCGTGAACATCGTCGGCACCAACGACGCCCCCTATGCCCAGCCGGCCAGTGCCAGCGCGGTGGAAGGCGGCGTGGCCCTGCCCAGCCTGGTGGACAACGCCACCGAAGGTTCGGCCATCACCCTGAGCGTGACCACCACCCACGCCGGCGAAGCCGTGAGCTTCAACTGGAACTTCGCCACCAACGACTACGGGCAGTTCAACGACTTCGCCTACGTGCTGATCAACGGCCAGGCGGTGAAGCTGTCCGACGTCGCCACCGTGGGCGATGGCGGCACCTCCGGCCAGCAGCTGTTCAGCCATGTGTTCGGCCAGCCGGGCACCTACACCATCGTCATCGGCGTGGCCGACAACGGCGACAAGGGCGTCGACTCCAGACTGGTGCTGAGCAACCTCTCCAGCCAGATCACCGTCAGCCAGTCGGTGGGCAGCGTCAACCTGAGCAACGGCCAGTGGACCCTGACCACCAACGGCGCCACCCAGCAGACCCTGCAGGAGCTGAACAAGGCCGGCCAGGCCGTCACCGGCCAGTTGCAGGCCAGCGACATCGACCATGACGCCGTCCTGACCTTCAGCCTGAAGAACGCCGCGCCCGCCGGCTTCACCCTCAATGGCGACGGCACCTGGAGCTTCGACCCGACCTCGGCGGCCTACGACAGCCTGGCCGCCGGCGAGAAGCAGGTGCTGAGCATCGACTACATCGTCACCGACGAGCACGGCGCCACCGCCACCAGCACCCTGACGCTGACCGTCACCGGCACCAACGACGCACCGGTGGCCACCGCCGCCCAGGCCACGGTCAACGAAGACCAGACTGCCAGCGGCAACATCGGCGCCACCGACGTCGATCACAACAGCACCCTGAGCTATGCCGCCATGGGCAACCTGCCCGCCGGCGTGACCCTGCGCGACAACGGCAACTGGACCTTCAACGGCAAGGACAGCGCCTACCAGCACCTGGCCGAAGGCGAAACGCAGACCCTGCAGATCACCTACAAGGTCACCGACGACCAGGGCGCCAGCAGCTACGGCACCCTGACCCTGACCGTGGTTGGCGCCAACGACGCGGCGATCCTCGGCAAGGCCGACGTCACCCTGCAGGAAACCAACGCGGTACTCACCACGGGCGGCCAGCTGAGCATCAGCGACATCGACAGCCCGGCCACCTTCCAGGTGCAGAACGACACCGCCGGCCAGTACGGCAAGTTCAGCATCGATGCGGCCGGCCACTGGAACTTCGTCGCCAACTCGGCGCTGGACAGCCTCGCTGCCGGGCAGATCGCCCAGGACACCTTCGTGGTGAAGAGCGCCGATGGCACCGAAACCTCGGTCAAGGTCACCATTGTCGGCACCAACGACGCCGCGGTGATCGGCAACGCCGACGTCACCCTGCAGGAAACCAACGCCCCGCTGACCGCCAACGGCCAGCTGAGCATCAGCGACGTCGACAGCCCGGCCACCTTCCAGGCGCAGAGCAACACGGTCGGCACCCTGGGCAGCTTCAGCATCGACAGCACCGGCAACTGGACCTTCCTCGCCAACTCTGCCTACGACCACCTGGCCCAGGGCGCGACCCTGAGCGAAGTGTTCCAGGTGAAGAGCGCCGACGGCACCACCGGCAGCGTCACCGTGACCATCTCCGGCAGCAACGACGCACCCATCGCCAGCAACAGCTCCGCCAACGTCAACGAAGACGTGAAGAGCCAGGGCCAGCTGAACGCCACCGACGTGGATGATGGCGCCCAGCTGCAGTACGCCGTGGTCGGCAACGCCCCGGCCGGCTTCGTGCTCAGCGCCGATGGCAGCTGGACCTTCGATGGCAGCAACGCAGCCTACCAGTCGCTGAAGGCCGGCCAGACCCTGGAGATCGAGGTCAAGTACAGCGTCAGCGACGAGCACCAGGCCAGCGATGACGGCGTGCTGAAACTCATCGTCACCGGCGCCAACGATGGCCCGACCGCCGTGGCCGACAGCGCCCAGGCCGAAGAAGACACCACGCTGAAGATCAACGTGCTGGGCAACGACACCGACCCGGACGGCGACAGCCTGATCGTCACCAGCGCCAGCGCCGGCAACGGCACCGTGGTGATCAACCAGGACGGCACCCTGAGCTACACGCCCAAGGCCAACTACAGCGGCAACGACACCATCACCTACAGCATCAGCGATGGCCACGGCGGCACCTCCACTGCCACTGTCGCCGTCAGCATCGCTGCCATCGCCGACCAGCCCAACCTGTCCCTGGACAGCCACCTGAGTTCCACCGGCCTGACCCTGGAAACCTGGACCGGCCTGGCCCTGAGCGGCGGCGGCAGCGGCGCGAACCCCAACGACCTGCAGAGCAAGATCGACGCCGCCGGCACCCCGGCGACCAGCGAATCGATCACTACCGCGAAGGACGGCGACGTCCCGGCCGGCACCGCCAGCAAGGTCAGCGGCCTGATCTTCCTCGAAGCCGGCCACACCTACACCTTCAGCGGCACCGGTGACGACAGCGTGCGCCTGGTCATCGGCGGCAGCAACGTCGCCCAGGCCACCTGGGGCGGCAGCAGCGGCCAGTACAGCGGCACCTTCACCCCGACCGAGAGCGGCTACTACACCCTGGCCCTCTACCAGCACAACCAGAACGGTCCGGGCAACTTCGACCTGAAGATCTCCGACAACGGCAGCACGCCGACCCTGCTGGGCACCGGCAGCGCGCTGGTCTACCACAACGCCGGTGAACTGACCGCCGGTGGCGAAAACCTCACCGCGCACCTGAGCAACGGCCAGGGCTACTACACCGCCGCCACGCTCAACCAGGGCAACGAAGACAGCGCCATCGCCCTGTCGAAGATCCATGCCGCGCTGGTCGATACCGATGGCTCGGAGAGCCTGGCCGTCAGCATCGGCAAGATCCCGGTCGGCGCCATCCTCAGCGACGGCACCCACAGCTTCACCGCCGACGCCAGCCACGACAGCGTCACCCTCACCGGCTGGAACCTGCAGACCCTGACGCTGACCCCGCCGCAGGACTTCAACGGCACCATCAAGCTGGAAGTCACCGCCACCGCGACCGAAAGCAGCAACCAGGATGCGGCCACCCGCACCCTCGACCTGACCGTCACCGTCAACCCGGTGAACGACGCGCCGACCGTGAGCGGCGCGCAGAACCTCAGTACCGACGAGGACACCCCGGTCAGCGGCCAGATCCACGCCAGCGACGTCGACGGCGACACCCTGAGCTACGCCGTGAAGAACGGCAGCGGCCCGGCCAATGGCAGCGTCACCTTCGGCACCGACGGCCACTACACCTACACGCCGGCGGCCAACTACAACGGCAGCGACAGCTTCACCGTGGTGGTCAGCGATGGCCACGGCGGCAGCGTGGAACAGGTCGTCAGCGTCGGCATCAAGCCGGTGAACGATGCGCCGACCACCAGCGACCAGCAGAAGACCATCGCCGAAGACGCCTCGCTGAGTGGCAAGATCGTCGCCAGCGATGTGGACGGCGATGCGCTCACCTATTCCTTCAAGACCGTTGCGCAGCATGGCTCGCTATCGCTCAACACCCAGACCGGCGAGTATTTCTACAAGCCTCTCGCCAACTACAACGGTCCGGATTCCTTCTCCATCGCCATCAGCGACGGCAAGGGCGGCGTGACCTATTCCACGGTCACCATCACCGTCACCCCGGTGAATGACCTGCCGGTGTTCGACGCGCCGAGCAACACCACCACGGCCGAGGACACCACGCTGGTCAGCGCGGTCCATGCCAGCGACGTGGATGGCGATTCGCTCACCTACAGCCTCAAGACCGGCCCCGCGCACGGCACCCTGACGCTGCAGGCCGACGGTCACTACACCTACACCCCGGACGCCAACTACAACGGCCCCGACAGCTTCACCGTGACCGTCGACGACGGCAACGGCGGGGTGGTCGACCAGGCCGTCAGCCTTACCGTTACCCCGGTGAACGACGCGCCGACCACCGCCAACCAGACCAAGTCCGTCGCCGAAGACACCCCGCTGACCGGCAAGATCGTCGCCAGCGACGTCGATGGCGACACGCTCAGCTACGCCGTGAAGAGCGGCGTCACCCACGGCACCCTGGTTCTCAACGCCGCCACCGGTGACTACACCTACACCCCGGCGGCCAACTACAACGGCAGCGACAGCTTCACCGTCACCGTCAGCGACGGCCACGGCGGCACCGTCGACTCCGTGGTGAGCATCACCGTCACTGCGGTCAACGATTTGCCGGTGTTCAACGCGCCGAGCAACACCACCACCGCCGAAGACACCGCGCTCACCGGCAAGGTCAGCGCCACCGACGTCGACGGCGACACACTCACCTACAGCCTGAAAACCGGCCCGGCCCACGGCAGCATCGTGGTCGACGCCGCCGGCAACTACACCTACACGCCGAGCAAGGACTACAACGGCGGCGACAGCTTCGTCGTCACCGTCAACGACGGCCACGGCGGCGTGGTGGACCAGACCGTCAACCTCACCATCACCCCGGTGAACGACGCGCCGGTGTTCACCAGCGGCGCCACCCTGAGCACCGCCGAAGACACCGCCAAGACCGGCCAGCTCACGGCCACCGACGTCGACAACGACAGCGTCACCTTCTCGCTCAAGGCCAACGGCGGCGCCGCCCACGGCACCGTGGTGGTCAACGCCAACGGCAGCTACACCTACACCCCGGCGGCCAACTACAACGGCACTGACAGCTTCACCGTGCTGGCCAACGACGGCAAAGGCGGCATCACCGAGCAGACCATCAACGTCACCGTCACCCCGGTGAACGACGCGCCCAACGGCGCCGACAACACCGTCACCCTGAACGAAGACAGCAGCCGCAGCTTCAGCGCCGCCGACTTCGGCTTCAGCGACGTGGACGCCGGCGACACCCTCAGCGCCGTGCGCATCGACAGCCTGCCGACCAACGGCTCGCTGAAGTTCAACGGCACCGCCGTGACCGCCGGACAGGTGATTGACGCCGCCGACCTGAGCAAACTGGTCTTCACCCCGGCGGCCAACGCCAACGGCACCATCTACGCCAACTTCACCTTCTCGGTGAAGGACAGCGCCGGTGCCTTCGACGCCACGCCGAACAAGATCACCCTCAACGTCACCCCGGTGAACGACAACCCGATTGCGGTGAACGACACCTTCACCCTCGCTGGCCTCAAGGGCAATTACTGGGGCTACCGCGAAGGCCCCGACGGCGCCAACCTGACCAGCCTCAGCCAGGTCGCCGCGTTCATCGCCGGCAAGGCTGCCGCCGCCACCTTTACCGCCACCAGCCTGAACTACAACCTCAGCAACGGTGACCTGGGCGGCGACGGCAACCTGCAGAAGTTCCTCGGCAACGACGCCGGCTCGCTCAATACCGATCCGGCGAACACCTCCGATGCGATCATCCAGCTGACTGGCGCGATCAGCCTCAACGCTGGCAACTACCAGCTGCGGGTCAACGCCGACGATGGCTTCAGCATCAAGATCGACGGTGTCGAAGTCTTCAAGTACGACGCGATCCAGAGCCCCACCGGCCGCGAGTCGGCGGTGTTCAACATCGCCCAGAGCGGCAACCACACCATCGAGATCATCTACTGGGATCAAGGTGGCCAGGCACAGCTGCAGGTGGAAATGCGTCCGCAGGGCGGCACCTACGCCACCGTCGGCGGCACCGCGCTGACCCATGCCGTGGGCGAGCTGGTGACCAACGAGGACACCGCGCTGACCATCGCCCCGCAGACCCTGCTGGGCAACGACAGCGACGTGGACGGTGACTCCCTGTCGATCCTCAGCGTGCAGAACGCGGTCAACGGTACGGTCGCGCTAATCAACGGCAACGTCGTGTTCACCCCGAACAAGGACGTCAACGGCACCGGCAGCTTCACCTACACCATCAGCGACGGCCACGGCGGCACCAGCACCGCGACCGTCACCGTCGGCATCACCGCCGTCAACGATGCGCCGACCCTGGTGGCCGATACCGCTGCCACCAAGGAAGACACGGCGGTGAAGATCGACGTGCTGGCCAACGACAAGGACGTGGACGGCGACAGCCTGAGCGTCAGCAGCGCCACCGCCAGCAACGGCACCGTTGTGATCAACGCCGACGGCACCCTGACCTACACGCCGAAGTCCAACTTCAGCGGCAACGACACCATCAGCTACACCGTCAGCGACGGCCATGGCGGCACCGCCACCAGCACCGTCGCCGTCAGCGTCAGCCCGGTGGCCGATGCGCCGCTGCTGGTCAGCGGCAGCATCTTCCAGCTCAACCCCGGCGCGGTGACCATCAGCACCACCCAGGAAATCACCCGCGCCGTGCTGGAGCAGGAGACCGGCCTGTCCAACAACGCCCTCAACGGCATCGACCCACCCAAGGGCGCGCTGAACGATCCGGGCAACGTCACGGTGATCGACGGCGCGCTGACCAGCTCGGACTACAGCCTCACCGCGGGCAGCAAGATCAACTTCACCTGGGCCTTCACCAACGGCGAGAACAGCGTCAGCGAAATCCAGGACGGCTTCAACGACATCGTTGCCCTGGTCATCACCGACCCCACTGGCGCCAGGCAGGTCATCCAGGTGACCTCCTCGGAACAGCTGGGCGCCAGCGTGAACGGCAACGGCATCCAGAGCTTCACTGCGACCCAGAGCGGCAACTACCACTTCGACTGGCTGGTGCTCAACGGTGGTGACAATGGCAAGGACTCCAGTCTGGCCATCAGCAACACCACCGTGACCTTCGGCGGCAAGACCTACGGCTCGGCCGTCGACATCGCCCTGACCACCGGCCTGACCGACACCGATGGCTCCGAGAGCCTGAGCGTGAAGATCAGCGGTGTGCCGACCGATGCAGCATTCACGGCGGGGACCAAGACCGGCGCCGACACCTGGACCTTCACCGAGGCGCAACTGCACGACCTGCAGCTGCTCACCGCGGTGAACTACAGCGGCACCCTGAACCTGAATGTCACCGCCACCGCCACCGAGTCCAACGGCAGCACCGCCAGCAGCACCGGCACGCTCGCCGTCACTGTCGCCACCACCACCAGCACCACCGCCACCGGCAACAACGACCTGCTGCACGGCCTGGATGGCAACGACAACCTCAGCGGCGGCAACGGCCACGACATCATCTACGGTGGCACCGGCAACGACACCCTCAACGGTGGCAACGGCAACGACTCGCTGTATGGCGGTGCAGGCAACGACACGCTCAACGGCGACGCCGGCAACGACCTGCTGGTCGGCAACGAGGGCAACGACATCCTCAATGGAGGCGCAGGTGACGACATCCTGATCGGCGGCAAGGGCAGCGATACCCTCACCGGCGGCTCGGGTGCCGATACCTTCCTGTGGCGTGCGGGGGATACCGGCAGCGCGACCATCACCGACTTCAAGGCCGGTGAAGGTGACCGCATCGATATCAGCGACCTGCTGCCGGAGACCGCGCACAACGACATCCTCAGCTACCTGAAGGTGGACACCGCGACCTCGACCTTGCAGGTGAGCACCACCGGGCAGATCAACAGTGGCGGTGCCGCGGACGTGACCATCAAGCTGAGCGGCGTCGACCTCTCCAGCTACGGCTCGACCTCCACCGAGATCGTCAACAAGCTGGTGGCGGGTTCCGACCCGGTGGTCAAGACTGAGCATCATTGATCCGCGGTTGCCGCCAGGCTTCCAAACGGTCAGGCTCTGACACGGCGACAGCGGGGCCGCCCTTCGGGGTGGTCCCGCTGTCGTTCCTTCACATCAAGAGACATGGGGACGGGTCGATGCTGTACATCCAGCGCAACGCCGAGGGAAAAGTCGCACGCGTCGAGGACGTCGAGTTCGAAGGCGCCACCGGTACCTTGCCGGCGGACCATCCGGACATCCAGGCCTGGGCGGCCGAAAGCAGCCTGCTGCAGCTCAAGCAGAGCGACCTGGACATGATCCGGGTACTGGAGGACTTGATCTCGGTGCTGATCAGCAAGGGCGTGATCCGTATCACCGACCTGCCGCCGGCGGCCCGCTCGAAGCTGCTCAACCGCACCCAGGCGCGGGAAGCCCTGGGCGGTCTGACCCGGCTGATCAACGACGACGAGGAAACGGGACTGATCTGAGCCCCGTTTTTCTCTTCCGGCAAATGTTTCCCTGTAGGGCGCATAACCCGGAACGGGTTATCCGCCGATGCCACGACGGCGGATAACGCTGGCGCGTTATGCGCCCTACGCCCCTACGTGAATGAAATTGCAGGAGTCGCCCTGTAGGAGCGGGCTATGCCCGCGAACCGACGGCAAGGCCGGCGTCACAGGCGCGAACACCCATCACCACGGCGCCGGCCCACCGAACAGCTGCCCCTGCACGCCCTGGATGCCCATCTCCTTCAGCACCCGGAACTCCCCGGCCGTCTCCACGCGTTCGGCGATCAGCGGCAGGTCGATGCTGTGCGCTGCGCGCTGCATCGCCTCGATGAACAGGCGCTTGTCGTTCTCCTGGTCGATATGGCGGATATGGCTGCCATCCACCTTGAGGTACGCCAGCCCCAGCCGCGCCAGGTTGCCGATCATGCTGAAGCGCCCGCCGAAGTGCTGCAGGCTCAGGCGATAGCCCAGCTCGCCGAGGCGGCGGGTCAGGGCTTCGAGCACCGGTTGCGCCGGCAACTGGTCTTCTTCCAGCTCCAGGGTCAGGCGCCCGGCGAATTGCGGGTGCTGGCGCAGCAGGTCGAACACGCGGGTGGTCGCCCATTCATCCCGCAGCAACGCGGCGGACAGGTTCAGCGCCAGTGGTCGGTTGTGCCTGGCCATGTCCGCCAGCACGCTTTCCAGCATCAGCAGGTCCAGCCGCGCGGTCCAGCCGAAGCGGTCCAGCCAGGGCAGGAAGCGCCCGGCGGCGATGCTGCCGCCCTGCCCGTCCGGCAGGCGCGAAAGCACCTTGTAATGCAGCACCACCTGCGGATCGGCACAGGACACCACTGCCTGGAAGTGCAGCTGGAAGCGCTTGTGCACCAGCGCCTCGTCCAGCAACTGGTGCCAGCTGTGGCGCTCCTCGGCGACGGGCTTCGCGCCGCCCTGGAGGAAGGCCCAGCAACTGTCGTTCTGCCGCTCGGCCTGCACCAGCGCCTCGTCCGCGCGCTGCAACAGCACCTGGGCGGACTCGCCGGAAACGAAGGGCACCAGTCCCAGGCAGGCCACCGGACTGACGTCGCTGGCACCGGTGGTGACCAGCGCAGCGAGCATGGCTTCCAGGCGCATCGCCAGGGCCGGCGCGTCCTCGGGCATCAGCCCGGGCGCCAGCATGACGAACTCGCCGCCACGGCTGCGCGCCAGGGTCAGGCCAGCGCCCAGCCCTTGTGCAGCCAGGCGCAGTTGGTCGGCCACGGCCTTGAGCAGCTGGTCGACGCGCTGGCCGCCCAGGCGCTGGTTCAGTCCGGCGAGATCATTCACCCGCAGGACCAGCAACACGCCGCTGCTGACCCGGTCCTCGGCGCTCAGCCGGTTGTTCAGCTGCATGTCGAAGAAGCGCCGGTTGCCCAACCCGGTCAGGCTGTCCTGGTAGGCCTCGTCGCGCAGGCGTTCGCTGCGCTGCGCCTGCTCCTGGAACAGCGCCTTGAGCTTCTCCACCATCTGGTTCATCGCCAGCACCACGCGGCGCAGCTCGGGTGTACGCGGCAGTTCCGGCAGGCTGAGGAACTCGCGGCGGGCGATGGCATGGGACTGCTCCACCATGTAGTCCAGCGGCCTGAGCTGGCGGCGCAGCAGGATGGCGCCGAGCACGGCGCTGGCGATGCCGCACAGCACCAGCCAGAGCAGGCTGCCCAGCGCGCTCTGCCAGAGCTTGGCGATGGCGAACATCGGGTGGCTGAGCACCTCGACCCGCGCCGCCTGGGTCCAGCCGCGGCTGACGATGGCGTCGCCGCCGGCCGAGTGCAGGTCGATCAGCGAGATGAACCACTGTGGCACCTTGGCCGCCACCGCATCGGGCACGCCGGTGCGCTCGACGATCACCTTGTTGGTCGACAGGTCGATCACCCGGATGCTCTCGAAGTAGCCGCTGTCGAAGATCGAGCTGACCATCAGCTCGACCATCGCCGGGTCGTCGATGTTCGGCGTCAGCGACAGGCCAAGGGCGGTGGCGGCATCCTGGGCATGGGAGCGCAGCTGGTTGCCATACTGCTCGCGCGAGCTTTCCAGGCCGACCATGAAGCTGCCGCTGAAGGCGACCACCAGGAACAGGCAGATGGCGATCAACAACTGTTTGAACAGGGACATCGTGTCTCCAGGCTCCGTCGATGGAGCTATTCGCCTCAGTCAGAGGAGCTATTCGTTCTCGGGAAAGCCTTCGGCCTTCATCTTCTTCAAGAGGTCCTGCCAGCGCGACAGCCGCTTGCTGTCGCCCACCTGCTTGCCGCCGCCGGCACCGTTGCCGGCAAGCCAGAGGCCCTCGCCATTGAAGGCGTAGACCGGCTGCAGGTCGCTGCGCTGGCTGGCCGGCAGGATGCTGCCGATCAGGTTGTCCAGCACCAGCGGCACGGCGTCGGGCCGTGGGTAATACGTAAGCACCATGTGCGCCTGGTTCAGGCGCAGTGCCTTGACGTAGGTAATGCGCAGCTTCTGCGCCGGCACCCCGAGGTGGCGCAGGCTGATGTACTTGGCGATGGCGAAATCCTCGCAATCGCCGGCGCCCTTGAGCAAGGCCTCCACCGGCGTCGCCCAGTAGTCCACTTCGTGCCAGAGACTCAGGTCGTCGGTGAAACGCAGCTGGTCGTTGAAGAAGCGGTTGACCGCCTGCAGCTGGTCGCGCTCGCTGGTGGAGGCCTGCTGCGCGAGCAGCTTCTGCCAGGCATCGATGCGCACCTGGCCGTCGCCCAGCGGCCCATAAAGGCGTGTGGATTGCTGGCTGATCAGCTTGAAGTCCCACTCGGCCTGCTGCGCCCCCGCCAGGACGCCGAGCGAAGCCGCCAGCACCAGGGCCAACGGCCCCGGCCAGCAACGACGCAGCATCCTGGTACAACGGCTGAGCATGATCGCGACGACTCGACTGCGAGCGCCAACAACCAGCTGCGGGCGCAGGGGTGGCATGGTGCAGACTGGCCGGGAAAAAAACAATGGCACAATGCAATCACTGCATTGTGCCATCACCGGGTGACGCGAGCGTGAGCGGGATCAGCTCTTCTCAGGCGGGGTCACGATGTCGAACCAGAAGTTGAAGTCCTCCAGCATGCCGAACAACTTGGCCAGCAGCAGCGGGTTGCCCGAGCTCTTGAGCTTGCCCTCGAACACCAGGCGCACCGGCGACACCTGCTTGAGCATCAGGCGGTTGAGGTCGGCACGGTCGATAGTCACGGTCTGACCGGCGTTCTCGCTCTGCACGCCCTTGATGTTGTTCAGGTGCGAATTCTTCAGCTCCAGCAGGTATTTCTCGTTCTTGTCCGGCAGCACCAGGTTGATGGCGAAGTCCTCGCCCTCGGCCTTCTCCGCATTCAGGCGCACGCCCAGGTAGTCGAACAGCAGGCCGGTATCCATCGCCGCCAGCGCATCGGGGCTGCCCGATTTCATCGACGGCAGGTCCTTGGGCACGCCGTTGCGCAGCTCCTGCGCGGCGGTCAGGTAGCTGTTGCGCCAGCCGGCGTTCTCGGCCTGGTAGCCGAGCTGCTCCAGGGCGTCGGCCTGCAGGTTGCGCGCGGCCTGGTTGGCCGGATCGGCGAAGACCAGCTTGTTCACCACCTCCACCACCCAGCGGTACTCGCCCTTGTCGAACGATGCCCTGGCCATCTGCAGCAGGTGATCGGCGCCGCCCATGAACTCGACGTACTTCACCGCCGAATCCTCCGGGGCCAGTGGGTTCAAGGTCGCCGGGTTGCTGTCGTAGTAACCCAGGTACTTGTTCACCACCGCGCGCACGTTGTGGCTGACGCTGCCGTGATAGCCACGGTTGAACCATTCGTTGGCCAGCTCCGGCGGCACTTTCAGGCGCTCGTGGATCTGGTTGATGGTCACGCCGTTGTTGGCCAGGTGCAGGGTCTGGTCGTTGAGGTAGCCGTACATGTCGCGCTGCTTCTCCAGGGTGCGGACGATGTCCTCGTGCCCCCAGCGCGGCCAGTTGTGCACGGCGAACATCACCTCGGCCTTGTCGCCGAAACGGTGCAGCGCCTCGTTGATGTACTTGCTCCAGCCCAGCGGGTCGCGGGTCTCGGCGCCGCGCAGGGTGTAGAGGTTGTGCAGCGTGGCGGTGACGTTCTCGGCCATCAGCAGCGCCTTCTGCTGCGGCAGCCAGACGTTCATCTCCGCCGGCGACTCGGTGCCCGGGGTGTTCTGGAAGGTGAAGGGCACGCCGTCGATGTCCATGTCCACCAGCGAGCCATCGACGGTCCTGGTCGGTGCGATGAGGCTCATCGGGCCGTGGGCGACGGCCTTGCCGATGGCCATGTCGACATGCCCTTGCGGCCCCTGCGGCAGCATCGTGCCGTACTGGTAGGTGGCTCGGCGCAGCATGGCGTTGCCGGCGAGCACGTTCTCCTTGATCGCCGCCTCCATGAAGCCCTTGGGCGCGATGACCTGCACCTCGCCCTTGTCCACCTGCTCCTGGCTCACCAGCCCCTTCACGCCGCCGAAGTGGTCGATGTGGGCGTGGCTGTAGATGACCGCGCGGATCGGCTTCTGCCCCAGCTCCTGGCTCACCAGGGCGTAGGCGGCCTTGGCGGTGGCCGGGGTGGTCAGGGTGTCGATGACGATCCAGCCGGTCTTGCCTTCGATGAAGGTGGTGTTGGCCAGGTCGTAGCCGCGCACCTGGTAGATGCCGTCGGTGACCTTGAACAGGCCGTAGCTGAGGTTCAACTGGGCCTGGCGCAGCAGGCTTGGGTTGACGCTGGCGACGTCCTTGGCGGCCTTGAGGAAGTCGTAGCCGCCCAGTTGCCAGGCGACCGTGCCGTCGTCGTTCTTGATGACGAGGTTGTCGGGGCGCTTGATCAGGCCCTTTTCCACCCGCTCGAAATCGGCGCGGTCATTGAAGGGCAGCGACTGGCGCACCTGCTCTTGGGCAGCCTGGGTGAAGGACGACGGCGGCTTGGGTTGTTCGGCGGCGAGCAGCAGGCCGGGGCAGAGGCTGGCGAGCAGCACGGCGGCGGAAAGACGGGACATCGGAGCACTCCGGACTTTGTTGTTGTGCTCGCACTATGCCGGCCGCTGCGTTAATAATTCCAATGCATTCCTATTCAACAATCGATGCATAACGCGCATGAGCGATCTCCGCCAGCTACGCCACTTCGTTGCCCTTGCCGAGCACGGCCACTTCGCCCGCGCCGCCGATGCGGTGAACCTCAGTCAGCCCGCCCTGTCGCGCAGCATCCAGGCGCTGGAGGGCCAGCTGAGCTGCCAGCTGGTGGACCGCAACCCGCGCGGCGTCACCCTCACCGCCCATGGCCGGCTGGTGCTGGAGCACGCGCGCCGCCTGCTGGCCGGCGACCGCGCACTGAAGAACGCGGTGCTGCAACTGGCGGACCTGGAGACCGGTGAGCTGCGCCTGGGCGCGGGCCCCTTTCCCGGCGCGCGCCTGATGCCGCAGGTGCTGGCGCGCTACAGCAGCGCGCACCCGAAAGTCTCGGTCCTGCTCTCCATCGAGAACTGGAGCGAGCTGCACCAGCGCCTGCTGGACGACGAACTGGAACTGTTCATCGCCGACTACCGCGAACTCGAAGGCGACAGCCGCCTCGACATCCTGCCGTTGCGGGTGCACCGCGGCGTGCTGTTCTGCCGACCGGGGCATCCGCTGATCGGCAGCCCCCCCTCGGTGGCGCGGGTGCTCGACTACCCACTGGCCGGCCCGCGCCTGCCGCGTGATGCCCACGAAGGGCTGGCGCGAACACTGGGTCGCGAGCAACCGCTGAGCGTGCAATGCGATGACGTGCTGATGCTCAAGGAGCTGGTGAAAGGCAGCGACGTGCTCTGCCTGGCCACCTGGGACGTGGTGGCCGCGGACGTGCGGGCCGGCAGCCTGGCGCTGCTGCCCTGGCCCAGCAGCGGCGACGTCGCCGGGCGTGGCTCCGCCTATGCCCTGGTACGCCATGCCAGCCGCAGCCTGTCGCCCGCCGCCAGCCAGTTCGTGGAGATGCTGCTGGAGGAAGACGCGGCGTTCAACGCCGCGTCATGAGTGCTTCGCGCAGGATGGCATGAAGCGAAGCGATACCCGTCAGGCTCCTGCCTCAACGGCGCCACCCCTGGTATGGACCACCGTAATAGGCCGGCGGCGGTGCCGGGCGGTAGTAGTGCGGCCGGTCATGCCAGCCGCCACGGTCGTGGTCATGCTCGTAGACCACGCAGCCGGTCAACGGAAGGATCATCAGTACAGCAACGAAGAAACGACGCATGGCGCCTCCATCTGGCGAGCCGGCCGCCGCGCCGGGATGCGGGGCGTAGATTCTTCCGGTCTCACAGGATCAGACATGTCTGTCAGAAGGCGGTGCCGCAGCGAAAGGTAAAGCTTGGGTAAATCAGCCGTTCAAGGTTTCCAGGCGACGAAGCTTGCGGCTCTGCAGATGCAGCACGCCGAACAGCAGCACCTGCAGCTGTTCCAGCCAGGAACGCTGGCGCGCCAGCAACAGCACCTCGCCCGCGTGCACCACCAGCAGGATCGCGGAAAGCCCCAGCAGCGGGCGATACAGCTCGCCGAACGGATAGATCAGGTTGAGCACGGCGGCGACCCAGAACAGGGTCAACGCGCCCTTGGCGAAGCTCAGCAGCTCGGACATGGCGAAGGACTCCTCAAGGTGAAGGTCGCTGCAGTTTGCCGCCCGGCGCGCCCTGCCCGCTCCTGCCTTTCGACTGGCCGCGCGCACCAGGATGCGGCGTGGCGCTTCATTTGAGGGCAGGCAACCGCCCCGGCTTGCCCCGAGATATCCGCCGCAACCCTTCTGTCCCGGTACTTTCGCCAACTTGGCACGCCGCTCGCTTTGTCCCGGCTGTGCAGGAACGATCCGATCCTTCGGACAGCGGCACCACAATCTGACAATGGATGACTAGGGTTCCGGCTCGCGCAGCGAGTGACTGGTCCGAGAGTCATCGACCTCCAGCGAGGTTACACGGCGGGACAAAAGCCCGGGAGACGAGAGCGACACGTGCCGCCCGACTCCTGCCTGCCCGCCAATCGACTGGAGATGCTCCATGCGCAAGCCCCTTCTGACCGCCCTGTTCGCCGCCGGCCTCGCCGCCTTCAGCGTCTCGGCGTCCGCCGCCGCGAAGAACAGCTTCAACCTCTGCTGGACCATTTACGCCGGCTGGATGCCCTGGGAATACGCGGCCAGCCACGGCATCGTCGACAAGTGGGCGAAGAAGTACGGCATCGAAATCAAGATCACCCAGCTCAACGACTACATCGAGTCGATCAACCAGTACACCGCTGGCCAGTTCGATGGCTGCACCATGACCAACATGGACGCCCTCACCATCCCCGCCGCCGGCGGCGTCGACTCCACCGCGCTGATCGTCAGCGACTTCTCCAACGGCAACGACGGCATCGTCCTCAAGGGCGAAGGCAAATCCCTGGCCGACCTCAAGGGCATGAACGTCAACCTGGTGGAACTTTCGGTCTCCCACTACCTGCTCGCCCGCGCGCTGGAAAACGCCCGCCTCACCGAGAAGGACGTGAAGACGGTGAACACCTCCGACGCCGACATCGCCGCCGCTTTCAATACCGACGACGTACAGGCCGTGACCACCTGGAATCCGATGCTCGCCGAGGCCCGCGCCAAGCCGGGCACCACCGAGGTGTTCAATTCCAGCCAGGTTCCCGGCGAGATCATGGACATGATGGTGGTCAACAGCGCGGTCCTGAAGGACAACCCCGCCCTGGGCAAAGCCCTGACCGGCACCTGGTTCGAGACCGTCGCGCTGATGCAGGGCGACAGCGCCGAGACCCGCGCCGCGCTGGAACACATGGCCAAGGCCTCGGGCACCGATCTGGCCGGCTACCAGAGCCAGCTCGCCACCACCAGGCTGTTTGCCACGCCCAAGGAAGCCCTGGCCTTCGCCACCAGCCCGAAACTGCCGGCGACCATGGACAAGGTGGCGGCCTTCTCCTTCACCCACGGCCTGCTCGGCGAGGGTGCGAAAAGCGCCGAGGCGGTCGGCATGAGCTTCGCCGGCGGCCTCACCACGGGTGACGCGCAGAACCTCAAGCTGCGCTTCGACCCGACCTACGTGCAGATGGCGGCGGACGGGAAGCTCTGAGGCTCGACAGCTTTTCGTAGGAGCGAGGAGGCGCCTAGCCCTTACTCGCGAACCGCCATGACACCCGAGTGCCAGGCGGTACTCTGTTCGCGAGCAAGAACTGGGCGTCCCCCTCGCTCCTACTACAGCCCCTCTCCCTAACCCTCTCCCTGAAGGGAGAGGGGACTCGTTCGGTGCCGGTTGAAACCTAGGCGTCAACCGGCACGGACAGCCCCCTCTCCCTTCGGAGCGGGGCGCGCAGCCAGGGCGGGGGAGAGGGAACGCTTCACACGGAAATCCACAGGTACGAACCATGCGCCTGATCAACCGAACCCCCGACCGCAGCGGCCGCCTGTTCCTGGTGCTGCTGCCCTTCGCCCTGCTGCTGTTCGCCTACTTCGCAGGCTCCACGGCGCGGCTGGCGGATAACCCCAACGACAAGCTGCTGCCCAGTGCCGTACAGATGGCCGACGCGGTGAACCGCCTGGCCTTCAGCGAAGACAAGCGCACTGGCGACGTGCTGTTCTGGCAGGACACCGGCGCCAGCCTGCAACGCCTCGGCCTGGGCCTGGGTATCGCCGCCCTGCTCGGCCTGGTACTGGGCATCGCCGCCGGCAGCGTGCCGCTGTTCGGCGCGCCGCTCTCGCCGCTGCTCACCGTGCTGTCGATGATCCCGCCACTGGCGATCCTGCCGGTGCTGTTCATCGTCTTCGGCCTGGGCGAGCTGTCCAAGGTGGTGCTGATCGTCATCGGCGTCGCCCCCTGCATCGCCCGCGACATCGAACAGCGCGCCCGGGAAATCCCCCGCGAACTGCTGATCAAGGCACAAACCCTGGGTGCCAGCACCTGGACGCTGATCCTGCGCGTGGTGCTGCCGCAACTGATGCCGCGCCTGCTCATCTCCCTGCGCCTGATGCTCGGCTCGGCCTGGCTGTTCCTCATCGCCGCCGAAGCCATCGCCTCCACCGATGGCCTGGGCTACCGCATCTTCCTCGTACGCCGCTACCTGGCCATGGACGTGATCCTGCCCTACGTAGTGTGGATCACCGCGCTGGCCTGGCTGATGGACTGGGCGCTGCGCGCGCTCACCCGCCGCGCCTTCCCCTGGTACGAAGGAGGCAAGGCATGAGTTTCATCAGCGTGAAGAATGTCTGGCAGGCGTACGACGGCAACGTGGTGCTCGAACGCCTCAACCTCGAGGTGAAGGAAGGCGAGTTCTGCACCCTGGTTGGCGCCTCCGGCTGCGGCAAGTCCACCTTCCTGCGCCTGCTGCTCGGGCAGGAGCGCCCCAGCCGCGGCGAACTGCTGCTCGAAGGCCAGCCGCTGGCCGCAGAGCCCGATCCAAGCCGTGGCGTGGTGTTCCAGCGTTACTCGGTGTTCCCGCATCTGTCCGTGCTCGACAACGTCGCCCTCGGCCTGGAGCTGCCGCGCTCGCCGCTGCTCGGCCGGCTGCTGGGCAGCGCCAAGCGCGAGGCCCGCGAACAGGCCGCCGCCTTGCTCGAGCGCGTCGGCCTCGGCCATGCCCTGCAGCAATATCCGAGCGCCCTGTCCGGCGGCATGCAACAACGCCTGGCGATTGCCCAGGCGCTGGTGATGAAGCCGCGCGTGCTGCTCCTCGACGAGCCCTTCGGCGCGCTCGACCCCGGTATCCGCAAGGACATGCACGCCCTGCTGCTGGAGCTGTGGCAGGAAACCCGGCTCACCGTGTTCATGGTCACCCACGACCTGGCCGAAGGCTTCAGCCTGGGCACCCGCCTGCTGGTCTTCGACAAGGTCCGCCACGACCCGCAGGCACCCAGCGCCTACGGCGCCCGCATCACCTACGACATCCCGCTCAACGCCGACCGCAAGGCCGCCCGCGCCGCCCTGCCCGAACCGCTCGCCGCGCGCCTGGAAACGGCCGCGCCGCTGATCACGCCGGCCTACTGAGGAACCCGACATGAACGACCTGCGCACCACTCTCTATGAAGAAACCGTCCCCGGCGGCGGCCACACCTCCTTCGTGCTCAAGCGCGGCCAGTTGCTGCGCCTGACCGACATCGAAGGCGGCGGCAACGCCAGCGTGCTGCTGTTCAATGCCGCCGAGAAAAGCGAGCGCCTGAACCTGCCCGACAGCCTCAAGTGCCAGCACACGGCGCGCCTCACCGCCGGCCACTGCCTGTACTCGGACATGGGCCGCGTGCTGGCTGCCATCACCGCCGACAGCTGCGGCTGGCACGACAGCTTCGGTGGCGTGCTCAACGCCGCCGAAGTGCAGGAGAAGTATGGCGCCGGCCGCTACCAGGAACTGCGCAACGGTTTCCACCGCAACGGCGTGGACAACCTGCTGGTGGAAATGGGCAAGTGGGACATGCGCCTGCAGGACCTGCTGATGTGCCTGAACCTGTTCAGCCGCGTGGACGTCGACGCCGATGGCTGCTTCCGCTTCGCCCAGGGCAACTCGAAAGCCGGCGATTTCGTCGAGCTCTACGCCCCGATGGACACCCTCGTCGTCCTCACCGCCCTGCAGCACCCGCTGGACCCGAACCCGCAGTATGCGCCCAAGCCCATCGGGCTGACCTGGCAGCAGGTCGCCGCCGACGGCATCAGCGTGCTCTGCCGCACGTCCCGCGCGGAGAACGGCCGCGGCTTCCACAACACCGAACGCCAGTACCTGTAAGGAGCGCGAGCATGCCCATAGTCCCCAGCGACAAACACCCCGAAGCCTGCGTCTCGCGCACCCTGATCCCAGCTGGCGAACCCAGCCTGACCGAACTCAAGGCCGGGCAGACCCTGCGCATCCTCGACCTGGAAGGCAACCAGGCGGTGGACACGCTGTTCTTCAGCGCCGCCAACCCGCGCGAGCGCTACGACGTGCAACGCACCCTGCGCAAACAGGGGCAGGTCTACCTCAGCGCCGGCAGCGTGCTCTGGTCCAACCTCGGCAACCCGATGCTGACCATCACCGCCGACACCTGCGGCCGCCACGACACCCTCGGCGGCGCCTGCGCCCAGGAGAGCAACACCGTGCGCTACGCCCTGGACAAGCGCTACATGCACAGCTGCCGCGACAATTTCCTGCGCGCCAGCCTGCACGACGGCCGCCTGAGCAAGGCCGACATCAGCCACAACATCAACTTCTTCATGAACGTACCGGTCACCGCCGAGGGCGGGCTGACCTTCGAGGACGGCATCTCCGGCGCCGGCAAGTACGTCGAGTTGTTCGCGCACATGGACGTCATCGTCCTGATCTCCAACTGCCCGCAGCTCAACAACCCCTGCAACGGCTGGAACCCGACGCCGGCGGAGCTGCTGGTATGGGATTGAAGCAGCCACAAGCGACAAGCGGAAAGCTGCAAGCGTTGCGGCGCTGGCTCTTCCTCCTTGGCCAGAGCCGAAGTGCCCAGTGCAGCCCGACGCTCCAAATGGCCCCCTCTCCCGCTCGCGGGAGAGGGCGGGGGGAGAGGGAACGCCCAGCACCATAGCAAGGGCCCTTCTCCCCAGCCCTCCCCCTGAAGGGAGAGGGAACAATACGCAGCAGGGCCCAGGCCCCGGCGGTGGACGGCCACCGCCAGATACGAATTCGACAGGACGACCTGTCCCGCATGGGGAAACCTCCATGTTCGACAAACTACTCATCGCCAACCGCGGCGCCATCGCCTGCCGCATCCTGCGCACCCTTCGTGAGCTGCAAGTAGAAGGCGTGGCCGTGTACGCCGAAGCCGACGCCGCCAGCCTGCACATCCAGCAGGCCGACCATGCCATCAGCCTCGGTGAGGGGCCGGCGTCCAGCACCTATCTGGACGTTGAAAAGATTCTCCGCGCCGCCCGCGACAGCGGCGCCCAGGCCATCCACCCCGGCTACGGCTTCCTCTCCGAGAACGCCGCCTTCGCCGAAGCCTGCGAAGCCGCCGGCATCGCCTTCGTCGGCCCGACGCCGGAGCAGCTGCGCCTGTTCGGTCTCAAGCACACCGCCCGCGCGCTGGCCCGCGAACAGGGCGTGCCGATGCTCGAAGGCACCGACCTGCTGCCCGACCTCGACGCCGCCCTGCTCGCCGGGGAACAGGTCGGCTACCCGGTGATGCTCAAGAGCACCGCCGGCGGCGGCGGCATCGGCATGCGCGTGTGCCGCTCGGCGGCCGAACTGCGCGACGCCTTCGACGCCGTGAAGCGCCTCGGGCAGAACAACTTCAGCGACTCGGGCGTGTTCATCGAGAAGTACATCCAGCGCGCCCGCCACCTGGAAGTGCAGGTGTTCGGCGACGGCCAGGGCGAGGTGATCGCCCTTGGCGTGCGCGATTGCTCGGTGCAGCGGCGCAACCAGAAAGTGCTGGAGGAAACCCCCGCGCCCAACCTGCCCGCCGGCATGGCCGAAGCCCTGTGCGCGGCGGCGATCCAGCTGGCGAAAGCCGTCAGCTACCGCAGCGCCGGCACCGTGGAATTCGTCTACGACAGCCAGGCGCAGCGCTTCTACTTCCTCGAAGTGAACACCCGCCTGCAGGTGGAGCACGGCGTCACAGAGCAAGTCTGGGGCGTCGACCTGGTGCGCTGGATGATCGAGCTGGCCGCCGGCGACCTGCCGCCCTTGGCCGAACTGGTTGCCGAGCTGAAACCCAGCGGCCACGCCATCCAGGCGCGCCTCTATGCGGAAGACCCTGGCCGCGACTTCCAGCCCTGCCCTGGCCTGCTCACCGCCGTGCAGTTCCCGGCGGCCGACGGTAAGACCCTGCGCATCGACACCTGGGTCGAGGCCGGCTGCGAGATTCCGCCCTGGTTCGATCCGATGATCGCCAAGCTCATTGCCTGGGCGCCAACCCGCGAACAAGCCAGCGCCGGCCTGGATCGTGCGCTCGCCGGGAGCCAGCTTTACGGCGTCGAGTGCAACCGCGACTACCTGCGGCAGATCATCAAGGACGCCCCGTTCGCCAGCGGCTCGCCCTGGACGCGCTGCCTGGAAGGCCTGCGCTACCGCGCGCAGACCTTCGAAGTACTCAGTGCCGGCACCCAGACCAGCGTGCAGGACTACCCCGGCCGCCTCGGCTACTGGGCTGTCGGCGTGCCGCCGTCCGGGCCGATGGACGACCGCGCGCTGCGCCTGGGCAACGTCCTGCTGGGCAACCCCGAAGGCGCCGCCGCGTTGGAAATCACCATGAGCGGCCCGACCCTGCGCTTCAACACGGACGCCGTCGTGGCCATCACCGGCGCGACATTGCCGATCAGCCTGGATGGCGTCGAGCAACCGATGGACACCTCGCTGTTCATCGCCGCCGGCTCTACGCTCAGCCTGGGCACCGTCAGCGGCGCCGGCGCGCGCAGCTACCTGTGCCTGCGCGGCGGCCTGCAGGTACCGGACTACCTGGGCAGCAAGAGCACCTTCACCCTCGGCCAGTTCGGCGGCCATGGCGGCCGGGCCCTGCGCGCCGGCGACGTACTGCATCTCGCGGAGCTGGCCGACGACAGCCACGGCGCGAGCCTGCCGTCGCACCTGTGCACCGAACTGCCACTCGTGCGCGAGATCCGCGTGATCTACGGCCCCCACGGTGCACCGGAATACTTCACCCCCGCCTATATCGACACTTTCTTCGCCACCGACTGGGAAGTCCACTTCAACTCCAGCCGCACCGGCGTGCGCCTGATCGGCCCGAAGCCGGAATGGGTGCGCGAAAGCGGCGGCGAGGCCGGCCTGCACCCGTCGAACATCCACGACAACCCTTACGCCATCGGCGCGGTGGACTTCACTGGCGACATGCCGGTGATCCTCGGCCCGGACGGCCCCAGCCTGGGCGGCTTCGTCTGCCCGGTGACGGTGATCGAGGCGGACCTCTGGCAACTCGGCCAGCTCAAGGCGGGGGACAAGGTGCGGTTCGTGCCCGTCTCCATCTCCGAAGCCCGGAATCTGGCGGCTTTTCGTAGGACCGAGGGGGGCGCCTTGGCCCTTGCTCGCGAACCCGCCCAGCTCCTGGACCTCCAGCAGAATGCGTTCGCGAGCAAGCTCGCTCCTACCGATCAACCCAACTCCCGTGCCGCCGGGTTCCCCTCACCCCAACCC
Source organism: Pseudomonas nitroreducens TX1 (assembly GCF_000313755.1). Classification (GTDB taxonomy): domain Bacteria; phylum Pseudomonadota; class Gammaproteobacteria; order Pseudomonadales; family Pseudomonadaceae; genus Pseudomonas; species Pseudomonas nitroreducens_A. The sequence goes on along the minus strand of NZ_AMZB01000117.1, from coordinate 96,015 downwards.
TCTCCCACCGGGAGAGGAGGCAGCGCGGAGCTGCCGGCGATTACCGTGCTATCCGGCCACGCGGACAGCACCCTCTCCCGCTTGCGGGAGAGGGCGGGGGGAGAGGGCAGCCCGAGCACCCAACTCCCTTCCCCCATCGTCCTCGACCTCGGCCAGGACGACACGCGCCTGGTCGCGCGCCTCTCCGGCGACACCCACCTGTTGCTGGAAATCGGCCAGCCCGAGCTGGACCTCGTGCTGCGCTTCCGCGCCCACGCGCTGATGCAGGCGCTGGAAGCCAAGGCAGTCGCCGGGGTGATCGACCTCACGCCCGGCATCCGCTCGCTGCAGGTGCACTACCAGCCGGAAACCCTGCCGCTGCACAGCCTTCTGGAGACCGTCGCCGGTCTCTGGGACGCCGTCTGCGCCGCCCGTGACCTCAAGGTGCCGTCGCGCATCGTGCACCTGCCGCTGTCCTGGGACGATCCGGCCTGCCAACTGGCCATAGAGAAATACATGACCACCGTGCGCAAGGACGCACCCTGGTGCCCGAGCAACCTGGAGTTCATCCGCCGCATCAACGAACTGCCGGACCTCGAAGCGGTGTATCGCACCGTGTTCGAGGCCAGCTACCTGGTGATGGGCCTGGGCGACGTCTACCTCGGCGCACCGGTGGCCACGCCGCTGGACCCGCGCCACCGCCTGGTCACCACCAAGTACAACCCGGCGCGCACCTGGACGGCGGAAAACTCCGTGGGCATCGGCGGCGCGTATATGTGCGTCTACGGCATGGAGGGCCCCGGCGGCTACCAGTTCGTCGGCCGCACCCTGCAGATGTGGAACCGCTACCGCGAGGTCGCGGCGTTCGACGGCAAGCCCTGGCTGCTGCGCTTCTTCGACCAGATCCGCTTCTACCCGGTGTCGGCGGATGAACTGCTGCGCATCCGCCGCGACTTCCCGCTGGGCCGCTACCCGCTGCGCATCGAGCACAGCGAACTGCGCCTCGCCGACTACCAGCAGTTCCTCGCCGAGGAGGCCGAGAGCATCGCCGCCTTCCGCCGCCACCAGCGTGCCGCCTTCGATGCCGAGCGCGAGCGCTGGATCGCCTCCGGCCAGGCGCACTTCGAGAGCGAGGAAGCCGCCGTCGACACCGGCGAGGACGCTCCGCTCGGCGCCGGCCAGCATGCCATCGAGAGCCACATCGCCGGCAACCTCTGGCAAGTGCAGGTGGAAGCCGGCGCCAGCGTGAAGGCCGGCGACATCCTGGTGATCCTCGAATCCATGAAGATGGAAATCCCCCTCACCGCCCCGCGCGACGGCGTGGTGCGCGAAGTCCGCGTGCAGCCCGGCTCACCAGTGCGCGCCGGGCAGCGGGTGGTGGTGATGGAGGAGGCGTGAGCAGGTCCGCGCAGAGCCAAGAGCCCCTCTCCCCAGCCCTCTCCCGCAAGCGGGAGAGGGAGCCGTTCGGAGTGAGAGGCAACTTCCGACTCGTCCTGAAAACTCATCGTTAGATTTCGCATCAGAGCGCTCTTCCCCTCTCCCTTCATGGGGGACGCCCAGTCAGAGGGCCGGGAAGAGGGTAGCCGCCCAGCACAGGAACCCCAACCATGCCCACCCCCTTCGACCTCCGCCTCGCCACCCTGCGCGCCGCCTACCGCGAAGGCCGCGCCACGCCGCGCCAGCTGCTCGCCCAACTGCGTGACAAGGCTGCCGCACTGAACCCGGACTACCACCTGTTCATCCACCTGCTCAGCCTGGAAGAACTGGAGCCCTACTTCGCCGCGCTGGACGACAAGTCCCCCGAAGCGCTGCCGCTCTATGGCATCCCCTTCGCCATCAAGGACAACATCGACCTTGCCGGCATCCCCACCACCGCCGCCTGCCCGGCCTTCGCCTACACACCGGAAACCTCGGCGACGCTGGTCCGGCAACTGATCGACCTGGGCGCCATCCCGCTGGGCAAGACCAACCTCGACCAGTTCGCCACCGGCCTCAACGGCACCCGCTCGCCCTACGGCGAATGCCGCAACAGCGTGCTGCCCGAGTACCCGTCCGGCGGCTCCAGCGCCGGTTCCTCGCTGGCCGTGGCGCTGGGCGTGGCGAGCTTCGCCCTGGGTACCGACACCGCCGGCTCCGGCCGTGTGCCGGCAGCGCTCAACGGCCTGCTGGGGCTCAAGCCGAGCAAGGGACTGCTGTCCAACACCGGCCTGGTGCCGGCCTGCCGCACCCTGGACTGCATTACCTACTTCACCGCCAGCGCCGCCGAGGCCAGCGAGCTGCTCGCCCTCACCGCCCGCCTCGACCCGAAGGACGGCTACAGCCGCGCCAACCCGGCCTGGAACGATGCCAGCGCTTTCGGTGCGCCCCGGCCCTTCCGCTTCGGCGTGCCGCGCGCCGACCAGCTGGAATTCTTCGGCTGCCACGAAGGCCCGGTGCTGTTCACCGATGCCCTCGACCAGCTCAAAGCACTCGGTGGCGAGCCACGGGAAATCAACTTCGCGCCCTTCCTCGAAGCCGCGCGCCTGCTCTACGAAGGCCCCTGGGTGGCCGAGCGCTACAGCGTGGCCGGCGAGCTGATCGAGCGCGACCCGCAGGCCGTGCTGCCGGTGATCCGCGACGTGCTGGCCAAGGCGCCCGGCGCCACCGCCGTGCAGGCCTTCCGCGCGCAATACCGGCTGCAGGAACTCAAGGCGCAGTGCGACGCGATCCTCGCCGACCTAGACTGCGTGCTGACGCCCACCATCGGCCGGCCGGTGACCCTGGACGAGCTGCACGCCGAACCGGTGAAGCGCAATTCCGACCTGGGCTACTACACCAACTTCATGAACCTGCTGGACTACGCCGCCGTCGCCGTGCCCAGCGCAATCATGGGCAACGGCCTGCCCTGGGGCGTAACGCTGTTCGGCCGCGCCTTCACCGACCAGTACCTGCTTGGTGTGGCGGACGCGCTGCAGCGCCTGCACAACCTGCCGCTCGCTGGCGGCAACGCCGTCGCGCCCGCCTCCTCCGCAAACCCGGCGCGCAACGACCGCGCGCGCCTGGTGGTATGCGGTGCGCACCTCGACGGCCTGGCGCTGAACGGGCAACTGCGCCAGCGCGGCGCCCGCCTGCTGCGCGCCACTCGCAGCGCGCCGGCCTACAAGCTCTATGCCCTGGCCGGCGGCCCGCCGCTGCGCCCCGGCATGTTGCGCGTGACCGACGGCGGCGTGGCCATCGAGGTGGAAGTCTGGGAGCTGCCCAGCGCCGAGCTGGGCTCCTTTCTCACCGGCATCCCGGCGCCGCTGGGGCTGGGCAAGGTGCAGCTGGAAGACGGCAGCTGGGAAACCGGCTTCATCTGCGACGCCTGGGGCCTGGACGGCGCCGAGGACATCAGCCGCTTCGGCGGTTGGCGTGCGTGGCTGCAAAGCCGTAGCTGAGTAACATCGGTAGGAGCGAGCTTGCTCGCTCCTACCGATCGGCCGGCCGAATACTTATGCTGCTCACTGGCGGAAAACGCCACGTGCTCTATGTCTTGCTGCCGCACCCATGGAACCCCGCCGCGCCACCCGCTAGAGTTCCAGCATCACCCGCCGCAAGGACCGGTCATGCCCGACCTCAGCCACCAGCAGGCGCAGCATCGCGTCAACGATATCCTGGCCTTCGACCGCGAATTGCGACGCCTGCAGGACGAAGGTGCTCTCGTCCTCGACGCCGCTCAGCGCGACCGCCTGCACGACCACCAGCAACGCCTGCTCGCCGACTACCGTGCGCGCTTCGATATCGACCGCGACAGCCAGGACCATCGCCTTTCCCTGGGCATGCGCATCGCCTCCTTCCTCGGCGCGCTGGCCCTGGCCGCCAGCCTGTTCTTCCTGTTCTACCAGTTCTGGGGCCTGTTCGCGGAAACCGCCCAGGTATTCACCCTCATCGCCGCCTCCCTGATCAGCCTGCTGCTGACGCTCTTTCTGCAACGCCGCGACGCCTCCGGCTACTTCGCCAAGCTCGGCGCCATGCTGGCCTTCGCCTGCTTTGTGCTGAACGTCGTGATGGTCGGGCAGATCTTCAACATCACGCCGTCCGACAAAGCCCTGCTGCCCTGGGCCGCCTACGCCCTGCTGCTCGCCTACACCTGCAATGCACGCTTGCTGCTGGCAGCCGCGCTGATCTGCGTGATGGGCTACGTCGCCGCGCGGGTCGGTACCTGGAGTGGCGTGTACTGGCTGGACGTGGGCGAGCGCCCGGAAAACTTCTTCCCCGCCTCACTGCTGATCTTCCTCGTCCCCTCGTTCCTAGTGCAGACCCGCTTCGACGGCTTCGCCGCGATCTACCGGATATTCGGTCTGCTCGGCCTGTTCCTGCCAATGCTGGTGCTGGCCAACTGGGGCAGCGGCAGCTACCTGGCAATGGCCTCCGCCAAGGTGGAGAGTCTCTACCAGGTACTGGGCTTCATCGCCTCGGCGCTGGTCATCTGGCTCGGCGCGCGGCGCGAGTGGCCGGAGGTGGTGAACAGCGGGCTGACCTTCTTCGTGATCTTCCTCTACACCAAGTTCTTCGACTGGTGGTGGCAGGTGATGCCCAAGTACCTGTTCTTCCTCGTGCTGGGCCTGTGCGCGGTGCTGATCCTGCTGGTGCTGCGCCGGCTGCGTCGGGCCCACGGCCTGCTGGGAGGAGCTTCGTCATGAACTGGACACGCACCCATGCCCTGGCCGGCGGTGTCGGGCTGATCCTGCTCGTCAACGCCGTAGCCCTGGGCGGCGCCGCCTGGAACCGCTCCGGCGAGCCCGACAGCCTGTTGCCCCTGAGCCAGCGTGAACTGCTGCGCAACAGCTCCTGGCACAACGAGAACAGCGGGCTGAGCCTGCGCTTGCACTGGCGCACCCCGACGCGGGACGAAAGCACGCGGCACAACCGTGGCTGGCTGCCGGCCATTGATGCGCAGAAGATGGAGAAGCTCGGCTTCACCATGCCCGCTCAGGTGGACGACGACAGTGCGCCGCGCTTCGGCCGCCAGCAATCGCGCGACGCCCTGCTGGTGCTGGAACTTGACGGCCCGCTGTACCAGCGCGAAGTGCAACTGACGCGCAAGCGCCTCGAAGAAGCCCGCCTAGCAGCCGATGCCGCGCCACAGAACGCGCGCCTGGCGGACGAACGCGACTTCATCCGCCGCGAACTGGACAGCGAAGAGAAGACCGATACGCGTCTGCTGCTCAAGGACGTCGGCCTGGACCTGCAAGCGCTGCGCGCCCAGTACCCCGACCGCCAGCGCTACCTGATCGTGCACGGCCGCGTGCGGCCGATCTCCAACTACTACCAGCACGTCTGGACACTCGGCGGCACAGCCAGCGCCATCGGCACCGACAGCATCAACGTCCCTCACCTGTGGCGGGAGCGTCTCGACCGCGCGCTCTCGCGGCCCGTCCGCGCCGATGGAACCGCCCAGCCATACGTGGCCGAGGTCGCCTTCGGTCGCCGCCTCGAGCCCTGGATAGAAGGCATCCGGATTCCCTGACCGGTACCCGCCGCGCCGATCCGAATCCGCTTGCACGATGCGGGTCGGCGCTGCACCCTGTGCGCCCGCATCACCCATCTTCCGCCCTGCCCGGCCATGAACGACTTCCGCCCCGATCCCAGCCGCTGCCCGCTTTGCGGTCAGTCCAACCGTTGCACCCAGGCCGACCCGGCGCTGGAGGGCCAGAGCTGCTGGTGCTTCAGCACGCCCATCGACCGCGAGGCGCTGCAGCGTATCCCGACGGAGCTGGTCGACCGCGCCTGCCTGTGCCCACGCTGCGCAACGGGGCTGAAGGACGCCGGGAACAACTGATGCGTCTGGACCGCTTCATCGCCAACCAGCCTCACCTCAACCGCCAGCAAGCCCGCCAATTGCTAGCCGAGGGTCGTCTGCGCGTAGACGGCCAAGTGGCGCGCGATGGTCGCCAGGAGGTACGGGTGTTCTCTCGCGTGGAGCTGGACGATGACGTGCTGCAGGCCGGCAAGCCGGCGCGCTACTTCATGCTGCACAAGCCCGCGGGCTGTGTCAGCGCCACCTGCGACGCCGAGCACCGCACCGTGCTCGACCTGCTGGACGAGCCGGACAAGCAGGAGCTGCATATCGGCGGCCGCCTGGACTACAACACCACCGGCCTGCTACTGATCACCAACGACGGACAATGGTCGCGGCGCATGACGCTGCCAGGGCGCAAGCTGCCCAAGGTTTATTACGTCGAGACCCAGGCCCCGATCGAGGAGCGCTACATCGAAACCTTCGAGCAGGGCCTGTACTTCGCCTTCGAAGACCTCACCACCCTGCCCGCTCAACTGGAAATCCTCGGCCCGCACGCCGCGCGCCTGACCCTGCACGAAGGCCGCTACCATCAGGTCAAGCGCATGTTCGGCCACTTCCAGAACAAGGTGACGCGACTGCATCGCGAGAGCATGGGCAGCCTCCAGCTCGATCCGGCGCTGCAACCGGGTGAATACCGCGCACTGACCCCACAGGAAATTGCCGAGCTCGGCTGATCTGCACCGTGTAGGAGCGAGCTTGCTCGCGAACAATCTTGCCGGCGAGCACGGCGTCCGGGCGGTTCGCGAGCAAGCTCGCTCCTGCATACCGTGCTCCGTCAAACGTTCCGAAAAGCCTTACGCAAACCGTTCAGCCCGGCGGTTTGCAGCCGCTGTCACCGCTTGGCTAAGCTCCCTGCCATGCCCGCGATCCAAGGAAAGGTAATGAAGAAACTGTCGGTTGCCCTGCTGATCGCCCTGAGCGCCAGCGTCGCCTTTGCCAATCCGAGCAAGCCCTCACCGCTCTCGGACCTGCAGGCAGCGCTAAAGACACTCAAGCCCGGCCAGTTCCTCTGGTACCCGGAAATCTCCCCGGCGGGTCCGGTCACCCTGGTGGTCAGCCTGACCGAACAGCGCGCCTACGTGTACCGCAACGGCATTGCCATCGGCGTAGCCACGGTGAGTACCGGCAAGAAGGGCAAGGAAACCCCCACTGGCGTGTTCTCCATACTGCAGAAGAAGGTCGAGTACCACTCCGACCTCTACAACAGCGCGCCCATGCCCTACATGCAGCGCCTGACCTGGGACGGCATCGCCCTGCACGCCGGCAACCTGCCCGGCTACCCGGCCTCCCACGGTTGCATCCGCCTGCCCATGGCCTTTGCCAAGAAGCTCTACGAAGTCACCGGTTTCAGCACCACCACGGTGATCATCTCCGATGCCAAGAGCTCGCCCGTCGAGGTCTACCACCCCGGCCTGCTCGCCCCCATAGTCAGCGACGGCCGCCCTGCCGGCCCGCATGACGACAGCGGCATGGTGGTGCCCTTCTGGAGCGATCCGGGCGCCGAAAAGGGCCCGGTATCCGTGCTGGTCAGCCGCGCCGACCGCCGCCTCTACGTCTACCGCGGCGGGCTGCAGATCGGCACCGCGCCGGTCGCCTTCGAGCACCCGGAAGAAAAGACCGGCGTCGCCGCCTTCTCCCTCATGGAAAAACCGACCCAGGCCGAGATCGACAGCGAAAACCCCAACCTGCGCTGGACCAGCGTTCAGGTCAGCGACCCGCAGCGCGGCCTGTCTCCGGCCGAGCAACTGGGCAAGTTCAGCCTGGACCGCGAATTCCTGCGCAACCTGCTGGCCAGCATGGACGTGGGCAGCACCCTGGTGATCACCGACCTGCCGTCCACCCGCGACATGCGTAGCAACCCGGACTTCACCGTGATCACCACCAACGACCGCAAGGCCGAGCAGAAGCCGGTCAAGAACCAGAGCGTGCAGTGACGCGATGGTCCGTAGCGCCAGCCACGAGCTCCGGATTTCCCCTACAGCGTCTTCATCGTTCCCCTCCACTCGTCCTTTTCTGCCACCGGCAAACTGCCGCCACTCACCCACGGACAGACGGCCTCAAGGCCGCCGTGCGGGCAGCCGAAGAATCTCGAAACACAAAGAGTCAAGACGCCTGTCCGAGGTGGGCTTTTTCGCCTTCCTCCACCCCAGGTCCGGCGCTGCGCGGCGCTTTACCGCATGGAAAAGTTCGTAAATACCGACAGGCGGAACCATACTTGATCAAAAAACAACCACATCATCGATCAAAAATCGCGCACAATGCGGCGTTTCCCAGAAAAAACCATATCGATTCAACGGGAATGTTGTATTCATGCTGACTTTCTTGAAGTTACGGGGGTTCTTCCGGATTTCGCTCGCCAGTGCCGCGCTTTTCGCGATCGGTAGCTGGCAAAGCGTGTCCGCCGCCCGCCTGCCCACGGCCGAGGAGCTGCACCGCCTCGCGCCCGCGACCAACACCGAAACCCTGCGCCTGGCGCTCAGCGCGCTGCAGTGCGCCAGCACCCAACTCGGCGGCCAGAACCGACTGCTGACGGTGATCGATTATTCCAAGCCATCGCGCGACAAGCGCCTCTGGGTCTTCGATCTGAAGCAGCGCAAGCTGCTCTTCGAGGAATGGGTCGCCCACGGCAAGAAGAGTGGCGATGACATGGCCACCTCCTTCTCCAACCGCCCGGAAAGCTACCAGTCCTCCATCGGCCTCTACCAGACCGGCCAGACCTATAGCGGCAAGCACGGGCGCTCCCTGCGCCTGCTGGGCCTGGAGCCCGGCTTCAACGACAACAGCGAAGAACGCGCCATCGTCATGCACGCCGCCGCCTACGCCGACCCCAAGGTCGTCTCCGGTCTCGGCCGCCTGGGCCGCAGCCTGGGCTGCCCGGCGGTGCGCCCGCAGGTGGCGCAGCAACTGATCGACACGGTGAAGAACGGCAGCTACGTGTTCGCCTACTACCCGCAGCAGGACTACCTCAAGACCTCCCAGTTCCTCGCCGGGCAGAGCTGCACCGTGGCAAAGAATCCGCAGATCAACCGCTACGCCACCAACCTCGCCAAGCGCTGATCTCGCCCCACAAACGCAAACCGCCGGCTGATGCCGGCGGTTTGCGTTTCAGCAGGCCGCAGGAAGGACTACGCCTTTACCCCATCGAGTATTTCCAGGATCGCGCGCACATCCACGGCGTCCATCTGCTCCGGGTGGAGGAAGCGCTCGCCGTATTCCTTGTACACCCCCTGACTGATGAACAGGCGGAACAGGTCGGCGTCGATGTGCTGGTCGCGGGCCATGAAGGCGAGGATCTTCAGCGACTCGGACAGCGTCTTCGGCGCCTTGTAGGGGCGGTCGGCAGCAGTCAGCGCCTCGAAGATATCGGCGATGGCCATTACCCGTTCCGGGATGCTCATCTGCTCGCGGGAGAGTTTGCGCGGATAGCCGGTGCCATCCATCTTCTCGTGGTGGTTGGCCGCGATGGTCGGCACGCGCCGCAGATGGCGCGGCAGCGGCAGCGTGGTGAGCATCATCAGCGTCTGCACGATGTGCTCGTTGATCTTGAAGCGCTCTTCGTCGTTCAGCGTGCCGCGGCGGATGCCCAGGTTGTACAGCTCGCCATAGTTGCTCGCGTAGGGCGGCAGGCGCATGTCGAAACCCCAGATGTTGCGCGGGTCGTCCTTCACCACCGGCGGCTTGCGCTCGCCCCACATCACCCGGTGTTCAGGCTTGTCGGACAGCAAGAATTCCTCCGCCGGCAGAGGCCGTTCGGGTCGGCCCTGAAGCCGCTCGGCCTCGTCGTGGGAGATGCCCAGGCGGTCATCGAAATAGCGCAGCCAGCGGCGTTCGCCGATCTGCTTGAGGCGCTCGATGTCCTCGTCCTTCATGAACTCGCCGCCAACGTTGGCCTGGGCGACGAAGGCGTAATCATCGCGCAGTGATTCATGCAGCGCATCGCGGCGCGCAGCGAGCAGGCCGATGTCGTTGCCCTCGGCGATGCCGCGCCAGTAGTCCAGCTCGATGTCGCGCCAGATCACCTCGAAACGGGTGCGCACCTCGTGCAGGCGGTTGTACAGGGTCTCCAGCTTGGTCGCCTTGTCCACCACATACTCGGGGCTGGTGATCTTGCCGCAGTCGTGCAGCCAGGCCGCGATCTGGAATTCGTAGCGCTCGGCATCGCTCATGGTGAAGCTGGCGTACTCGCCATCGTGCGAGTCGATGACCTTCTGCAGCAGCAGGTCGGCCAGCTGCGGCACGCGCTCGCAGTGTCCGCCGGTGTAGGGGCTCTTGGCGTCGATGGCGTCGGCCAGCAGCTTGATGATGGCGTCCAGCAGGCGCTGCTGGGCTTCGATCAGCTGGCGGGTCTCGATGGCCACGGCGGCGGCGCCGGAGAGCTCCTCGACGAAGCGCTTGAACGGCTTGCGCGGCTGCTGGCTGTGCGCGCCCTCCTCGGCCAGTTGCAGCACCAGGATACCCAGCAGCTCGTCCGAGCGGTTGCGCAGGGAAACCTCCAGGTACTGCCCGCGATTGGCCAGCGCCAGGTCCACCCGCTCGGCCAGCTCCGTCTCGGTGAATCCTTCGATAAGCATGGATTGCGGGTACTGCTCACCGTTCACCGAGCAGGCCAGGCGCAAGCGGCATTCCTCGTCGTCCAGCAGGTAGACTGCCCCGCCCATCACGCCAGTGGCTTCGACCAGACGCGACAGTACGCCCTCGAGCATGCTTTCCAGGCGCGTCTCACGGCTGAGGGTCAAGGTGATCGCCTGGAAGTTGTGGATGGTGCGCGACATGCTCCCCATCACACTGCTCAGGTCGCGAACCTCGGCGATCTTCGACTCCACCCCTACCGGCCGGGCGAAATCGAAGGCCGCCAGGGCGCCGACCTGATCGGCCAGCGCGGTCAGCGGCCGTGCGATGCGCCGGCCGATGTACCAGCCGATCAGCAACAGCACGATCAACAGGGTGCCGCTCCACAGCGCCTGGTTGAACAGCAATCGCCGCGCGCCGGCCAGCAGTTCGACGGCCGGGATGGCGATCAGCACCTTTACCTCATTGCTGGTGAAGTTCGACAGCGGCACCCAGATGCCGTACCAGTCCTGGCCCGTCACCCGATAGGACACCGGCGTCCCCGCGGGCACCGCTTCGGCGTAGAGCTGGCTCAGGCTCGGCACCTCCAACTCGGCGAGGGTGGCCAGGCGTAGCTCCTTGCCTTCATGGATCATCAGCTTGGTCAGGTCCGGATAGGCGATCACCGTGCCCTTGCCGTCCACCACCGCCAGCTCGGTCTTGGGCGTCTGCCGGAGGTCGCCCATCTCCCCGCCCAGGTCGTTGACCGAGGCATCCATGCCGATCACCGCGGCGCCGTCGACGCTGCGGTGCGCCAGCGTGAGGCCGATCTCGCGCGTGGTGAAGAACACGTAGGGCTGGGTCAGCACCGTCTTGCTGGTAAGACGCGCCTCGTTGTACCAGGGCCGCTGACGGGGGTCGTAGTTGTAGTCGGGGCGCTCCTGCACGCGCAGCAGGCGCAGCTCGCTGTCATAGAAACGCCATTCGCCGAGCAGCCCGCCCTGGCCATTGAGCGTCTGGCTCTGCACCAGGTACTTGGCCGCATCCGGCGCCTGCAGCGCGCGTCGCACCTCCGGCACGCGCAGCGCGCGTATCAGCAGGAACTCGCCGTTCGGGTAGCCGATGTACACCGCGCTCAAGGTGCGGTTCGCGCGCAGGTTCTCCACCAGCATGGGCAGTCGATCCAGGCGCGCCGGCAGATTGTCGGTCTGCGAGATGGGGTCATGGGTCAGCAGGCGCAGCGTGCTTTCCGCCGGGTCGATCAGGCGGCGAATACGTTCGTTGATGGTCGCGCCCAACTGGCTGGCCGATTCACCTGCGGCAGTCACCAACGCGCCTTCCACACCGCGGTATCCCTGGATCAGCAACGCGCCCGCCAGCACCAGCATGCTGGCAATGATGGCCCCGGCAACCAGCAGTTGCAGCGGAATACCCCGTTCGAATGCCTTCATCCTTTACCAGCCTCTGTCCGTGGAGCTGTAGCGATATCCGCTGTCGAGCAGTCCTTCCGCCACTGGCGGCGGTGCATTCTTGCGCATGATTCGAGCCAGTGTGCCGTCCAGCCACAAGGTCTCCATCAGGCGCAACCACTCGGCGCTCTGCGCCGGGGTGAAATGCTTGCGCGAGAGCATCAGGTTGTGGGGAGTCGCCGGGCCGGGTATCACATCTACCACATGAAAGCGTTGCCGTTGACGACGATCGCTTACCGCCCCTTCCAGATTCATTTCGTGGCCGATCACGCCCTCTACGTCGCCGTTGAGCAGCGCACTGAAACGGGTCGCATCATCCGTGTACTCCACCACCCGGCCTTCGGCGCGGAGGATGCGCAGCATGCCGTCGATGAACGCGCCGTGGCGATATCCGGCAATCACCCCGATGCGTGCGCCGGGCATGTCGTGGAAGGCCTCCAGGCTGTCCGTCTCGCCCAGGTCGTCGCGCACGATCAGCTTGTTGCGCATGTACAGATAGGGCAGCAAGTAAGTGTAGGTGCGCCGCTGTGGCGTAGCGACGCCGCTGGTGCCCATCTGCAGCCCGCCGCTCTGTAACTGGCTCCAGATTTCATCTCGCGCGCGAATGGACGTCTCGAACTGGCAGCCGGTGCGCTTGCCCAGCTCAGCGATCAGGTCCGGATCGATGCCCACGTCATCGTGGAAGAACACCACGTTGCGGGTGTACGCGACGGTGATCGGCTGCTCGCAGCCATAGCGATCCTCGGCCATGGCTGCCGCACACAGCCAGGCGGCCGGCGCCAGGACCAGCGAGGTAAGGAACCTTTGGTGAAGTGCCATGAACCCGCTCCGCACGCGGTATCGGCCTCAGGGGAGCACGGCGAGATCGCTCGTCTTCGGCAGGGGCGTTACAGCTATCACAAGAGTGTAATCCGGCTTCACCAAAGCGCCGGATAATCGCAAGGAGAAATGTCATTTCGTCGGATTTCCGCAAAACGATGTGACTCAAGCGCCCAGTGACGGTTGCGGCGAACGGACCACCCTGCTTAACTCTGGCTCAAGCGTGACCGCTGAGTCACGCAGCGCAACCAACAATGATTTTTTCGCGGCAGCCATTCCCCAGCCGCACCTTCCCCGCCTGATCAAGAGCCCGAATCCGCGCCTTCAACGGTACCGGAAGTTCTGCCTTTTGATGTCTTAACCAGTTGAAAATTAAGAGTTTATTAACTTTCGTCGAGTGACATGAAGCTGTCACGCCAAGACGCTTTCCTCTGCCTGGGTACTTTCTTCGCATCCGATCTTGGGTGCGCACCATGACCTGCGTCTGGAGGAATACGACATGAGGCCGGAAACCGCCGTCGTCGAGATTCAGCAACACCGGGTACACACGGAGTTTCACGCCAACAGGGAAGCGCGCCAGACCATCATCCTGGTCAATGGCTCGCTGGCGACCACCGCCTCCTTCGCGCAAACGGTGAAATACCTGCAACCGCACTTCAACGTGGTCTGCTACGACCAGCCGTATGCCGGCCGGTCCAAGGCCCACAACGACTGCCGCGAGTTCATCACCAAGGAATACGAGGCGCAGCTGCTGCTCGGCCTGATCGAGCACTACCGCGCCGACGTGGTGATGTCCTTCTCCTGGGGCGGCGTCGCCACCCTGCTGGCCCTGGCAGAACGCCCGGCGCGGATCCAGAAGGCAGTGATCAACTCCTTCTCGCCGCTGCTCAATGCCTCGATGCTCGACTACCTGCACCGCGGCCTGGACTACCTGTCCGCCTGCGACCGCACCAACGTCGGCAACCTGGTGAACGACACCATCGGGCAGTACCTGCCGCAGTTGTTCAAGCGCTACAACTTCCGCCACGTCAGCAGCCTCGACGAGCACGAATACCGGCAGATGCACTTCCACATCTGCCAGGTGCTCAAGCTCAGCGCGGACAGCTACATGGAGAAGTTCGCCGCCATCGACATCCCGCTGCTGTTCATGAATGGCGAACTGGACATCTACACCACCCCGGCCGAGGCCAAGTTGTTCCAGCAACTGATCCCCGACTGCGAATTCCGCACCATCCGCAACGCCGGCCACTTCATCGACGTGGAACACAAGAAGGCCTGGCAGGACACCCAGGACGCCCTCCTGGCCTTCCTCCAGCCGCAGCGCCATCCGGTCCTGGCCAATCCCTACCTGCCCAGCAGCCAGGGCGTTCCCATCGCCGCCATGGTGGGCTGATGCAGCCAGCGCACACAGCCGGGGGCCGGCCCCAGACCTTCCGCCCCCGGTCTATCATTGCGCCATCGCGTTCACGAATGCCGCCCACTCGCCCGACCTGAACGCCTGAGGCTTCACTAAGCCTCGCCCTTCTGGTAAAAAGGCACCCCCAAGCGGGCGTCGTATAATGGCATTACCTGAGCTTCCCAAGCTCATGACGAGGGTTCGATTCCCTTCGCCCGCTCCAGAATCCCAAGCAAAAGCCCCCGGCAGCGCGAGTTACCGGGGGCTTTGCGTTTTTGGCGTCGCCAAAGCCTGTCTTGTAAACTCCGTAACACACCTACATTCCCGGACCCGCCGCATGCCCGCCCTCGCCCCGCACCGGCAATCCCTGTCCTGGCTCCTTACCCTCCTCCTTCTATTGATCCGCCCCGCCTGGTCCGGTCAAGTGGTCGACGCAGCCAGCGTCACCCAACAGCCGCTCACGCTGACCACCTATGTTTCCGTCCTCGAAGACCCGACCCGCAACCTGACGCTGGCAGACGTGCAGTCCCCCGAGCAGCAGGCACGCTTCAAGGCCGACCGGCCACCGGGCAGTTCGTTGGCGATGGGCTTCACGCGCTCGGCCTTCTGGTTGAAGTTGCAGCTGAACAACCCGAGCGAAGCCCCGGTGCAGCGCCTGCTGGTGGTGGAGAACCCACGCATTTCCCATGTGCAGGCTAATATCCCGCAGGCGAATGGCAGCTATCGGACGATCAACACCGGCAGCGACGTCCCGCAGAGCAGCAAGGTCTACCCGAACCGCAACTTCGTCTTCCCATTGAACCTGGCGGCGCACGCCGAGCAGGTGCTGTACCTGCGGGTGGAGTCGAGCATCGGCCTGCTGGTGCCGCTGCAGCTATGGCCGGTGAAGGCGTTCCATGCCTACGAGCGTGACGACTACACCGGCAAGGCCTGGTACTTCGGCATCGCCATGGCGATGATCCTGTTCAACCTGATGCTGCTGTTCGCCCTGCGCGACCCGATCTACCTGCTCTATGTGGTGTTCGTGAGCTGCACGGCCGGAGCACTGGCGATCAAGAACGGCCTGGCGCCGGACTGGTCGCTCCTTGGAGAGCCGCTCAACTCCAACGTCATCTACTACTCCGGCGTGTCGCTGGCCCTTGCCGCACTGCTGCAGTTTGCCCACAGGATGATGCAGTTCGAGCGGATTTTGCCGCGCCTGGACCGCGTACTGCGCGCGATGATCGGGCTCTATCTGCTCAGCCTGATCGCCTATGCGTTCGCACTGCCTTCCATGTCACGCGTCGGCATCCTGCTGAACTTCGCGACAGCGGTGATCCTGCTGACTGGCGCTGCCGTCGCCGCCTTCAAGCGCCAGCGCAGTGCGTTCTTCTTTCTGGCCGCCTTCGCCCTGCTGATGCTCGGCGGCGCGATGACTTCGCTGCGAGCCATGGGCATCGTGCCGACCAATCTGTTCACCGTGGACGGTCTGCAGCTTGGCTCGGCGATGGAGATGATCGTGCTGGCCTTCGCCCTCGCCGACCGCTTCAACGTGATGCGTCGGGAGAAGGCGCGAGTGCAGGAGGAGTTGATCCGCGCCCAGCAGCAGCTTGTGGATAACCTGCGCACCGCCGAGCACGAACTGGAGCTACGCGTCGCCGAGCGCACCGATGAGCTGCGAGAGCTGAACCATCAGTTGCAAGCCATGAGCCTGACCGACGCTCTCACCGGCATCGCCAACCGCCGCCGCTTCGACCAGGTGCTGGAACAGGAATGGAGCCATGCGCGCCGCTCGGGCGAGCCATTGGCTCTGGCAGTGGTGGATGTGGACTGGTTCAAGCGCTACAACGACCACTACGGCCACCCGGCCGGCGACGCCTGCCTGCGCGAGATCGCCCAGGCGCTGGCGACGACAGTCAACCGCTCGACCGATCTGGTAGCGCGTTACGGCGGTGAAGAGTTCGTTTTTCTCGCGCCGATGACCGACCTTGCGGGTGTGCGTGGCATGGCGCAGAAGCTGCTGCAGGCGGTGGAAGCGCTAGCGCTGCCCCACGCGCTTTCCCCGTTGGGGCGGGTCAGCGTCAGTATCGGTGTGGCAGCGATGGTGACGGGCCAGGAAGCCTCCGCCGAAATGCTGGTAGCAAGGGCGGATGCGGCGTTGTATGAGGCGAAGAAGCAAGGGCGGAATCAGCTGATGGGCTGAAGGCGGTGCTTCTCAACCCAGCCGGCAGCTCCTACTCACCGCCCTCAACAATCCGCCGGTACTCCTGCTGATACTGCTCATACGGCAGGTTGCGCTGCTGCAGTTCGGCGAGCTTCTCCTCAAGGGAGGCCTGTTCGGCCGCCTTCGATGGTGAGTGCGCGACAGGGTGGGATCGGGCAAGCACACTCGCACCACGTACATCCGCCACAATGGCTTGCGACAACGCTTCCAGTTGCTTGTCGGTCATCGCAGAGAGAATCCCCTCCCAGGCACTGGACGATGTGTCGTAGTTGCGCGAGCCCATGAGCTTGCCGGTCTGCCCATCGAGATATTGCACCTCGGAATTGACCCAGGCATTGCCGACCATCACACCTAGGTTCACCCGTTCACTGGTGGTCAGATAACGGAAGTTCGTGACATTGATCCGGACCAGGATCGCGGGTGCCTGCGTCAGGCGTGTCTCCCCCACCTGCTCCGAGTACTGCATGCCTGCCGCCACAGCCTGGCGCTGCATGGCGTTCATCCAGACGTTACGCAGTACGCCCCATTCGGCATTGTTCTGTACCCGCTCGGTGCCCGTGATGTTGAGGACGATGGCGCCACGCGTGTCGGAATACAGCGCCAGAGGTTCCTCGGCAGACTTTTTCACATGAGCGGAACACCCCGCCAGCAACACCAAGAACAATACAGCGATCAGCTTCATACGACCTCCCTGTCAGCAATGAGCTCATTTTGACATCACTCAGTGGCATAGGGGAAAGGGCGGATATCCCATCCACCCCATTGCTCATTCAAGCCCCAGCCTTCGCCCCATCCCGCTCCTTCAGCAACGCCTGGATCACCTGCTCCTGCTCCTCATACCCGCCCTCGCCAATCGACAGGTGGCGCACGCGCCCCTGAGCGTCGATGAAGTAGTGCGCCGGCCAGTACTGGTTGGCGAAGGCGTTCCAGATGCGGTACTGGTTATCCAGCGCTACGGGGTAGTGGATGTCGTGCCGCTTCACGGCGTCGCGGACGTTCGCGGGAACACGCTCGTACGGGTACTCCGGGGTATGCACGCCGATCACCACCAGGCCCTGGTCCGCATACTTCTTCGCCCAGGCGTTCACGTAGGGCAGGCTGTGCTGGCAATTGATGCAGTCGTAGGTCCAGAAGTCGACCAGCACCACCTTGCCGCGCAGGTCGCGCAGCTTCAGTTCGGGGCTGTTGATCCATTCCACCGCGCCTTGCAGTTCGGGAGCCGGGCCGAGGTCGGGCAGGCGTTCGGCGCCGTGGGCCATGTCGCCGGGCATCAGTTGGCTGATGAGTGCGGGCACGCCGTCGATGACCTTGCGCTCCAGGCTGTTCACCAGCGTGGATGAAGTGCCGGAAGCCAGTTGTGCGCTGGTGCCGCTGGCGATGCCGACCACCGCCAGCAGGGCGAGTACGCCGGTGGCGCGACGCAGGCCTTCGATCACCTCCATGCGCGGACGCAGGTGTTGCATCAGCCGGCGACCGGCGAAGAGCGCGATGCCCAGCACGGTGGCACTACCCAGGCCGTAGGCGAACAGCAGCAGGCTGGTCTGCGCGCTCGGGCCTTGCAGCATGGCGCCGGAGAGAATCAGCCCCAGCACCGGGCCGGCGCAGGGCGCCCACAGCAGGCCGGCAGCGAAACCCAGTACCCACGCGGAAAAACCCGGTGGCATACGCCGGGCTTCGCCATGCAAGCGGTCACCGAGCCACGCCCAGGGCTTGGCCAGAACGTCGCTGAAACGTGGCCAGAGCAGCGCAACGGCGGAAACCGACAGCAGTGCGAGGGCGAAGTACCGCCCCCACTCACTGGCGGCAATCACCCAGTTGCTGGAGACGGTCGCCAGGCTCGCCAGCACGGCGAAGCCGCTGGCCAGGCCGAGCAAGGTCACCCACGGCGACCACGCCGGTCCGCCGGCGCGCTGCAGCAACAAAGGCAGTACGGGAAGAATACAGGGGCTGAGCAGGGTCAGCGCCCCGCCGAGAAAGGCGATGAGCAACATGGGCACCTCGGTGGGCGGTCGGCCCGTGGGCGTTTCAGGAGTGGGCGGCTGGGGATGAACGCCGCGGCCGTCCCTGGCCGCGGCCTACGGGCAATCAACCGCCTTCGTTGCAGTTGGTGGCGAACTTGCGGTAGGCCAGGCTGTGCGGCTGGCCGTGGGAGTCCAGGTAATCCATGCGAGCGTTGACGATGCCGCAGTCGAAGGGCGAGGCCGCTTCTTCCTGGATGGTGATGACCTGCTTCACGTCCAGCTTCTGGCCGTAGTGGTAAGCCTCGGCAGGCTGCGAGTCGGCAGCCTGGGCACCGAAGCTGGCGAAGGCAGCGAGGGCCGCGAAGAGGCAAGCGTTGGCAAGTTGGATGGTTTTCATGGGGGTTCTCCTGTCCTGTGTCGGGTTTGGCCGGCGGGGGCTGTGTGCCTCGCCGTTGGTGCCCATTTCACGCTCAGGAGGTATCGGGCTTGTGTCGCGCAGGGCCCGGGTTTGCGGCGCCGGGTATCGGCGGCGGCTCTGGATACAGTGGAATACAAAGCACGGCAGGCAAGTGCGACGCTGCGCTATAAACTCGCTTCAACCCACTACGAATGAGGCACCGGCATGGACCATGTCGATCACGTACTGATCGTCGACGACGACCGCGAGATTCGCGAGCTGGTCGGCAACTACCTGAAGAAGAACGGCCTGCGCGTGAGCCTGGCGGCGGACGGCCGGCAGATGCGCGCCTTCCTCGATGGCAACAGCGTCGACCTGATCGTCCTCGACATCATGATGCCCGGCGACGACGGCCTGAAGCTGTGCCGCGAGCTGCGCGTGGGCAAGCACAAGTCCACCCCGGTGCTGATGCTCACCGCGCGCAACGACGAGACCGACCGCATCATCGGCCTGGAAATGGGCGCCGACGATTACCTCACCAAACCCTTCTCCGCCCGCGAGCTGCTCGCACGGATCAACGCCGTGCTGCGCCGCACGCGCATGCTGCCGCCCAACCTGCAGGTCAGCGAAGCCAGCCGGCTGATCGGTTTCGGGCGCTGGAAGCTCGACACCACCGCGCGCCACCTGCTGGACGAAGACGGCACCCTGGTCGCCCTGAGTGGCGCCGAGTACCGCCTGCTGCGCGTGTTCGTCGATCACCCGCAACGCGTGCTCAGCCGCGAACAGCTGCTGAACCTCACCCAGGGCCGCGAGGCGGACATCTTCGACCGTTCCATCGACCTGCTGGTCAGCCGCCTGCGCCAGCGCCTGCTGGACGACGCCCGCGAGCCGGCCTACATCAAGACGGTGCGCAGCGAAGGCTACGTCTTCGCCCTGGCCGTCGAACTGCTCGAGCCCAACGAATGAAATCCCTCCTGCACTGGCCACGCACGCTGGCCGCGCGCCTGGCGCTGATATTCCTCGCCGGGCTGGTGTTCGCCTACAGCCTGTCGTTCTGCTCGCAGTTCTACGAGCGCTACCAGAGTGCGCGCAGCATGATGCTGGGCAACCTGGAAACCGACGTCAGCACCGCCGTCGCCCTGCTCGACCGCCTGCCCAGGGACGAGCGCGAGGCCTGGTTGCCGATGGTGCAGCGGCCCAACTATCGCTACCGGTTGGATGGTGGCGACCCCGGCGAACCGATGAACATGGCGCAGGCGCCGATGGCCGCCATGTCCATCGCCGATGTCGTAGGGCCGCGCTATCCGCTGCGCTTCGAGAACATCCCCGGCTCCATCCCGCACTTTCAGGTTCACCTGACACTCAAGGACGGCAGCCCACTGACCATCGACGTGACCCCCAAGGGCGTGCCCGTGGCGCAATGGCTGCCCTGGGTGCTGCTGGTACAGCTCGCGTTGCTGCTGCTGTGCACCTGGCTGGCCGTGCGCCTGGCGATCCGCCCGCTGACGCAACTGGCGCAAGCGGTGGACGATCTTGACCCCGACGCCCCAGCGCCGGAACTGGACGAACGCGGCCCCAGCGAAGTCGCTTATGCCGCCCGCGCCTTCAACGCGCTGCAAGGCCGCATTGGCGCCTACCTCAAGGAGCGCATGCAGCTGCTCGCTGCCATTTCCCATGACCTGCAGACGCCAATCACGCGAATGAAGCTGCGCGTCGAACAGATGGACGACTCCCCCGAGCGCGAGCGCCTGTGGAGCGACCTGGAAGAAATGCAGCATCTGGTCCGCGAGGGCGTTGCCTATGCGCGCAGCATGGACGGCGCCAGCGAGGCGGCGGTGAAGGTCAACCTCGACGCCTTCCTCGACAGCCTCGTCC
The DNA here is from genome assembly GCF_000313755.1 of Pseudomonas nitroreducens TX1. Taxonomy (GTDB): domain Bacteria; phylum Pseudomonadota; class Gammaproteobacteria; order Pseudomonadales; family Pseudomonadaceae; genus Pseudomonas; species Pseudomonas nitroreducens_A. The sequence goes on along the minus strand of NZ_AMZB01000117.1, from coordinate 75,547 downwards.
TTGACTACCAGGACAGCGGCCAGGCCGTGGAATTGCAGGGCAACAGCAATGCCGTACTGGAAACCCGCCCCCACGCGCTGCGCCGGGTGCTCACCAACCTGGTGGACAATGCGCTGAAGTTCGGCGGCTCGGCTCAGGTGGAAGTCGAGCGCGATGCCCAGGGCGTCGTGTGTGTCCGTGTACTCGATGACGGCCCCGGCATCCCCGAGGAAGAACTCACCGAGGTGATGAAACCCTTCTACCGGGTGGAAAGCTCGCGCAACCGCAGTACCGGCGGCACCGGCCTCGGGCTGGCGATCGCCCAGCAACTGAGCCAGGCGCTGGGCGGTACGCTGACGTTGTCCAACCGCACCAGCGGTGGACTCTGCGTGCAGCTGGAACTGCGCCCTGCCAGCTGAGGCTTTGTACAGAGAGATACAAGACGGGCCTCGCCGGACACATCCGGGATAAGGCCCGTCGCCAAGATGGCTCCACGAACAGCGGCGGCACCCCCCCGCCCGCCGCGTTCGCCCAAAGGAGCCCGCCATGAACCGTCCCGCCGAACCTGCCCGCCTGCATGGCTGGCGCCTATTTTCCCTGCTGTCGCTGCTGGTGCTGATCGTCACCGCGATGGCCCTGTGGTCCCAGCCGCAATGGGTGGAAGCGCTACGCAGCGCGATCCGCGTCACCGCGCGAACCTCCTTCGCGCTGTTCCTCGCCACATTCCTCGCCTCGTCCCTGGCGGCGCTGGTGCCAGGCGAGTTCACCCGCGGACTGCTGCGCGAGCGACGCTTCCTCGGGCTGGCCTTCGCCTTTTCCCACGCCGTGCACGCGGTGCTGATCATCCTCTACGTGAAGTTTTACCCCGAGACCTTCTGGAACGGCCGCAGCGTCGCCGCGAACATTCCCGGCTCGGTCGGCTATGTGTTCATCGTCCTGCTGACCATGACCTCCTTCCCCTACGCGGTGAAGCTGCTCGGCGCCCGTGTCTGGAAGGGCCTGCACAGCACCGGCACCTGGGTGATAGCCGGAGTATTCCTCCTGTCCTTCTACAAGCGGCTGCCGATGGGGTCCTGGTACCCGCTGGGCTTCGGCCTGATCTTCAGCGCCATCGCCTTCAAACTCCTCGCCAAGCTCGCCATGCGTCTGCGCCGCAGCGCACGCGCCGCGCTGCCGAACGCCTGATCTCGACGTCTTCCACGTCCGGGCGAACCATCGTCCGGCCGTCTGAGCCTTGTCCATGACTTTACCCAAGAGGTGCACCATGACCCTGCTGACCCTGAACCCGCTCAAGACCGTTTTCGACCAACTCGACCGCCTCGCCGCCTGGGGCTGGGATCTTCCCCTGCGGCTGTTCCTGGCCTGGGAATTCTTCGAATCGGGCCTGGAGAAATGGCACGGCGAGAACTGGTTCGAACAGATCCACGCCAGCTTCCCCTTCCCCTTCAACCACTTCTCTGCCGGTTTCGACTGGCAGGTGTCGATGTGGGCCGAGCTGATCGCGCCGATCCTGCTCCTGCTGGGTCTCGCCACACGCTTCGCCTCGGCCTCGCTGATCGTCGTGACCCTCGTCGCCATCGCCGCGGTGCACTGGCCGGCACAGTGGTCGAGCCTCGCGGAACTCGCCCAGGGCTACTCGATCACCGACCATGGCTTTGGCAACTACAAGCTGCCGCTGATCTACCTGGTGGCGTTGCTGCCGTTGGTGCTGAAGGGGGCGGGAGCGCTTAGCGTGGATGGGCTGGTGCGGCGGTTCAGAAGCCGCTGAATGCCATAGATCGGAAGAGTCGAACTAGGCAAAACGCAGGGTCACGCGCCGATTATGTCGACTCTTCTTCTCTATCCGCTCGCACACCACTAATCCAATCTCACGCGTGTTGCTGACGTGCGTGCCGCCGCAGGGCTGGATATCCAGTCCTGCAATCTCGATCAGCCGCACCCTCCCGTCAAAAGCCGGCGGTGGAATAGAAGTTCGACTCATCGATAGGATGGCCGACAAGTCTCCCTCGGCAACGGATGAAGAGGCAACTGCGAGCTCGCGCGCCACCAACTCATTGAGCTGGTGTGTGAGCGCTTCCCGATCGAGGACCGACTCGGGTAAATCGAAATCCAGTCGCCCCTTGTCGACGGCGATGCTGCAACCCGTTACTGGCGCATCGATGAGGGAGCACAGCACATGCAGGCAAGTGTGCATGCGCATGTGCTGGTAACGTCTCTCCCAGTCAAGACGCCCCAGCAGTTGCACACCTATAGTCAATTCCGCCGTGTTATCTCCGATCTGATGCCAGATGATGGAGCGATCCTGCGGATCACGCTGCACACCCAACACGTCTAGCAGTCTCCCGTCTGGGAGGTGGAAATGCCCCAGATCACAGGGTTGCCCACCGCCAGTCGGATAAAGCAATGTCCTGTCCAGCGCAACACCCAGCTCACCAAGACCGATTACATGCGCACTGAACTCGCGCTCATAGGGGACTCTATCGAACAGCGCATCAGTAGCCAGCATCATGGGTGACATGGATTCAGACTCCAATGCAGATTTCGTGAGGTTGCATCATCGACTTGATCAGTTGCCCCAGCCCTGGCGGATCAAGCAAGGTGACATCGTGATCTGGACTGGAAAGGCGGAGGCTGATCGGAGAGCGCCACTGCATTTCAACAGGCCTGCATGGATGGACACGATACTGGTAGTGATGCTGTCCCGCGGACACCTGCTGAAACACGAGCCAATCGAGCGGGCAGTGATCAGCATCCACAGCCATCAGCGTCCAAGGACCGGGTAGCTCGCCTACCAGATGCACCTGATCCTCTGCCACGAAGGCCCCCACATAGCCACGATAGAGTGAGCAGGCGTCGCGCTGCAGCTGAAGCTGATTCGCCACGCTGACCCGACAATGGGCCGGCACATCGCGAGTAATGACGCAAGCCGGGCTGATGAATACGTTATCGCCCACACTGATGGCGCCAAGGATGCGCGCACCGGCCCCGACCTCCACACGATTCCCCAATGTCGGATGCCGCTTGCCGCAGCAGTTATCCGCAATGCCGGACGCGCCCAAGATCACTCCACTGAGCACATAGCAGTCATCACCAATCTCGCACGTCTCGCCAATGACGGTGCCATAGCCATGATCCAGAACGAATCGTTTTCCAATGCAGGCTGCCGGATGAATCTCGACGCCTGATTGCAGTTTCCCCGCATTGGCCAGCCGATGCGCAATCGATTCGTGCCCGGCGATTCCATCGCACAACCAGACCTCATGCGCAAAGCGATGAAAAAGAATTGCTCTGAACGAGGCATAGGTGTCCAGAATCAGCCCCAGTCGTCCGCTGGAGGCAGGATCCCGATCGGCGTATGCCTGCAAATCTTCTGCAATCTGAAGAACAGCAGTGGACCATACATTTTTCAGGTATGGGATCATTTGGATCCAATCACTGGGGAAAAGCACCTGCTTAATGAGGCCGAACAACCGTTCCTGAAGCTCGACTTGATTAAGTTCTCTTTCCATTCGATTGCGCTCCATGCAGATCACGCCAACTCGGGGAGATAGCTATCCACACAGTCGTAGATCAGCGTCAGTACTCGGGATCCAGTCATCCACTTGTCAGTCATCCGTGAAATCGCAACCAGGTTGGCTGCCGAGGACAATCCAAGGCTCAAGCCATCCTCGCGCATGCTCTTGCGAACTCGATCCAGACAATCTTTTTGAGCAACCTTGATCATTCCGTCGAGTACCCCAAGATTCAGCACTCCCGGAATCAGACCAATCGACAATCCCTGAATCCCGTGCGGCGCGTGCCGATCACTCCGCAGGTCGCATCCCTCCGGCTCCACGCCAAATACTCCCATGACCGGCCACCGCTCCTTGAGCACCTCTCCAAGACCAGTGATGTGTCCTCCGGTGCCTATTCCCGCTACCAGGTAGTCAATGGGCAAGTCACAAAAGTCATGCAGAATTTCCTGTGCGGTCGTACGCCGATGGATGTCCGGATTCGCTGGATTACGCTGCTGATTGAGCATCACATACTCAGGATGCTCGAGTTGCAGCTCCATGGCTCGCTCACCATGGGCGTTGTTACCCCGACGGCTGTCTGCAAGCACAATCTCCGCGCCATAAAGGCGAAGCAGCTTCTGCTTTTCCGGACTGTAGTTGTCAGGGATGACCAGAATTACCCGGTAACCCAGGATGTTCGCGGCGATCGCCAGGCCTATCCCGGTATTGCCGCCACTTGGCTCGATGATGGTCTGCCCATTATCCGGAACCAGAATGCCCTTCTCCTCAGCATCGCGAATCATTGCCAAAGCAATGCGCACCTTGTGGCTACCGCCGGGGTTCATCGACTCCAGCTTGGCGTAGACGTCGAAACCGGTCTCCGCACTGAATGCCGGTAAGCGCACCACCGGTGTATTGCCTATCACGTGTAACAGGGATGGATGAATCATGGCAGCGCGACCTCAGTACATCGGCATATCGGGGTCGACATCACGAGCCCAAGCCTTGATACCCCCCCGCAGAACGCGCACGGCAGTGAACCCTTTGGCCATCAGTGCGATGGCCGCTTGCTCGGCACGAGCGCCTGCGTAACAGATCACGCACCAGGACTGCTGGCGATCCAGCTCGCCCAATCGATTCCGAATGTCGCCCAGAGGGATATTCACCGAGCCATGGAGTTGGCAGACCTCGAGCTCATTAGGCTCGCGCACATCCAGCAACCGCACTTCGCCAGGACGATCCTCAAGTTGGTGGCGCAACTCCACGGACGAGATGAAGAAATCATCCGGCAAGCGGCTGGGTGGCTCGATGGCTGATGCGCAGGACACTACGGCCAACTCCTGCAGTGCTTGATCAGTCCGTAACGGTGAGCAGGTAGGGCATGCCGCTCGGCGGCGGTACCCCACTTCAGAGAATTTCATGGCCAGAGCATCGAATCTCAACAAACGTCCCGACAATGACTGGCCGATACCGAGAATCAGCTTCACCACCTCGGTGGCTTGAATCAGACCAACCACGCCCGGCAGCACACCGATGACTCCACCAGCACTGCAGTTCGGCGAGAGATCCGCCGGCGGCGGCACAGGAAACAGACAGCGATAGCAAGGACCATCCCCGTGATTGAATACGCTGGCTTGACCGTCAAATCGATGCAGCGCGCCATAGATCAGCGGACGGCCGAGCAGGAAACAGGCGTCATTGACGAGATAACGCGTGGCAAAGTTGTCGGTACCGTCCACGACCAGGTCGTAGTTGCCGATCAGTTCCAGAGCATTGTCTGCACTCAAGGAAGTGTCGTAGGCGTTGACCTCGATGTCCGGATTCAGATCCAGCAGCCTGCGCCGCGCCGACTCCACTTTCGCCATACCCACTGAACCGGAACCGTGGACCACCTGCCGCTGCAGGTTGCTCCGTTCAACCCGGTCGAAATCCACCAACCCGAGGGTTCCAACACCGGCCGCCGCCAGGTACAGACTGACCGGCGAACCCAAACCACCAGTACCGATAATCAGCACGCGAGCCTTCTTCAGGCGAAGCTGTCCCTGGCGCCCCACATTAGGCAACGTAATATGCCGGACGTAACGTCGCACTTCGTCGTTGCTCAGCTCATCCAGATCCAGCCCGCCGGAGGTGGCGAGCAGGATTTCCAATTCGGCATCCGCTGCGAGCGGGCTTTCGGCATCCACCAGTTGTCCGTTGGCAGTCAGGAGAAAGTGATCCTTGAATTGATGGTTACCATGGAACAGATGCACGCAGAGTTCCGTATGCCGCTTGCACAGATATTCCACCCTTTCGCGCGCGGTGTTCCCTTCACTCGACAATCGCGCGGACGGCAACCGGGCGACACGGACCAATACCTCTGGAAAAATAACTGCATTCATGACGAGCTCCTTGTTATCCATGAGTTAGCTGATTGGCAAACTCACGACTGCATGTGAAACCGCCGTCGCCCCACTCGAACAATCTGGCGCCCCGTGCACACGCATTGCGCACGTCGATCACCAGATAGGCAACGGAGAAGATCGGCTGGCCCATGAACAGCGCCTTGTCCTCATCCTCCCGACTGAAATAGGCGCCTACATCCGGATGCGAGTGGTAGATGACGGCCACCGGGTTGTTGCCTTTCAGGCTCTGGTTGAGCAGCAGCGTGTCTGTCACCGAGAGGGTGTAGCCGTTGGCAGCAGTACGGCGGTATATCTCCGGTTGGCACCGGTTGAGCTGATCCTGGATATTCGTCCCGAGGTGCACAGTGGCATCTGCGAAAACAAAGCCACAGCACTCTTCGGGATACCTCGTCTCGGCATGGCGATAGATCCGCTGAAGTACCACATCCGTCAGAACATCCTGGCTGTTCATGCCCTCACCCTTTCTCCGCCATCAGCTTTTCCAGCGGAACCTTGGTGATCGCGAATCCCACCAACAACAACACCGAGTACAGGGCCAACTCGGGCGAAATCACCTGCCCCTCGTACCAGGAGCCGATGACCACGGCGAACACGGGGAAGATGATGAAGACGAAGGAAAGGACAATTGGACTCAGGCGTTTGAGTAGTATGAAATAAACGATGAAGCCACCGACCGACGCGCAAATCCCCAGGTAGATCAGCGCCCACCAGGAGCGCGTCGCTATGGCGGAGAAATCAGGCTCCTCCACCACCAGCCCGCATATGAACAATAGGAAACCCGCGATACCGATCGGCAATGCGTTGTAAGTGATGACGCTGATTTCCGCGCCCTTCTTCTTGGTGAATACATAACACAGGGCATGCATTAGCGCTGCCGCCAGAATTGCCAGCACACCCAGGAACTCCGCATGATCGACCCGCACACCCTGTGCCTGAAGGATCATGTAAAGACTGCCAAAACCAATGGCGATACCCACGACTTGCGAGATATAGATTCTTTCTTTCAGGAATACGGCGGAAAAAGCCAGGATAAAGACCGGCATACAACTGAAGAGCAGCGCAGTCAGACCTGAGGAAACATGGGTTTCTCCGTAATTGAGCAAGTAATATGGCGCGCTGAAATAGAACAGCGTGACGAATACGAAGAAGCCTTGAGTGCCGCGCGGGAAGAATATCGGGTCCCGGCGAATCAGCGCGAAAGCGAGAAACAAGGGAAATGCAATCAGGAAACGCAATCCCGATGCCGTCAGTGGTGGAATACTCTCGACCGCTATCTTGATTCCCAGCCAGGTCGTTCCCCAGCTCAGACACACGCAAATGAAGAGCAGCCCGGTCAACAGCCCGCCTAGCAAGGGTTTTCTGATTTTATCGATGCCTTCTGCGGTCGATGTCGTCGACATGGTGTCATTCCCTCGATAGCGCGTTATTGTTTTTATCCAATATCTGATTGAACCCATTAATTCGAGGCTATTTGAGGGATAAAATGGCTGTCAAACTTTATATTGACATAGTATCAATTCTGAAGGACGCACTTGAGAGCTCATCGGGAGCAAAGTATCAGCGATTGTCCGTCGCCCTCGAAAAGAGCATTCTCGACGGCACTCTGAATGCCGGAAGCAAGCTACCTCCCCATCGAGTTCTTGCCGACAAGCTGGGCGTGACCATTGGCACGGTTAGCCGTGCTTACGCGGAACTCGAACGTATGGGACTGATAGTAGCGAGAGTAGGAGATGGAACTTTCGTGCACCAGCGAGGCTTGGAAACCAAGCGTAAATCCGGCTTTAAGAACTTTATTGATAGCACGCCTGATTTATTCGACATGAGTCGGAACATGAATATTCCAGGAGCCGAAATTCCTCTATTGGAAAAAAGTCTTACGGATCTCTCCTGCGACAAACGGAAACTTCATGAGCTAATGCTTTACATGCCTGACACTGGACTCCCAAGATTCAGACAAGCAGGTGCGCAATGGCTATCCAATGGGGAATTCCGGGCTGAGGCGGAGCAGGTGCTGTGCGTGAACGGTGGTCAGCATGGGCTGATGTGCACGCTGTCATCCCTGCTGAAGGCGGGAGACACCGTGGTGACCGAGCAACTTACCTACCCGGGTCTCATCAGCGCCTCACGTCTGCTCGGTATCAAACTGCTGGGTGTGGCGATGGACCAGGAGGGGATTCTGCCCGAGGCCCTGGATGATATCTGCCGGCAGCATCGAGTGGCCGCACTCTATTGCACACCCACGTTGCAGAATCCAACGACCTCTGTTCTCTCCGAACCGCGGAGGGCAACCCTCGCCGAGGTCTGTCGAAAGTACAACCTGCTCATCCTGGAAGACGAGACCCACGCGGTACTGCTGGAGAACCGACCGCTGCCGCTCAGCCATCACGCGCCCGAACGCAGTGTACTGATTGGCGGCCTTAGCAAGGGTGTATCGGCCGGGCTCCGGGTTGGGTATGTGCACGTCCCGGCTCCGCTGGTCGGACAGATTGCGGCGGCGGTGCGTGCCTCCTGCTGGATGGCGACACCGCTGGCGATGGAACTGGCCACACAATGGATTGAGGATGGTACGGCGACCCAGTTGCTGCGCCAACAGGCCGCCGAGATTCGCCGGCGCAAAGCACTGGTGGAAGCCAGCTTGCGGGGGCTGAGCTATCGCACGCATTCGCACTGCCCACACTTCTGGATCGAGGTTCCCGAGCCCTGGCGGGCATCGGACGTCGAGGCGGAGATGAAGCTGATGAACTACTTGATTTCCACGGCGGAAGCCTTCGCCGTGGGACGTACCGCCGTGCCGCATTACGTTCGCGCCAGCATCAGCAATACGGTGCAGGACGATGTGCTGCTGTGCGCCGGCTTCACGGCACTGGCCGGCTTGCTGGGCCAGGAGGCGGTGGCCGGCAGGCTTTAGTTTCCCATGCCGGGCAAGTTCGCTCCTACGAACAGCACAGAGCAAAAAACCGCGCACCGATGAAGGTGCGCGGGCCGGGTTGTGGATAAAGATCGATCAGGGAATCACAAACCCCACCTCGATGTTCCCGCGAGTCGCCTTGGAATACGGGCAGATCTGATGCGCCTCATCGACCAGCTTCGCCTTGTCCTCGGCCTCCAGCCCCGGCAGGTGCACGGTGAGCTGAGCGGCCAGGGCGAAGCCGCCATCGACAGTGTTGCCCAGTGAAACTTGCGCATCCACCGCCACATCGGCCGGCAGGCGCACGTTCAGCTTCTGCCCGGCGCGGCGCAGGGCGCCGATGAAGCAGGCGGACCAGCCGATGGCAAACAGCTGCTCGGGATTGGTGCCGGGGCGGCCGGAGCCGGGCGGGCTCAGCGGCAGGTCCAGTTCACCATCGGTGGTCCGGCCGCGGCCATCGCGGCCTCCGGTGGTACGGGTGTGTGCGGTGTAGATCACGGTTGCCAGGGTGTCGGTCATGACGCTTCTCCTTCAGGGACGATGCAGAGGGGGACGACGTGGAGTGGTGCAGTTGGGCCGGGTGCCGAGCACCACGCCCTGTTCCTTCAGGCTGCGCAGCAGGGCGATGCCCTGCCCTTGGATCGCGGCCTGTTCGACGCCGGCGATTTCCGCCAGCGCCTTGAGGTGTTGGCGACCGGTGAGCTGCCACTGTTGCAGTGACACCAGCAGGGCATGGGCCAGCGGGGCCAGGCGTGCGAAGTACACCTTCAGGTCGGCATCCCGGCGCGCCAGCAGCAGTGTCGGTTCGGCCGGTGCCTGCAGCGGAATGTGCCGGGGCCCGATATGGCTGACCGGCCAGGTATAGGCCAGCGGAACGGCAAGGCCGGAAATCAACGGCACGCCATCGAGCAAATCACCGTCCGGGTCGTGGGCCGGTTCCGTGCTATCGCTGAGCAGTAGCGCGGTCTCGATGAATTCGTAGTGCGCCAGTTCCGCCACCCAGCCGGGTAGGTCGACAAGGCCTTCCAGGTAGTCGACGAACTCGCCGGCAACCTCGGTGAACAGCGGCGTCTGGCAGTGGTAGCCGGCGTAGAAGTCTTTGGTCAGTGCCTGCCACTGCTCGTCCGGCAGACTGGCGTGCAGCACCGGGAAGTTTCCGGCAAGCAGCGACTGCAGGTTGCCGAAGAACAGTTGCCGATACACCGCCAGGCGCTGCGCCGCGATACCGGGCGGCGGCTCGTTGGACTGCGGGTCGCGGATGTAGCGGGTCATCCGCAACTGCTGTTCGCGCAAGGACTCAGGCATGACGCACCTCCGCTTGGCGCGCGGCCGCCTGCAGGTTGCGGATGGTGTCCACTTCGCCGAGCAGTTCGGCCAGCGGCGGCAGGTTGAAGTCGCGCTCCAGCAGGGTCGGCACCGTACCCAGGTGGCGGTAGGCGCTGGCCAGCAGGCTCCAGACGTCGTCCTTCACGGCGGCGCCATGGGTGTCGATCTTCAGGTCTGGCGCTTCGTCGTAGTGGCCGGCGACGTGCAGGCAAGCGACCCGCTCGGCCGGCACGCGAGCCAGGAATCCGGCGGCATCGTAGCCATGGTTGTGGGCATTGACGTAGAGGTTGTTGACGTCCAGCAGCAGGTCGCAGTCGGCTTCGGCGAGCACGGCGCTCAGGAAATCGATTTCACTCAGCGCCTGATAGGGCGCGGCGTAGTAGGAGATGTTTTCCACGGCGATGCGACGGCCGAGGACGTCCTGCACTTCACGGATGCGGCTGGCGATGTGGTGCACGGCCTCGTCGGTGAAGGGCATGGGAATCAGGTCGTAGAGATGGCCTTCGTCGGAGCAGTAGCTCAGATGCTCGCTGAACAGCGGCACCCTGTGCTGATCGAGGAACTCGCGGATGCGGCCGAGGAATACGTGGTCCAGCGGCTCTGGTCCGCCCAGGGACAGCGACAGCCCATGGCAGGACAACGGGAAGCGTTCGGCCAGGCGGGCCAGGCCCTCGCCGTAGGAGCCGCCGACACCGATCCAGTTGTCCGGCGCGACTTCGAGGAAATCGACGGCGCGCTCATCCACGCTCAGCAGGTCGGTCAGCATGGCGCGGCGCAGTCCGAGGCCGGCGCCTTGCAGCGAGGTGGTAGTCGTCATGGCAGTCTCCTTGGCGAAGTGCCCTCCCCGGCCGATGGCGCGGGGAGGTGTCGGCGTGGCTCAGTTCTTGGCCTGGCTCAGCTTGCTGTACAGATCGGACGGGAACGGCTTGCCGTTGGAGTCGAACTGGTTCTTGCGGAACTGGTAGACCTCGGCTTCGGAGAGGTAGCCGTCGTGGTTGGCGTCGATGGCATCGAACTCCGCGCCTGCCTTGGGCGCCACGGCCAGCAGTTCGGCGCGCGAGACGCGGCCGTCGTGGTCGGCGTCGGTACGGGCGAAGGACGCATCGCCGCACTTGCCTTCACCGCACTTGCCCTCGGCGCCGGTGGCCTTGGCCTGGGCGCCATCGGCACCGCACTTGCCTTCGCCGCATTTGCCTTCGCCCTGGGCGGCCTTGGCCTTGGCCTCGTTGGCGCCGCACTTGCCTTCCCCACATTTGCCCTCCCCGGCCTTGGCGGCGGAAGCCAGTTGGTATCCCTGGGGCAGGGCTTCGACAGCGAAGGCGGAGGACGCCAGGTTCAGGCCGCCGGCCAGGGCGACAGCGAGCAGGCCGAGCTGGGTTTTCGAGGTACGAGTCATGGTGCTTCTCCAGATGCTGTGACGCTGGGTGCGCCGGGTCATGCCGCAAGGGCGAATCCCTGGAACGATGCTCTGGAGGGTTTTCCCTGCCGTCGCGTTGTGTCGTTCGGGTAGGGCTATTTCGCCTGGGCGATGTATCGCGGGCGTATCGGCGGCGGGAGGCTTTTGTATGCGTGTGTCCGCTCAGGGAGCGGCAGATACAAAGGAATACATTCAGCGGGGGGAGTAAGAGCGGGGCTGGGGCGGTTCGCGAGCAAGCTCGCTTACGAAAGCGGCATGGCACGGACCTGTAGGAGCGAGCTTGCTCGCGAACCCACGGATGACCATGCCGCAGAGGTGCGTAAAAAAGAAAGGGCCGCAAAGCGGCCCTTTCCAGAAACAGGAAGATCAGCTCGCGCGCTTGGCCGCGATGGCGGTGACTTCCACTTTCATCCCTTCGACGGCCAGCTCGGCGATACCGACGGCGGCACGCACCGGGTAGGGCTTGGCGAAGAAGCGGCAGTACACCTCGTTGAACGCGGCGCGGTCGGCCATGCTGGTCAGGTAGATGGTCAGGTGCAGGACGTGGTCCAGACCGCTGCCGGCCTTTTCCAGGGCCAGCTGCAGGCTGCGCAGGGTGGCTTCGCTCTGGGCCTTGATGTCGCCCAGTTCCAGGCTGCCGTCCTCCAGGGTGGGGATCTGCGTGGACACCAGCAGGCCGCCGAAGCCGGCGACGTCGGAGGAGATGGATTCGGGGTCCGCGTCGGGGATGAAGGTAGGCGTCATGGGACAAATCTCTGCTGTCAGTGAATGGGGCACGTCGCCGCACCAGGTGCGGCGGCCGGGTCGCGCAGCTTAGCCGCATCGCCGGGCCGCGCGCCATGTCACCGTGCCCGCAGCCCCCGGAAACAGTGACATTGTTTATATACGCGGAACTTCCGAATGCGTTATGTCAACTCGACAAAAGTCCCGATTATTACAGTTTTAGACATAGACCTTTTCATAATCCGTGATTTAAACGGCGAACTCTTTCGGCATTATGACGTCGGCTTTGCGTATCCAAGCCCGCGTCTGGAGCAATACGCGGGGGAATACAAAGTCAGTTAACTGCAACAATGCCAACGCAACTTCCTGCGACTTTCCGCCGTGGTCAATCCATGTTCGGATTCATTGTGCCTGCCTATAAAAACGTCCGGTTCTCACGCACTTCATCGAGCCGGTCCTCCAAGACTCTAGGGGCAATATCCATGAAGCACCTCAAACGCAGCGCTATCGTCCTCGCTGTTTCCGCCGCCGCCAGCCAGTTCGCCGGCGCCGAACCCTTCGTCACCGATCAGGCCGATGCCAAGGGCTTCGTCGAGGACGCCAAGCTCGACGTCCTGCTGCGCAACCAGTACTACGATCACGACGGCAAGAACGGCGCGGCCGACAACCGCGACTGGACCCAGGGCTTCCTGGCGAACTTCTCCTCGGGCTACACCCAGGGCACCGTCGGTTTCGGCGTGGACGCCTTCGGTTATCTGGGCATCAAGCTCGACGCCGGCCGTGGCCGCGCCGGCACCGGCAACCTGCCGGTCGGCAACGACGGCAAGCCGGATGATGACTACGGCAAGGCCGGTGGCGCGCTGAAAGTGCGTATCTCCAAAACCGAGCTGAAATTCGGCGACATGCAGCCGACCGCTCCGGTGTTCGCCGCCGGCGGCACCCGCCTGATCCCGCAGACTGCCTCGGGCTTCAACCTGCTGAGCAGCGAAATCGACGGCCTGGACCTGGAAGCCGGTCACTTCACCTCCGGCACCAGCCCGGTCACCACCGCCCGCGACGGCGGACTGTGGGCGGCTTATGCCGTCGTGGAAACCAGCGACGTCGATTTCCTCGGCGGCAAGTACGCGATCAACGACAACCTCAGCGTTTCGCTGTACGGCTCCGAGTTCAAGGACATCTGGCGCCAGTACTACGGCAACCTGAACTGGGTGCTGCCGGTCGCCAACGACCAGTCGCTGGCCTTCGACTTCAACATCTACCGCACCAACGACGAAGGCCAGGCCAAGGCCGGCGAGATCAGCAACACCACCTGGTCGCTCGCCGCGGCCTACTCCTTCCTGCAGGCGCACACCGTCACCCTGGCCTACCAGAAGGTCCACGGCGATACCCCGTTCGACTATGTCGGCTTCGGCGACGACGGCGCTGGCGCCACCGGTGACTCGGTGTTCCTCGCCAACTCCGTGCAGTACTCCGACTTCAACGGTCCGGGGGAGCGCTCCTGGCAGGTCCGCTACGACCTGGCGATGGACACCTACGGCGTACCGGGCCTGAGCTTCATGGCCCGCTACATCAACGGTACCGGTATCGACGGCAGCCACGCCGACGCGGATGGCGCCTACGTCGGTCTGTACGGCGAAGACGGCAGCCACCACGAGACCGACCTGGAAGCCAAGTACGTCATCCAGCAAGGCCCGGCGAAGGACTTGTCCTTCCGCATGCGCCAAGCCTTCCACCGCGCCAACGCGGACCAGGGTGAAGCGGACAACAACGAACTGCGCCTGATCGTCGAATACCCGCTGTCGATCCTGTAATCCAGGCGGATATTCGCCGGGCAATAACTCGGGGCAACTTTCGGATTTATCTGAATGTTTGCCCCGTGTTCCCGAGAGATTATTACGCCACGGCAGAAAGTCTCTTCCCGGATTAACGGTTTATTTCGAAGAGCCAACTTTCTAGAATCAGCTCATCTTCCCGCTTCCGCATTTCCCTGCGGAAGACAACTCCTGACGTTGATATTGTGATTGCTCCTTCGACGTCCTTCGAGCCGCTCCCCTGGAGCGGCTTTTTTTATGTCCCGCATCGGCCAATTGAACAAAGAGTGAGCGAACCGGGGAGCGAAGCGGTCCAAACTCTGACGGCGCGGTATCAGCCCGCGAACGGAGGAGGACAGCATCATGAGCGCATTGACACTCGAAGGCTGGTGCAAGCTCACCGCGGATCAGCAACCCATCCCGGTGACCGATATCCACTTCTATCTCACCGACGACGACCGCCTGCACCTGGAACAGGCCGAGGTGTACCTGCAGGAAAACCACCAGGAGGAAATGATGGTCGACGCCGACCTCGCTACCCTCGACCTGCACATGCCCGACAGCGTCGGGCCACTGGCGGACTGCATGTTCCGCGTGTACCTGGGCGGCGCAGAGCACCGCGGCCAGTTCCATCTGGTCGGACACCGCGCCAGCGACGGCTGCCTGTTCTACACCAACGCCGTGCTGATCGACCAATTGATCAACTGACCCTTGCGCGCCTGCGCTACCGCAGGCGCCGCCCTTCTTCTGCACGCTCGTCGTCCATGTCGTGGAGGGACATTGTGGCGCCCCGAAGGCCGTGATCTCATAGGGCCATCTGCGTCCGCATGCCGCAGCGCCCCGCGCCCCGCCATGCCCAAGCCCATCCTCCGTTGAAGAAGCTGCTATCGGATGCGAACTTCCAGTAATCCTGCGGTAAAGGAGCACGGGCGATATGACGGCCTGCTGCGTCTCGCCCAGCATGCAGGCGGCGACTGCGCCGTCCTGCTCATCGACATGCGTGGCCAGTTGCTCGGCCAGCTCGGCATAGACGGTGCGGCAGCCCTTTCCCTGGCCACCCTGCTGGCCCTCGATGCCGCCGCCAGTCCGCTCAGCCATCAGGGCCGACTGCTGAACCTGCTGGCCAGCCGGGTGCTGCGCGACCCGCAAGGCTTTCCCCAGGCGCGACTGGCGCTGCTCGGCGACAGCGACGAGGCACTGAGCGACGACCAGCAAA
The DNA here is from genome assembly GCF_000313755.1 of Pseudomonas nitroreducens TX1. Taxonomy (GTDB): domain Bacteria; phylum Pseudomonadota; class Gammaproteobacteria; order Pseudomonadales; family Pseudomonadaceae; genus Pseudomonas; species Pseudomonas nitroreducens_A. Next base: position 60,268 of record NZ_AMZB01000117.1, on the reverse strand, counting down.
GGCTGTTGACCGACGTAGTGGAGCTGGGCGAAGCGCTGCTGGACCGCGACCGCGTACCGCAGAAGGAGGACGAGCAGCGCATGGCCCTGGCGGTGGACGGCAGCGGCACCGGCATCTGGGACCGCCATGTGCCCACCGGGCAGATCCACTACTCCACCGCCTGGAAGTCCCTGCTGGGCTACACCGAGGACGAAATCGGCAGCTGCATCGAGGACGCCTACACCCGCGTGCATCCCGAAGACCTCGAGTATGTGCAGAACACCATGCGCGACCATTTCGAGGGCCGCACCGAGGCCTACGAGGTCGAGCACCGCCTGCGGCACAAGGACGGCCGTTACCTCTGGGTGTGCAGCCGCGGCAAAGTGGTCGAGCGCGACGCCGCGGGCAATGCCCTGCGCATGCTCGGCACTACCACCGACATCAGCGCCCTGCGCGGCATGGCCGAGAAGCTGCGCGAAAGCGTGGAACTGCTCACCGACCTGACCAACGAAATCCCCGGCATGGTCTTCCAGTTCCGCCGCCTCCCCGACGGCACCGGTACCTTCCCCTATGTCAGCGCAGGCGTGATGGACATCTATGGCGTGCCCGCCGAACAGATGCGCCACCGATCCGTGCTCCTGCGCGACCTGATCCACCCCGATGACCTTCCGGCCTGCCTCGCCTCGCTGGAAGCCTCCGCCGCCCACCTGCAACCCTGGCGGCACGAATACCGCGTGCAGATCGCCGGCCGCGGCACACTCTGGCGCCAGGGCAACGCGCACCCCAAGCGCCTGCCGGACGGCGGCCTGATCTGGCACGGCTTCATCACTGACATCACCGAACGCAAGCGCATCGAGGCGGAGCTTCAGGTACTGGCCACCACCGACTTCCTCACCCAGTTGCCCAACCGCGGCCATTTCATGCGCCTGATCGAGGCGGAGCTCGGCCGCGTGCAACGCTCGAGCAACCGCCACGCAGCGATCCTGATGTGCGACATCGACCACTTCAAGGCGATCAACGACCGCTGGGGTCACGCCGTCGGCGACGAGGCGCTGCGCCATTTCGCCTGCATCCTGGGCCGCGACATCCGCCGCGTGGATTTCGCCGGGCGCATGGGCGGCGAGGAGTTTGCCGTGGTACTGGGCGGCGTCGATGTCGCTGCCGCGAAGATTTTCGCGCAACGGCTGCAGCAGCAATTGCTGGAGCAACCCTTGATGCAGGACGGACAACGCATCCCGCTGAGCATCAGCATCGGCATCGCCGCCCTGGAAGCCCACGACATCTCCGCCGAGGCCGCGCTTTCGCGCAGCGACAGCGCGCTCTACCGGGCCAAGCAGAACGGCCGGAACCGTATCGAGTGCCATTGAGCGTGCCGTTCGAGGCAAAACCGCGAGGCAGAGCGCGCCGCTTGCACCGTCGTTGCCGATCCCGAACACCCGCCATGAAAAAGCGTGCAGAATTTTTCACCATTATGATCCGGCGTTTTAAATAATGGACTTTTAATCACGTCGGGGAATTTATAAAAACACTTTAAAAACAATAAGATAAATGAATTGTAAGACAGGATTTCGACCATTATTTTTGACGCTCGCCGTCGAATTCGTTTGACATATTTAACGGCTCTGGCAGGCTGGTAGGCAGGTTTCGACCGGGAAACTTCGCCTTCTGTGCGCTCCCGGCAGTGCTCGGAACCTCAGGTAGCGCGCCTTTCCGCTGCGCGCCTGCACAAAAACGATGGGCTGCAGCCCGTCCAAAGGTGACATATGTCCAACAGCAACATTGGCAACAAGAAACAGACTCTCCGTAAACCCGTCGTCCTGATGTCCATGGGCAGCCAAGAGCGCAAAGGCCACGACTATCAGGTCATGACCCACAAATACATCGTGCCCCTGGTCGAACAGTCCGATTGCGTGCCGGTACTGGTACCGACCTGCTGCGGCATCGAAGACCTCGAGCAATACCTGGACATGGCCGACGGCGTGTACCTGACCGGTGCCGGCAGCAACATCGATCCGACCCTGTATGGCCAGGAGAACGAAACTCCCGGCAAGGGCCAGGACAAGGACCGCGACAACTTCGACATCCCGCTGATCAAGGCCGCCATCGCGCGTGGCCTGCCGATCTTCGGTATCTGCCGCGGCATGCAGGAAATCAACGTGGCCCTGGGCGGCGACATTTACCAGAAGGTCTACGCCGAGCCCGGCTTCAATGACCATCGCGAGAACCCCGAAGACCCGGTCGACGTGCAGTACAGCCAGGTCCACGGCGTTCGTCCGGTTTCGGGCAGCTGGCTGCAGCAGCTGCTGGGCGATGAGATTCGCGTCAACTCGCTGCATGGCCAGGGCCTGAAGAACCTGGGCAAGGGCATTGAAGCCATCGCCCACGCCGAGGACGGCCTGGTCGAGGCCATCCACGCTCCGACGCTTTCGCCCTTCCTCTTCGCGGTGCAGTGGCACCCGGAATGGCAAGCCGCGAAGAACCCCGATTCGGTGAAGATCTTCCAGGCGTTCGGCGATGCTTGCCGTGCCCAGGTGAAGAAGAAGCAGGCCCGCGCACTCGCCGCCTGATTTGCTTCCCGCGTCATGAAAAGCCCGGCACTTGTGCCGGGCTTTTTCTTGATTGCCCCTGCCCCCCCCGCTATCGATGGGTGTCGCTTCGCTCCACGCCATCCTACGGTGGACTTCCGCCGGTAACTTCGGAGCACCAGCGTAGGATGGCGTGGAGCCTGAGATGCCCATCGCCAAGCGCACCCGGAACATCGGCCAAGCCCGGCTCGTCATTCGCGCGGCGAATGGCGCACCCTGCACGCCCTTGAGGGTGCATCCGGCTAACCTTGGCGGTCAGCGATTTCGCTCCGTCGACACAGGTGCAGCCATGAGCAACGACCTATTTTCCCTCGCCGGCAAGACCGTCCTGGTCACTGGCGCCTCCAGCGGCATCGGCGCGCATCTCGCGCGCGCAGCCGCCCGTGCCGGCGCCCGGGTAGTCCTGGCGGCACGTCGCACCGAACGACTGGCACAGCTCGCCCAAAGCATTCAAGCCGAGGGCGGCGAAGCCCATGCCGTGGCGCTGGATGTGACCGACCGCGCCAGCGTCGAAGCGGCCTTCGACAGCGCCGAGGCAGAGTTCGGCGTGGTCGAGGTAGTGCTCAACAACGCCGGCATCGGCAACGGCCAGCGCGCGCTGGAGGTCAGCGAGGAAGACTGGCGCGCCATGCTCTCCACCAACCTCGACGGAGTCTGGCGCGTCGCCCAGTGCGCGGCGCAACGCCTGGCCAGGGCCGGGCGCGGTGGCAGCATCGTCAATATCGCTTCGATCCTCGGCCTGCGAGTGGGCGGCGGCTACAGCCACTACTGCGCGGCCAAGGCCGGTGTGGTGCAGCTGAGCAAATCCCTGGCGCTGGAACTGGCGCGCTTCAACGTGCGGGTCAATGCCATCGCGCCGGGCTACTTCCGGACCGAAATGAACGACGCCTACTTCGACAGCGACAAGGGCCAGGCCTACATCCGCGACACGGTGCCGATGCGCCGCCTGGGCCAGTTGCAGGAGCTGGAAGGTCCTTTCCTCCTGCTGGCCAGCGACGCCGGCGCCTTCATGACCGGCGCGGTGCTCGCCGTCGATGGCGGACACCTGGTGAGCAGCCTGTAGAGCGAACCTGCCGCGCCGCCCGGCAGCAACGACTGATCGATGGGTATGCCGGTCAGCACTGGAGTTCGCGCAGCCGCTGCTCAAGAAAGCGCCGCTCCGGCTCCAGCTTCGCCAGCTGCAGCGCGCGCCCGTAGGCCGTGCGAGCATCCGCATGGCGCCCCAGCCGCCGGCAGAAGTCCGCGCGGGCGGCATGCGCCAGGTGGTAGTCCTGCAGATCGCCACGGGCGAGGATGGCGTCCACCTGCGCCAGCCCGACTTTCGGTCCGTCGCGCATGGCCAGTGCCACGGCGCGGTTGAGCTCGATCACCGGCGAGGGCTGCATCGCCAGCAGCAGGTCATAGAGGCCGACGATCTCCGCCCAGTCGGTGCTGGCCATGTCGGCTGCGGCGGCGTGCACGGCGGAAATGGCCGCCTGCAGGGTGTACGGGCCGACTCGTCGGGTTGCGAGCGCAGCGCTGATCAGTTGCTGTCCCTCGGCGATCAGCTGTCGGTTCCAGCGTGAGCGGTCCTGGTCCTCCAGCAATACCAGTTCGCCGTCCTCGGCGGTGCGCGCCTCGCGCCGCGATTCGTGCAGCAGCATCAACGCCAGCAAGCCCATCACTTCGGGCTCCGGCAGCAACTCCAGCAATTGCCGGCCCAGGCGGATGGCCTCGGCGGACAGATAGGTGCGGGTCAGCGAGTCGCCCGCCGAGGCGGAATAGCCCTCGTTGAACACCAGGTAGATGACCCGCAGCACGCTGGCCAGGCGCTCCGGCAGCTCGGCGGCTTCCGGTACCTGGTAGGGAATCCGCGCATCGCGGATCTTCGCCTTGGCGCGGACGATGCGCTGGGCGATGGTCGAGGGCGTGGCGAGGTAGGCCCGGGCGATTTCCTCAGTCTTCAGGTCGCAGACCTCGCGCAGGGTCAGCGGCACCTGCGCGTCCGCCGGCAGCGCCGGGTGACAGCAGGTGAAGATCAGCCGCAAGCGGTCGTCCTCGACGCTTTCGTCGGCCTGCTCCTCCACTGATTGCGCATCGATCTCCAGTTGCGCGGCGATCTGCGTCAGCGAGGCGTCGAAACGCGAGCGCCGGCGCAGGCCGTCGATGGCCTTGAAGCGCCCGGCGGAGACCAGCCAGGCACGAGGGTTGGCCGGCACGCCGTCGCGTCGCCACTGGTCCACGGCGGCGACGAAGGCTTCGTGCAGGGCCTCCTCGGCCAGGTTGAAATCCCCCAGCAGGCGGATCAGCGTGGCCAGTACCCGGCGCGATTCACGGCGGTAGACGTCGTCCATCACATCGCGCAGGGGCTGGGCGGCGTACTCGTGCATGGGCCGAAGGTCCTTGGCGTGGGTGAGGTCTGCCTATCCTGCACGCATTTCCTCCAAGGTGGGAGGTGGTCGGACGGATGCGACGGGCGATCATTGCGGGGTGCTGCGTTGGGGCAAGGGGCTTTCGTAGGAGCGAGGTCCAGACCCGGTCCCGGTCGTGGTCAGGGCTTGGCATCGAACAGCAGCTGCCCCGTCGCCGGATCGAAGGGGATGGAGAAGTGCTCGTGGGCGATCTTCCAGCGCCCGGCCTCGCGGCGCAGGCCGACCGACACGCGTGCCCAGGAAGCGTTGTGCTGGCCCTTGTCGTCGGTGCCGCCGCAGTAGGCGAGGTAGTGCCCGTACGCGGTGTCGCCGCCGCATTCGAAGCTCATCTGGTGGATGTCGAAGGTTGGCTCCCGGCACATCTGCGTACAGTCGCGCCAATGGCTGGCGTAGGCCTCGATACCCTTGAACTGCAATTGCTTCACCGCGTCGAAGGCGAGGATGTCGCGGGTGTAATGGCGGGTGATGCCCTCGACGTCCGAGGCCCGCACGGCGTTCAGCCAGCTTTCCAGCACGGCGTGCAGCTCGCCGTGGTCCGCATTCTTGTCGCCAGTCATGGGATTTGCTCCTGTTCGAGGTTCAGGAACCGCATCAACTGCGCGGCTGCGGGGCGTCGTCGTATTCGTCGTGGAAGCGCGTCCAGTTCATGCCCTTGCCCTGGTAGTCGGGCATGCCGCCCCAGCCTTCGCCGCGCCCCAGCGGGGTGAGGTCGAGCAGGTGGTAAGTGAACAGCGGCGCCTCAAGCCCCCGGCCGTAGGTCGAGTAGCTGTGGTAGACCTGATCGCCGTCGCGCAGGAACACGCTCATGCCCGGCTGCTCGCCGCGCACGTGGTAGTCCTGGCCGAGACGTTCCAGCTCTGCCTTGTCACGATAGTTGTATTCCACCGGGGCGACGGCCTCATCGACGCTGACGTGGAAGTCGTAATTGAAGTCGCTGCCGAATGACGAATACCAGGGGAACTGCCAGCCCATGCGGGTGCGGAACGGTGCGATCTCCTCCAGCGGTGCGCGGGATACCATGGCGAAGGTAGTGCCACGCGCATGCAGGTGCTCCAGCCGGCCGAGGTTGTCGACCAGGTAGGAGCAGCCCTCGCAACCCAGCCCCGTGTCGCGGTGGAACATGAAGTGGTAGACGATCAGCTGCGGCCGGTCCTCGAACAGGTCGAGCAGGCGCAACGGGCCGTGCGGGCCCTCGAAGCGGTAGTCCTTGTCGATGCGCACCACCGGTAGCTCGCGGCGCTGGGCATTGAGCGCGTCGCGGGCGTGGGTCGCAGCCTTTTCCTGCTCCAGCAGGCGAATGCGCGCTTGTCGCCAGGCAGCCTGGGAAACGACCCGGGGCATCGCTGGGAAGGAAGAATGTTGGTTGGCCGGTTTCATGGCGCACGCTCCTGGGAAGGCTCCCGTTGCTCGTGTGATCGGGCGCGGCGCTTGCCGCGCAGGCGGGTGACGGCGAAGGCACTGAAGCCGCCGGCGGAAAGAACGCTGGTCAGCGCCAGCGTCAGGGTCGAAACGCACAGGGGGCACATGGCTCACCTCCTTCGGGTCACAGGTTGCATCAGCCCTTTTCGGCGAGCGCCTTGAGGTTGGCCAGGCCCGCCTCGAAGTCCTTGCCGACCATGCGGTCCACGTCGAAGAACAGGTGCATGATCTTCGCCACGAAGGGCACCGGGCCGAACATCGCCCAGGTCACCTCGGTGCCGCCATCGCGCGGCACCAGGGTGAATTCGGCGGTGTTGCTGGCCGTGAACGGTTTGCGGAAGTCCAGCGCGATGGTCACGCGGCTACCGGGATCGATTTCGAGGATTTCCATCCGCCCTGCCCCGGCCTTGCCGTTGCCTTCCCAGGCGTAGACCGCGCCTCGGCCCTTGTCGGTACCGGAAAAATTGCGCTGCATCTGCGGGTCGAGCTTCTCGAAGGGCGACCATTGCGCCCACAGGTGGAAGTCTTCGATATAACCCTGCACCTTCTCAGGCGGCGCCTGGATGCGCGCGGTGCGCTCCACCCGGAAGGTGCCCGGGCGATTCGCCGCCAGCACCAGGACCACCGCCACAGCCAGTACCATCACCAACGCAATCCACTTGAGCATCACATCCTCCTGACGTTGCCATCACTTGAACAGCCGGGCCTCAGCGCCCGGCAAAGTAGCGGTCCCAGTCGCGCACCGGGCGGACTTCCACCGCGCCCAGGCGACCGCTGGGAATCCCCTGTGCAATCTGCAGTGCCTCGTTGAGGTCACGCGCATCGATGAGTACGAAGCCGCCCAGATACTCGCGCGTCTCGGCGAAGGGCCCGTCGGTAATCGACAACCCCGCCGCTCCATGCCGCAAGGTGGTCGCGGTCTCTACCGTCTCCAGCGCCTCGGAGGCGAGCACTCTGCCAGCCCGGCGCTGGTATTCGTCGTTGGCGAAGCACTCGTCCATCAGACGCCGGTATTCGGGCCCGGACAGGCTCGACAGGCGCTGGTCATCCACATAGATCAGGCACAGGTACTTCATGGTCGTCTCCGGGCGCTATGGGTTTGCGGTTACCTCATAGTCGAAGCGCGCAGCCAGGAATCGACACACTGGGAGACGTTTTTCCGCACAGCGCCATCGGCACTCTCAACGCGCCGCTCTGCCTCGCACCTGGGCGCCGCTGGTCGGGACGACAGCAGCCTAGGAAAACACTTTCAGATTCGTCTCAGATATTTAGGAAAGCTCTGAAAGCAAGATGGACATGGCAAAACACCCTGACCATGGAGCTCAAGAGAATGAAACTTCACGTAACCGCCCTCGCTGTCGCAGCCGCCTTCGCTGTGCCGGGCCTTGCCTTCGCCGCCAACACCATCAACTTCAGTGGCGAAGTGACCGACCAGACCTGCTCGGCCGTGGTCGACGGCAACACCGACCCGACCGTGATCCTCGACAGCGTTCCGGTCAGCGCCCTGAACGGCAGCGTCGGCCAGACCACCGGCGAGACCAGCTTTACCCTCCAACTGACCGGCTGCGCCGCGCCCAGCGGTGCCGACGAGCACTTCACCACCCTGTTCCAGGCCACCAACGCCACCGCGTCGGGCAACCTGACCAACACCGCCACCAGCGGTGCCACCGGCGTTGCCCTGCAACTGCTCGACGGCCCCGCCGGTACTCCGGTGAACCTGGCTGGCGGCGCAGCGGTGGAGGCCGGCGACATCGTCCTCGCCGATGGTGAAACCAGCGCCAGCTACGACTATGCCGTGCAGTACATCTCCGAAGCCGCCACCGTGACCCCCGGCCCGGTACTCGGCTCGGTGACCTACACCCTGCGCTACGAGTGATACCCCGCGGCACCGTCCCCCCGGTGCCGCTTCCCCGCATTGCGCCGGGCCGTTCAGGGGAGACCGCCCCGAACGATCCGGCAAGACAGGTGAACCGGATGAACGCCCTCCCTCTGCGCCCGCTTAGCGCGGCGACGCTCGCGCTCGCCCTGCTGGCAGCCTTCACCGCCACACTGACCCAGGCCAGCGTGGTGATCACCGGCACCCGTGTCATCTACCCCGGCGACGCCCGGGAAAAGACCGTGCAGCTGACCAACAAGGACGGCTTCCCCAACGTCATCCAGGCCTGGATCGATATCGACGATCCCGCCTCCACGCCCGATACCGCCAAGGCGCCGTTCGTGGTGAACCCTTCGGTATCGCGCATGGCGCCGGGCAGCGGCCAGACCCTGCGCATCCTCTACACCGGCTCCGGCCTGCCCAAGGACCGCGAATCGCTGTTCCACCTCAATGTGCTGCAGATTCCGCCGCGCAACGCCGCCAAGGCCGACCAGAACCAGATGCTGCTGATGCTGCGCAACCGCCTGAAGCTGTTCTACCGCCCTGCGGGCATCGCCGGCAGCCCCGAACAGCTGACTGAGAAACTGCGTTTCTCCCTGGTGCAGAGCGGCAGCAACTGGAGCGTGAAGGTGGAGAACCCCACCGGCTACTACGCCTCCTTCGGCAGCGCTACCCTCAGCGTCGGCGAGCGCCAGTGGAAGTTGCAGCCTGACATGATCGCGCCGATGGGCCAGGCCCAGTGGACGCCGCAAAAGCCTTCGGCACTGCCCGCGGGTACGCCACGCCTCTCCGCCCTGCTGATCAACGACTACGGCGCAAGAGTGGAACTTCGCCATGACCTGCCGCGTTGATCGTGCCCACGGACCGCTGCTGCCGTTCGCCCTGGGAGCCCTCGCCATGGCGATCGCGGGCATAGCGCTGGGCGATGCGCAGTACCGCTTCGACGACAGCCTGCTGATGGGCTCGGGCCTGGCCGGCGGCAGCCTGGAGCGCTTCAACCGCGCCGACCAGGTGGACCCCGGCACCTACCATGTCGACCTCTACCTCAACGGCCAGTACGCCACCCGCGCCGAAGTGCAGATGCGCCAGCGTGGTGAGCGCGCCGAACCCTGTTTCAGCGAACGCTTCCTGCGCCAGAGCCTGGGGGCCCGCCCCGACCCGAAGGCCGGCAAGGACGACCAGGGCATCTGCCACTGGCTCACCGAGCGCCTGCCCAACTCGACCTGGACACTCGACACCGCGCGCCTGCGCCTGGACCTCGCGGTGCCCCAGGCGCTGCTCGACATCAAACCGCGCGGCTATGTCAGCCCGGACGAATGGGACGCCGGCAGCACCATGGGCTTCGTCAACTACGATGCCAACCTCTACCGTTCGAGCTTCGAAGGTTCCGGCAGCGGCGGCGACTCGGACTACGGCTACCTGGGCCTGAACGGCGGCGTGAACCTGGGTCTGTGGCGGCTGCGCCACCAGTCCAACTACACCTATTCCAGCTACGCCGGGAACACCCGCAGCGACTGGAACAGCATTCGCACCTACGCCCAGCGCGCGCTGCCGGGCCTGCGCAGCGAACTGACCCTGGGCGACAGCTACACCGAAGGCAACCTGTTCGGCAGCATGGGCTTCCGCGGTGCACGCCTGGCCACCGACGACCGCATGCTGCCGGACTCGCAACGCCAGTACGCGCCGCAGGTGCGTGGCACGGCCAATACCAACGCGCGGGTGGTGATCAGCCAGAATGGCAAGAAGATCCACGAGAGCACGGTCGCGCCCGGTCCCTTCGTCATCGACGACCTCTACGGCACCGCCTACGACGGCGACCTGGACGTGCAGGTGATCGAGGCCGACGGCAGCGTCTCGCGTTTCTCCGTGCCCTTCTCCGCCGTGCCCGAATCCATGCGCCCCGGCCTGTCGCGCTATAGCGCGACGGTGGGCCAGGCGCGCCAGTACGGCGATGGCAACGACCTGTTCGGTGACCTGACCTACCAGCGCGGCCTGACCAACGCCCTCACCGCGAACCTCGGCGCCCGCGTCGCCGAGGACTACCTGGCGGTACTCGGCGGCGGCGTGCTGGCCACGCCCTACGGCGCCTTCGGCATGAACACCACCTTCTCCAGCGCCACCGTGGAGAACAACCAGCGCAAGCAGGGCTGGCGCGTCGGCCTGAACTACAGCCGGACCTTCCAGCCGACCCAGACCACCCTGACGCTGGCTGGCTACCGTTACTCCACCGAGGGTTACCGCGACCTGGGCGACGCCCTCTCCGCGCGCGACGCGGGCGACCACGGCGACAGCTGGGATTCGAGCAGCTACAAGCAGCGCAACCAGTTCACCCTGCTGGTCAACCAGGGCCTGGGGCAGTACGGCAACCTCTACCTGTCCGGCTCCACCGCCGACTACTACGACGGCAAGAGCCGCGATACCCAGCTGCAGGTCGGCTACTCCAACACCTGGCGCCAGCTCAGCTACAACCTCTCCTACTCGCGCCAGCAGACCACCTGGTACCGCGACGTCAACGACGACTACGACCCGTCGCAACCGCCGCAGTACAACCTGCAGCACGGCAGCAACCGCAACAACACCCTGACCCTGAGCCTGTCCATGCCGCTGGGTTCCACCAGCCGCGCGCCGAACCTCAGCGCCATGGCCTCGCGGCGCAGTGGCGACACCAGCGGCAGCACCTACCAGACCGGCCTCAACGGCACCCTGGGCGAAGACCGCAGCCTGAGCTACGCCCTCTCCGCCGGGCGCGACAGCGAAGGCCAGGGCACCGACTTCAACGGCAGCGTGCAGCAGCAGACCTCGGTCGCCACCTTCAACGCCGGCTACGCCGAAAGCTCCACTTACCGCCAGGTCAACGGCGGCATGCGCGGCGCGGCGGTGCTGCACAGCGGCGGCCTGACCCTGGGCCCTTACGTCGGCGATACCTTCGCCCTGGTGGAAGCCAAGGGCGCCAGCGGCGCCGGCGTGCGCGGCGGCCAGGGCGCGCGGGTGGACGGCAACGGCTATGCCGTGGTGCCCTCGCTTTCGCCCTACCGCTACAACCCCATCAGCCTCGACCCGCAAGGCATCGACGAAAACGCCGAGTTGGTGGAAACCGAACGCAAGATCGCGCCCTACGCCGGCGCTGCCGTGCGGGTCGAGTTCAAGACCCTCACCGGGCACCCGCTGCTGATCCAGGCCCGGCTGCCCGATGGCCAGCCGCTGCCGCTGGGCGCCGACGTGCTCGACGGCAAGGGTGTGAACATCGGCATGGTCGGCCAGGGCGGGCAGGTCTACGCCCGCGCCGAGGGCGAGAAGGGCCGGCTGCGCGTGCAATGGGGCGACCGGGCGGAGGACAGCTGCCTGCTGCCCTATGACCTGAAAGGCGCCGACCTCGACCAGGTGCTGGTGCGCCTGCAGGCAACCTGTCTACCGGAGGCTTCATGAATCCAGTCCTGCGCAGCCTGCCGCTGCTCGCCCTGCTGCTCGCGCCAAGTGCGTGGGCTACCTGCTACAAGGTCACCAGCGTGGGCAGCGCCACCACCACCTCCAATACGGCGATCCGCCCAGGCGAAGGTAGCGCTGGCGCCTGGTCTGGCTCCCTCGACAACAGCAATGGCTCCCTCGGCCTGCCGTCGGTGATCAACGTCAGCGACTCCAGCTTCCAGCCCGACGGCACCCTGATCGCCAGTTCAGTCGCACCGCTCACGCAGTACGGAAACTCTGCCGGCTACGATCCAGAGAAGGTGTTCTTCCGCTGCACAGCGGGGGACGAGGTCTACGAAATGTTCTCCTCCAACGCCGACGACCTCTACAGCGGCTGGTACCAGGGCGGCGACAGCGTAGGCAACTCCATCGGCCTGCAGGCCGCCTACCGCACTGCCTGGCCCAACGTGCTGCTGCGCCTGACCCACGTGGAGACCGGCCAGTACTTCACCGACGTCTGGCGCGAACGCCTGCTCACCGGGCTGGACATCGATTCGCGCGGTTTCCAGTTGGTCAAGGCGAAGAACCTCAGCGCAGTCCGCGCCGAGCTCTTCAGTGCGCCGCTGGAATCGACCCGTTACTATTCGGCGACCATCGCCTCTCAGGCTTATCTTTACACCCAGCCCGCCGGCTACATCGCCATCAAGGGACCGGGGCTGTCCTACCCCAGGGTCGGTGAAACCCACTATGCAAACTACTCCGGTTGGTACGGCAACTGGCCCGCCTCCATCGGCCTGTACGGCGACGTCACGCTCAAGCGCTACCCCACCTGCGCCGTCACCAACGTCACGCCGCATGTGGTATTCCCGTCGATCTCCATCGGTGAGATAAATTCCGGTGCCAGCCGCGAGATGCCCTTCCAGGTCGACTTCAAGTGCCAGAGCGGCGTGCTCAGCAGCACCACCCCCAGCACCAGCCAAACCGGCACCAGCGGTACCGCCCTGGGCATCAAGGTCTCGGCCGGCGCGCTGGCCGCCTCCTCCGGGCTGGGGCTGGTGAATGCCAGCGGCGGGCTTTCCTACCTGGTCTCCGACCGCTATGGCCAGCCCGGCATGGCCCAGGGCGTGGGCATCCGCCTGCTGCGCAACGGCAGCGCGATGAACCTGCTGGCCAACGAGGATTCCGCCAACGGCAGCAACGCCGAAGCGCGCGGCTGGTACCCGGTGATCGGTAACGCTTCGAACAAGACCGGCGAGGTCAACGGCATCTCCCAGTACAGCGAGACCTTCCGCGCGCGCCTGGAAAAACTCAGCCTCGGCAGCATGCCCACCGTCACCCCCGGCCGCGTGGAAGCCACCGCGCAGGTGGTGATCCGTGTGCAGTAAGCGGCTGCGCGCCGCCCTGCTGGGCCTGGCCGTGCTGGTTGGCGCCAATGCCCACGGCGGTGTCACTGCCGAACGCACGCGGGTGATCTTCGACGAAGGCAAGCGCGAGGCTTCCCTGGCGCTGGTGAACCAGAACAGCTACCCGGTCATCGTGCAGACCTGGATCGACGACGGCGACCTCGACGCCGCGCCGCAAACCGCGCAGGCGCCGATCATGCCGCTGCCCCCGGTATTCCGCCTGAACCCCGGCCAGATGCGCAGCCTGCGCCTGCTCTATACCGGCGATGCGCTGCCGAGGGACCGCGAGTCGCTGTATTGGCTCAACCTCTACGAGATTCCGCCCCAATCCGACGAGCCATTGGGCGAAGGGGAATCGCGCCTGACCGTTACCCTGCGCACGCAGATGAAGGTCATCTACCGCCCGCGGGCACTGGCGAAGGATGCTGAGGAGGCTCCCCGCAAACTGCTCTTCCGCAGGGCCGGCAATGCGCTGCAGGTGGAAAATCCCACCGCCTATTTCATCACCCTGGCCGCCGCCGAGGTGCGCCAGGGCAACGCCGGCTCGGCGCTGCCGGCCGAGCTGCTGCCGCCGTTTTCGAAGCGCGTGTTGACGCCGACCCAGGCCCTACCGGCGAGCGGCGGGGAGGTGCGTTACCTGTGGATCGACGATGGCGGAAACAGCCAGCAGGGCACTGCGGCGCTGCGCTGATCACTCGGGCTTCATGGGGAGTTCGGTGATGGGCGGATCGCGGGCATGGCCCGCTCCTATATTGCGCGGGCCTACTGAAACAGATTGGCCATCACGCAGAACGTCAGCAACGCCTGGTCGGTATCCACGTCCAGCTTGCGCATGGCGGAGATCTTCTGCGCGCTCACGGTCTTCACGCTGCGGTTGAGCAGCAGCGCGATGTCGCGCACGCTCATGCCCGAGATGAAATGGCGCAGCACCTCGTATTCCTTCACCGACAGGCTGGCGATGCGCCCCTCCACGTCGTCCCCGCTGGCCAGCACGCTGCTTGCCGACTGCATGCCCGGCCCGCGGTAGATGCGGTCCTGGGCCAGTGCCTTGAGCGCCACGAGGATTTCGTCGAGATCGCCATTCTTCAGGATCACCCCCGACACGCCCAGGTCGTAAAGGCTGGAGAGGATCAGCGGGTTGGACAGCATGGTGAGGATGAGGATGCGGGTGTCGGGGAAATTGCGCAGCAGGTACTCGATCAGCTTGATGCCGTCCCCGTAGGTCTGGTCCCCCGGCATATTGTAGTCAGTGATGACGATGGCCGGCCGCTGCTCGCGGTACAGGGCCACCAGCTCGCTGGAGTTATGCGCCTCGCCTATCACCTCGAAGCGATCGTCCCGTTCGATCACCTCGCGAACCCCCATCAGGACAATGGGATGGTCGTCCGCTAGTGCCACTCTGACTTTTTCCATGAGTTTTCTTGAGTCCCAACGTTTGCGTTCGCCGGCCCGCCACAAGGGCACGGCCATTATTCCAGAATAGCCCCGGTTACCGGACAGGCTTTCAGAGGTTGGCCAGGGCCGCCTCGATTCGTCCCAGCAGCGTGGTCACCGCCGCAGACAGTTCGGGCCCGGCGGGTTGCGCGATCAAGGCTTCCTCCACCGCGCCGCAGGCATCACTGAGCCCATGGGCCTGCACCACCGCAAGTGCCCCCCGCAGACGATGAACCTGTTGGCGGACGGTGGGAAGATCACCGACTCGCAGGGCCTCCGTCACGCCCTGCATGTCCTGGCGCATGGTGCGCAGGAACAGCTCGCGCATCTTCTCGGAAACCTGCAGTCGGTCCTGCGCCGGCGCTTCGGGCAGTGCTTCGTTTTCCGCCGTTTCTGCCGTCGCATGGCCGCAGACCTTGAGCAGTCCGTCGTGCAGCGTGCGCAGGCTCATCGGCTTGACCAGCCAGGCATTCATGCCCACCGCCATGCAGCGCTCGCCTTCCTCGCGTAGAGCGTTAGCGGTGACGCCGATGATCGGCAGCCGGCTGTCGTGGCGGCGCAGTTCGCCCACCAGCTCATAGCCATTCATCACCGGCATGTTCACATCGGTCAGCAGCGCGTCGAAAGCGTTGGGCGCCCAACGCTGGAGTGCCTCGCGCCCATTGCTGGTGAGGGTGACGCGGCAGCCCAGCTCCTCGAGTTGCTCCTTGAGCAACGCCTGGTTGATCGGGTTGTCCTCGGCCACCAGCACTCGCAGGCCAAGCTTGCCCAGCCGGGCGACCCGCGGCGCCTGGCGCGCCTCGCTGGTTCCGCCCTGCTGAGCCAGACGCAGCGCCTGGGCAATGCCGGCCAGGTGGTAAAGGCTGACCTCCCAGCCCTGCGCGGACGCCTGCGGCTGCACCCCGCCATCCGTCAACGCACGCACCCGAGGGCCGCTCCATTGCGACTCGCCAGCGGCTTCGAGCAGATCCAGCAGCACCGCGCCGGGCGGAACATCCGGCGGCAGCTGCTCCTGGACCAGCGCCGAGCCGCCCCAGCAATCGATCCAGTCGGCCAGGCTCTGCGCCAGTTCTTTCACCGGCGCCCGCACGTAGATCGGTTGCGGCAGCAACGGCTTGCCGTCGGCCAGCGGTTGGCTACGCTCCAGCACCGGAAGCGCCAGGGTGAAGGTGAAGCTGCTGCCCAATCCGGTTTCGCTCACCACGCGCAACCGCCCTCCCATCAACTGGCTCAGCCGGGCGCAGATCGACAGGCCAAGGCCGGTACCGCTGACCGTATGCTCGTGGCCGTGGGCCTGATAGAAGGGCTCGAAGAGACGCTGCTGCTGCGCATCGGACATGCCGATACCGGTATCGGTGACCTGCCATTGCAGCGCCGTCTCGCCCTGCTCGCCGAGCACGATGCGCAGGCGCAGCACCACGCGGCCGATGTCGGTGAACTTCAGCGCATTGCTCAGCAGGTTGGCAAGAATCTGCCGGATGCGCGCGGCATCGCCGCGCACCAGGCCAGGGACGTTCGAATCGATGCAGGCATAAAGCTGCAGATCCTTGCCCTCGGCGACGCCCGCATAGCCTGCGACCACCTCCTCGGCCAGCTCCAGCGGGTTGAACTCCACCGCCTCCAGGGCCATCTGCCCGGCCTCGATCTTGGACACATCGAGGATGTCGCTGATCAACTGCAGCAGGGTCGACGACGAGCGCTGGATGGTCGCCAGATAGTCGCGCTGCTGCAGGGTCAGCTCGGTCAGCCCGAGCAGCTCCAGCGTGCCCAGGACGCCATAGAGCGGCGTGCGGATTTCGTGGCTCATGGTGACAAGG
This sequence comes from Pseudomonas nitroreducens TX1, assembly GCF_000313755.1. GTDB lineage: Bacteria > Pseudomonadota > Gammaproteobacteria > Pseudomonadales > Pseudomonadaceae > Pseudomonas > Pseudomonas nitroreducens_A. The sequence continues at coordinate 43,939 of NZ_AMZB01000117.1, read as the reverse complement.
AACACCGATTTCGCCTCGCTGGCGGCATCCGCCGACAGCTTGGCATCGGCCAGCATCTGCTGCGCCTGCTTGTGCGCGCTGATGTCATTGAAAGCGCAGAGCACCACGTTCTCGCCGCGGTAGCGGGTCGGCGCGAAGCTGGCGTGCAGGGCACGACCTTCCACCTCGAAGACCAGCTCACCATCCCCCCCGCCGATCTTCCCGCTCAGGTCCCAGTCGCGGCTGATGCGGGTGATGGCTTCGGCATCGCCCAGCCACTGCTCGGCCAGGCGGTTCTGCATCACGACCTGGTGGCTGCCATGCCGCAGCACGCACAGCGCGACCGGCGCGGTCTGGATCACCGCGCGGCTGAAGGCGTCGCTCTCGACTATGTCCAGATGGGCGCGGCGCGCAGGCTTGATCACCCGCCGCGAATACCAGCGGATGGCGAACCAGCCGCCCGCCAGGCTGCCAAGGATCAGCGCCAGCCCGCCAATGAACTGCCACTTGGCGTAGCGGAAGAAGCTGGCGTAGCTCAGGCGATAGAGCGCGGTCCAACCGCCATCGAACTCGCTGCGGACCTTGAACACCAGGCCGTCGGTACTGAAGTTCAGGCCATCCTGGTAATCCTTTTCACCGCCCTGGAAATCGATCAGCACCTGGCCGCCCGGCGAGATCAGTTCCAGCTCGTCGAACACCGGCCGGTCAAGCACCTCCTCGAGGTCATTGATGCGTCCCATATCCAGCAGCGACACCGCCACCACGCGGCGGTCCAGGTCCGACTCCCACCACAGCGCATCGGGCAAATCGAGGCTGACGTAAGCCAGCAGCTCGCGGTTCTCGCCGCCGGTATAGGGCTGCGCCTGGGCCCAGTGCACCTGGGTGTCGCTGCGCTTGGGCGAGCGCTTCTCCAGCGCCTCGCGCACACCCTCGATCACCGCCAGGTAGTTGCCCCGCGTCAGCGGCCGCTGCCCGCGGAAGTTGCCGATGGAAGGCACCGCCAGGCTGGTGGGCCCATGCAGGTCGAGCACCAGTACCTGGGGCGAGGGATAGGACGAGGCACTCCAGTAGCTGCTGTAGAAGTTCGCCAGCATCACCCCGAAGGAAAAGGTGCCGGGCCGTTCCTGTGGATCGACAGGGCGCACCTGATGCGCGAGGGTGAAGGACATGGCGAAGGAGAACTCCCGCCCCTCGTGGATCTCCAGCCCGTTTTCGCGGATCAGCATGCGTCGCTGCAGCGGGATCACGTCCAGGTCCTGGCGCTGGGTGGACTCGTCGCTCTGCAGGGCGATGCGGTTGAGAAAAGCCTCATGCTCGTGGATATCCCCCACCAGCCGGCTGAAATGGAAATGCACCTTGTCGCGCTCTTCCTGCACCACCCGGCCCAGGGCCCAGTAGCACGCGCCCACCAGCATCAGGGCGAGGGAAACCGCGCACAGCAGAACGACGTTCAGGCGCAGCGAAGTGCTGGCCAGTTTACGAATCGAGCCGTGGTCATGTTCCTTCATGCAAAGCATCCGGTGTCGCGGGAAAGTGGCGGCGGAGGGCCCGCCGGATACCAGCAGACTTTAGATGTGAGTACGCGATAAGGCGACCCGCCAGCCCCCCGGGAGGCCGGCAATCGCCTGCGCATCTGCGATGTCCCTGCCGTGGATCAATGAGCCATGGCGGCGCGCTCCTGGAGCAACTGGCGGGTGAATACCGCAGGCGGCACCGCCTCGGAGAACAGGTAGCCCTGGGCGCAGTCGCAATGCAGCCGGCGCAACAGCGCCAGCTCGTCCGGATGCTCGACGCCTTCGGCGATCACCTCCAACCCCAGTTGCCGGCCCAGCTTGACGATGCTTTCCAGCGCCGCCGCCAGCCCCTCGTCATCCACGCAGCCATGCACCAGCGCGCGGTCGATCTTCAGCTCCGTGAAGGGGGTCGAGACCAGGTTGTACAGCGAGCTGTAGCCCTGGCCGAAATCGTCCTGTGCCAGGCCGAAGCCCTTCATGCGCAGGCGGCAGGTGCCGGCGTAGTAGTTGGCCGGTGTCGCCGTTGCACTGCATTCGAGCAGCTCGAAGACGATGTGCGCCGGGACCCCGCCCCGGGCGGCGACGAAGGCGGCGAGACGGTCCGGCAAATCAGGATCGTCCAGCAGGTGGGTGGGCAGATTGACCGCCACCGACAGGCGGAACCCCAGTTGGCTCCAGTCGGCTTGCGCCTGCAGTGCCTGCTCGAGCACCGTCCAGAGCAGCGCCTCATCCAGCCCCGCAGCCGTCAGGGCGGCCATGAAGCTGCCCGGCAACAACACGCCGTGATGCGGGTGCTCCCAGCGCACCAACGCTTCCGCCGCGACGATACGCCCATCGATCAGCGAAGCCTTGGGCTGGAACCAGGCGCACAACTGTCGCTGCGCCAGGGCCTGCTCGAGTTCCTCGCGGGTGGGCGCGGCAATCGCCGGCCCGTGCCGTTGCACCTCGCGCTCCTGGCGCGAGACAAGCTTCTCCAGCAGACGGCGGATCACTGGCGCGCGGGCCGGCTTGGCGATCTGCTCCAGCACGGTGATGCCGTGGGCCCGGGCCACCATGCAGGCGCTGCCCATCAGCGGGCGCGAAGCCGAACTCATGATCGCCAACAGCGGCGGCTGGCTCAGCGTGGCCAGCCGCTGGATCAGTTGCACGCCATCCAGGCCGGGCATCATCAGGTCGCTGACCACCAGGTCGAAGCGTTCCTGCTCCAGCCAGCGCAGCGCCTCGGCGCCATCCTCGGCAGCGCGCAACTCGACGACGCCCTGCTCGCGGAACAGGTTGAGCAGGTATTCGCGCTGGAAGGGTTGGTCTTCGACGATCAGGATGCGCTGATGTCGCATGGCGGCACCTCCGCGGGCAGGCTGGTCAGGCATTGGCGCAGGGTGCGCAGGTCCACCGGCTTGAGCAGGCAGCGGTTCATGCCAGCGGCGAGGCAACGTTCGTTTTCCTCGTGCATGGCATTGGCGGTCGCGCCGATGATCGGCCCGCGATAGCCCCGCTGGCGCAGCGCGCGGGCCAGTTCGTAGCCATTGAGATGCGGCATGTTGACGTCGGTGAGCACCAGGTCAAAGGCGTCCGTCTGCCAGCGCGTCAGTGCCTGCCGGCCATCGATGGCGAGCTCGACGATGCAACCGAGGGTTTCCAGCTGGTCGCGCAGGATCAGCTGGTTGATCGGGTTGTCCTCCACCAGCAGCACGCGCAGGCCGAGCCCGATCTCGGGCAGGGTATCGGCCAGGCGCGCCGCCTCGCCGCTGGCACAGCCCTGCGCCGCCGCCAGGGCACGGCGCAGCCCTTCGAGGTTGTAGCGGCCCACGTGCCAGTCACAACCTTCCTGGCGCGGCTGCTCGCCGCCCAGGTCGGTCACCAGCACCCGGCAGCCGCGCCAGGCGGGCAGCGGCTTGCGATCATGGGAATTGAAGCGCAGGTCCACCAGTACGCTGGCGGCATCATCTTCGACGGGCTGGTCGGCCGCTACCACCTGGGCGCGGGCCCCCCAGCGGGTGATCCAGCCGCAGAGGCTCTCGGCCAGTTCGCGTGTCGGCGCATGCACCCACACCATCGAGTTACCCAGCCTGGGTTCACTGGAGGAGTGACGGTCCACACAGGGCAACGGCAGGCTGAGGGAGAAACTGCTGCCCAGGCCGACGTCGCTGACGACCCGCAACTGCCCGCCCATCAGTTCGGTGAGCCGCTTGCAGATCGACAGGCCAAGGCCGGTTCCGCCCGCCATGCGCGCGTTGCCGGAAACCTGGTAGAAGGCGTCGAAGAGGTGCTCCTGCTGGTCCCAGGGAATACCGATGCCGGTGTCGGCAACCTGCCAGTGCAGCGTGTCATGCCAGCCTTCGCCGGGCTCCGAACGGACCCTCAACACGATGCGCCCGCTGTCGGTGAACTTCACCGCATTGCTCAGCAGGTTGTTGAGGATCTGGCGGATGCGCGTGGCGTCCCCCTGCACCCGCTCGGGCATCAGGCAGTCACAGCAGGCATAGATCTGCAGGCCCTTGGCGCGGGCGGCAGCGGCGTAGGACTGGATACTGTCGAGGGTAAGCTCCAGCGGCGAGAACTCCACCGGTTCCAGGCCCAGTTGGCCGACCTCGATCTTGGAGACATCGAGCACGTCGCTGATCAGTTGCAGCAGGGTCGAGGACGAACGCTGGATGGCGCGCAGGTAGCCCGACTGCTGGTGATCCAGCACGGTGCGGCCCAGCAGCTCAAGGGTGCCCAGCACTCCGTAGAGGGGCGTGCGGATCTCATGGCTCATGGTTGCCAGGAACAGCGTCTTGGCCTCGTTGGCGGCATCGGACAGGCGCTTGGCTTCGGCCAGCGCGGCCTCGGTCTGCTTGCGCGCACTGATGTCGCTGAAGGCGCAGCACAGCACTTCCTCGCCCTTGTAGCGGGTTGGCGTGTAGCTCAGGTACAAGTGCCGGCCGGTGTGGGTTTCCACTTCTTCCGAGCCGCCGTCCTCGCCACTGTTGAAACCGCGCTCGAGCCAGCCGTAGGTCCAGTACCGACGTTCGTCGCCGCTGCCCAGCCATTGCTGGGCGAGGCGGTTCTCCAGCATCACTTCGGCATCGTTGCGCCGCAGCACGCACAGCGCCACCGGCGCGGTCTGGATCATGGCCCGGTGGAAGTCCTCGTTCTCCACCAGCGTCTTGAGTCGGTGCTGCGCCGGGCCGATCAGGCGGCGGTTGATGCGCCGGCACATGCCCCAGACCACCAGACAGCAGCCCAGCAGGAAGGCCAGCGAGGCCAGCAGCCTGGGCCAGATCGGCAGCAGCAGGTCAGACAGGTTGAAGTAGTAGATCAGCGACCAGTCGGAACTGCCCAGGTGCTTGAGCAGCGCCAGGTGGCTGGGAATCAGGCCCGGGCCGCTGAAGGCGAAGTTGTCGCCTGCCCAAAGGTCGCTGAATTGCAGGCCCAGCTGCGGCGTGACCGCGCTGCCGAGGATGGTCCGGTGGTCGCGGTCCAGCAGCAGGAAACGCCCGGCGTCGGGCATGGCGAGCGCCGCCGAGAGATCGGCGCCAAACATCTCCAGCCCGAGCCAGCCATTGTCCTGCTCGCTGGTCGCACGGGTGAACAGGTACTGCCGCGCCTGCGGGTCGGTCGGATCGGCAAGCCAGCGTACCTGGCTCTCTTCTGTCGCCGTGCCGGGCTGCCCCAGCACTTCGAGCACCGAGGCCGGCACCACGGCATTGAGCGCTGGCGCCCCGTACAGCCGGGTGACGAAGCGCTCCGGCGCGGGCGAGACGTAGATCAGGTTCAAGCGCTTGGCTTCCAGCTCCGAAAGGTCGCGCCCCGACAGCGCCAGGCTCCAGCTCGAACCCGGCTCGCCGAGCGTGACATAGACCTGCTCATGGGGCGGCACCGGCGCGCTCAACTGGCGCCACTGCAACAGCGGCTCGCGGGCTTTCCAGGTCACGCCGCGGCTGATGTGCTCCAACAGCGACTCACGCTGCCCCAGGTAGTTCTGGGCCTCGTACATGGCGGCATTCATCTGCCGGCGCAGCTGCGACACCTCGCTGTTGAAGCTCGCGGCAAGGAACAGGCTCAACGTGAAGAACAGGCAGGCGATCACCAGCCAGGCCAACAGACGAAGCAGCTTTCGCGCGGCCTTCGGAGTGGAAAAGGAGGAATCCTGACGACGAAGGAATTGCTTGAGTTTCATGCCTGCCAGCCTGGCGAAAAGCTTGCCGGGTGGACATCAGACAAATCTAAAAAGCGGGGAAATGCGGGCTGGCACCCGTCGCGGCTCCACCCCCGATACGGACATATGCCTGGCATATGTTAAACTGTAGTCCTCAGGTTTCGTTCCCCTTGACCAGGAGGTGCACCATGCCGACCACCACCGTTTCCCTGTTCCGCAATGGCAAGAACCAGGCCGTCCGAATCCCCCGGGACATGGAGTTCAAGGGCGTGACCGAGTTGGTGATGACCCGTGAAGGCGACACCCTGACGCTGCGTCCGGCCCGCCCCACCTGGAGCAGCTTGGCCGAACTTGAGCCCATCGATGCCGACATTCTGTCCGATCGCCCCACGGTGATCGAACCCGGCCGGGTCGATTTCAGCGACGGCGAGGAGTGACCTGTGGCGGCTCCCGTGACCTACATGCTGGATACCAACATCTGTTCGTTCATCATGCGCAAGAACCCACCGCAGGTTCTACAGCGACTGCAGCACGCCGCGGAAGCCGGGAATCGGCTGGTGATCTCGGCTATCACCTATGCGGAGCTGCGCTACGGCGCGGCATCACCCAAAGCCCCCCGAGCAGTGACGGCATGGATCGACGCGCTGGTTCAGCGTCTGGATGACGTGCTGCCCTGGGATAGCGACGCCGTGGATGCCTCCGCGAAGCTGATGCGGCAACTGCTCGACGCGGGCACGCCGATCGGCCCGAACGACACGGGCATCGCCGGGCATGCCCTGGCGACCCAATGCATCGTCGTGACCAACAACACCCGCGAGTTTCGCCGGGTACCGGGGCTGCTCGTCGAGGACTGGTGCAGCGATCAGCCGACCTGACGGAGCCTCATGGCGCCATGGGTCGCCCCGGCCAGCGTCGCTAAATCACGACCGATCCAGCAGCCCGCTCGCCCGCTGCACCCGTCGCTCAGTCGCTGCCTCCAGCACCTGCCAGCCGCGCCCGGCGCTGGCAAGGGTGAACCATTTGCGCGCGCGGGTAATGCCGGTGTAGACCAGCTCGCGGGTAAGGATCGGATTGAGGCTGTCGGGCAGCAGCAGCGCGGCGTGGGTGAATTCCGAGCCCTGGGATTTGTGCACGGTCATGGCGAACACCGTTTCCACCGCCTGCAAGCGGCTGGGCAGGATCCAGCGGATGGCGTCGCTGCCGTCGCCCGCCGGGAAGGCCACGCGGGCCACCCAGCGCAGCGACCCGTCGTCGGCCGCCTGCGGTAGCGCCAGGGTGATGCCGATGTCGCCGTTCATCAGGCCCAGGCCGTAGTCGTTGCGGGTGACCAGCACCGGGCGCCCGGTGAACCAGCCATGGGCGGAGGGGATCAGGCCCTCGCGCTGCAACAGGTCGCCGATCAGCAGGTTCAGCCCTTCCACGCCCCAGGGCCCGCGACGCAGCGCGCAGAGCAGCTGGAACTGGCCATGGGCTTCGAGCACCTTTCGCGCCCAGTCATCCAGCGCGGCCTGATCGGCGTCGTCGGCCGGGCGCGAACCGCTGACCACACACAGATAATGGGCGTAACCGACCGGGCCGAACAGGTCGCCGCCGCGCCCGCCGTCGATCACCAGATCGCGCAGGCTGCGGGTTTCCCGGGCATCCACGGCGATGCGGGCGAGGTCTTCGTGCTGCGCCTTCCAGACCTGGCGCAAGGCCGGAACATCACCGGCGTTGACCGCTTCGGCCAATTGGCCGATCCCGCTCTCGGCGCTGAAGCGGTGGCTGTGACGGAGCATGGCCACGGCCTGGTCGAGGTCACTGCCGGCGGTGTCCAGCAGCGCCGGGGCGATCTCCTCGCCGGTCACCGCTTCCAGCCAGTCGCGGGTGGCCGGACGGTAGTGACCTTCACGGGCGCGGCTGCACAGCTCGCCGAGTACCGCGCCAGCCTCTACCGAGGCCAGCTGGTCCTTGTCGCCCAGCAAAATCAGCCGCGCTCGCGCAGGTAGCGCGGCGAGTAGCGAGGCCATCATTTCCAGGTCGACCATCGAGGCTTCGTCCACCACGAGCAGCTCCAGCGCCAGCGGGTTGCCAGCGTGGTGGCGGAATTGACGGCTGTCCGGCCGGCTGCCGAGCAGGCGATGCAACGTGGTGACTTCGGTCGGAATGGCTTCGCGCGCCGCTTCGCCATTGGCCAGACCGGCCAGATCCAGGCGCTGCACGGCGCCGGCGATGGATTCATTCAGCCGCGCGGCCGCCTTGCCGGTGGGCGCGGCGAGGCGGATGCGCAGCGGTCGCCCGCCCTCCCCCAGCGCCAGGCTTTGCAGCAGGGCGAGCAGCTTCACCACGGTGGTCGTCTTGCCCGTGCCGGGGCCGCCGGTGACGATGCCGAAGGCGTTGCCGGCGACCAGCGCGCAGGCGAGCTTCTGCCAATCCGCCGGCGCCCCTGCCTTTTTCGGGAACAGCGCATCCAGCGCCTGGCGCAGCTGTGCGGCAGGCAGTGCGGCACGCAGTGCATCGCCCTGCCGCAGGCGCTGGTCGATACCGGCGCGCACTTCGCGCTCGTACTGCCAGTAGCGGCGCAGATACAGGCGGCGGCCGGAGAGCACCAACGGCGTGTCGCCTGGGCCAACGCCGACCAGCCGCGGGTCGTTGAGCACGGCGCGCCAGGCATCGAGGTCGAAGCCATCCAGCAGCACGCCGGGTAGTTCTGGTGCGTCCTTGACCGAATCGCCTTCGGGCGGCAGGGACAGGGCAAAGCGGCTGTCGGCCAGGGTCGCTTCCAGGTCGAGGCAGACGTGCCCGCGCCCGAGCTGGTGGCTGGCCAGGGCGGCGGCGAGGATCAGCAACGGGTCGGCATCCGCCGCGCGTTCTACCAGGAAGGTCGCGAAGGCGCGGTCCAGCTCGCGCAGCCAGCCACGCTCGGCCCAGCGGCCAATCAGTTCGAGCATCTCGGCAGTATTCTTCATGCCGGCATCTCCGCTCGGAACAGGCGGTCCAGTTCGTCCATCAGTGCCTTGGGCGGGCGCTCCAGGTACATGCCCTGGGTTGCCGAGGAACTGCCGCGCAGGAACAGGTACATCGCGCCTCCGATGTGGCGGTCGTAGTCATAGTCGGGCAGGCGCGCCTGCAACAGCCGGTGCAAGGCGAACAGGTAGAGCGCGTATTGCAGGTCGTAGCGGTGCTCCAGCAGCGCCTCGCGCAGCGCCGCCTGGGTGTAGGCCTCGTCGTCCGCCCCCAGCCAGTTGGACTTGTAGTCGGCCACGTAGTAGCGGCCCTCGTGTTCGAATACCAGGTCGATGAAGCCCTTGAGCATGCCGTTGAGCAGGTTCGGCTGCAGCGTCGGCCGCGCTGCGCCGCCCAGGGTGTGGCGGGTCACGGCGGCGTCGAGGCGCTGGGTGTCGACATTGCGGGTGGAGAACCAGAACTCCATTTCCTTCTGAAAGGTGACCAGCCCGGACAGGCTGACCGGGGCCGCAGCGGGCAGGCAAAAAGCCGTGCGCAAATACTGGCCCAGCCAGCCGGTGAGTGGCTCGATCCACTCTTCCCAGCCGCGCACGGCGCAGCGCCGGGCGATCTGGTCGCGCAGCTGTTCTTCGTCGGCAGTGAAACCTTCGTCGGCGGCCCACTCCAGCAGGCCGTGGAGGAAGCTGCCGGGGTTCGCACCGCGCGGGAAGGCGTGCAGGCTGAAGGGTGCGGGCACCGCTTCAAGCTCGCGGTGTTCTTCCAGGCTGCTTTCACGCAGCAGGTCTTCGCCGGCGCTGATAGGTTCGTCGGCGGCCGGCGCGGGGGCGACTTCGCTGTCGTCCTCGCTGGCGCCCACGGCGGTCATGTTGGCCAACGCCGAGTAGCTGGCGATCCACCACTTTTCCGCCACCCGGCGGCGCGGTTCGCGCGCGGCGCCCAGCTCGCCGGCCTGAACGCCGACGAACTGCTCGCTTCCGATCTGTGGCGCCGGCTCCAGGGCAATGAGGGGCTGCCCGGCCTGCAGCTCGACCAGGCGCGTGGTCACGTCCTCGATGGACAGCGTATTGCCGCCGCCGAGCAGGTAGCCCATGGCGCCCTTGTGCAGTTCGGGGTTCTTGCTGTTGCTCATCACCAGCGGCGCCATGCCCAGCCACACGGCATGGCGCGCGCGGGTCAGGGCCACATAGAGCAGGCGCATGTCCTCGCTCAGGCGTTCGTCGTTGGCCTGCTGGAACGCCGCCTTGGTCAGTTCCTTGTCGCGGGCCAGCTCGACCACGCGGGATTCGCCGGACTGGAAGCTCGGCGGGTTGCCGCTCTTGCCATCCAGTTCGCGCCAGGTGCAGATGAAGGGCAGCAGCACCAGCGGGTATTCCAGGCCCTTGGACTTGTGGATGGTCACCACCTTGATCAGGTCGGCGTCGCTTTCCAGGCGGAGGATTTCTTCGCTGGAAGGGTTTTCCAGCTGCTCGGCCAGTACCCGCAGCAACGCATGCTCGCCATCCAGCTCAACAGCCTCGCGCTGCAGCCATTCGGCCAGGTGCAGCAGGTTGGTCAGGCTGCGTTCGCCGTCGGTTTCGCGTAGCAGGCGCGCCGGCAGGGCGAAGTCGGCGAGCAGGCGGCGCAGCATCGGCAGCACGCCCTGTTGCTGCCAGAGCAGGCGGTAGTCGCGGAAGCGCAGCACCATGTCTTCCCAGAAGCGCTCGTCCTGGTTCAGCCGTTCCAGGGTCGCCCAGTCCAGCGCCAGACTGCGGGTGGCCAGGGCGATGCGCAGCACGCCATCGTCGCCGGGGTCGGCGCAGGCGCGCAGCCAGTGCAGCAGGTCGACGGCTTCGGGGCTGTCGAACACCGAGTCACGGTCCGACAGGTAGACACTGGCGAGCCGGCGTTTCGCCAGTTCGCCGCGCACCGCCTCCGCTTCACTGCGGCCACGCACGAGGATTGCGATGTCGGCGGGACGCAAGGCACGCCACTGGCCATCGGCATCGCGGAAGCCGCTCTGCGCCGAGCTCAGCCAGCGCTGGATAGCGCTGGCGCTGCGCGCGGCCATCTCCTGGCGATACAGCGTGGAGCCGCAGACCTGCCCCTCGTTGTCCAGTTGCCAGAAGGTCATGGCCGGCGTTTCGCTGCCTTCGAGCAGCAGTGTTTCATCGCGGCCACGGGCGCCCACTTCGAGGAAGGGCACGGGGTTTTCCTGGCCTTCCACGGCAAAGCGGAACGCACCGCGTCCGTGGGCTTCGGCGTAGAGGAAACAGCGGTTGGCCGCGTTAACCATGGCCAGGGTGGAGCGGTAATTGGTGCCCAGCGTGTAGTGCCGTCCGGCGGTGGCGGCGCGGGCGCGCAGGTAGGTGTGGATGTCGGCGCCACGGAAGGCGTAGATCGCCTGCTTGGGGTCGCCGATCATAAAGAGGCCGAGGTTCCGCGGGTTCTCGCCGATGCGGTAGACACGCTCGAAGATGCGGTACTGCAGCGGGTCGGTGTCCTGGAACTCATCGATCAGCGCCACCGGGAACTGCTCGCGGATACGCTCGGCCAGGCGCTCGCCGCCGCTGCCGGCCAGGGCGCGGTCGAGGCGCACCAGCAGGTCGTCGAAGCCCAGTTCGGCGCGCTTCTGCTTTTCCACTTCGAGGTTGTGCCGCACTTCGCCCAGTGCATGCAGCAGCAGGTGCGGGGCGATCTCCGGGCGCTGCTCGGAACGTTCGACCCAGGCGTCGATGGCCAGCAGCGCCGGGTGTTCCGGCACCACGGCCTTGGCTTTCAGCTTGATCCGCGTCTGGCCGAACTTCGCCAGGTTGTCCGGCGCGTCGGCACCGTCGCTCCAGGCATCCAGTGCCTCGATCCAGCCGGCGAACACGGCATCGTCATCCTTGCCGCGATAGCTGTTGCCGTTGAGGTCGCCGCGCAGGTTGCGCAGCAGTTCGGCGACGCCCTGGCGATCCGCCGCCCAGGCTTCGCGGGCGCGGGTTTCGGCGGCGGCGAGTTCGTCGTAGAACTGACCGGTGGCTTCCAGCAGTTCGGCCAGCGAAGCCGGGGCGGTCAGCGGCTGGTCGGCGTAGCGGAAGCCGGCCTCCTGCGCCGCCAACAACGGTTGCAGGGCGCGGGCCAGCGCTTCGGGGCCGGCGTAGCAATGGCGCACGGCATTGGCCGCGGCTGCGCCCAGCGGGTAGAAGTTGCGTCGCCAGTAGTCGCGCACGGCCTCGGCGAGCAGTTCGCTCTGGTCGGCGGCAAGGTCCTGGGTGAACAGGCTGCCGCTGTCGAAGGCGTGCTCGCGCAGCATGCGGTAGCACCAGCTGTGGATGGTGGACACGGCGGCTTCGTCCATCCATTCGGCGGCCAGCCGCAGCAGGCGTGCGCAACCGGGCCAGCGCTCGGCGGCGTAGCTGTCGCGCAGCTTCAGCAGCAGGCCGTCGTGCTTCTGTTCGGGCTCGGCAAAGCAGCGCGCGGCCTCGCCCAGGCGCGCACGGATACGCTCGCGCAGTTCCTGGGTTGCGGCTTCGGTGAAGGTCACCACGAGGATTTCCGGCGGGCTCAGCGGCCGGCCGAACGCGGCCTGCTCGCCGCCGTGGTCGAGGACCAGGCGTACGTATAGCAAGGCGATGGTGAAGGTCTTGCCGGTACCGGCACTGGCCTCGATCAGCCGGCTGCCGTGCAGCGGGAAATCGAGAGGATTGAGCTCGACGGCACTCATTGTCCGGCCTCCTTGCGCTGCAGAAGTTCGAACAAGGGCCCGTAGAGCGCTTCGGCCCAGGCCGCGAATTCGCCGCTGGCGTTGAGCGCGGCGAAATCCGGGTAGACGCGCGCCAGCGCTGCCGAGGACGTCGCCTCGCCGCTCAGGTTGAAGCCACCGTCATAGCGCTTGGCGGCTTCACGGGCAGCACGCTCTGCGTCTGCTCCGGCGGCCAGCCAGGCGAACGCTGCCTTGCAGGCGACCGGCAGCGGGCGGCTCATGCCCTGGAACCAGGCGTCCAGCAGCGCGTTCAGCTCGGCGCGCGCTTCCTGCGCCGGCATCGGCGGGAATTCGAGGGTGCCGGTCAGGCCGACCAGCACGCTGGTCACCGGTTCGCCGCACAGCTGCAGCGCGAGGTGGCGCACCCACGGGCGCACCAGTCCATGCCATTTGTAGCCCTTGCCTTCATGCAGCTTGCCGCTGACCAGTTGCAGGCTGGCGAGCTGGCCGTCGGCGTTGCGGCGCAGACCGCCGAGCCAGTCGGCCAGCTCGATGCCGGCGTGCTGGTGGACGAGTTCACGCTGCTCGTCTTCCACCCGCGACCAGTGCTCCAGTTGCTCGCGGTAACGCGCCAGCAGGTCGTGCAGCGGCGCCACCAGCGCCTGGGCGGAGAAGTCGCCGAACGCCGCCAGCGGTAGCCGGCCCTCACGGCGCAGGCGCTGCACCTGGGCGCTCAGTTGCACCGTGAGCTGATCGGCCTGCCAGTGCTGTTCCACCCACGGGCGCAGGCGCTCGCAGAGTTCGAACTGCAACTGCCACACATCCAGGCCATTCAGCTCGAAGGGCTCTTCGTCCTGGCCGGTCAGGTGCTCCTCGCCGAAACGCACCTTGAGACGCTGCAGGAAAAAGGCGCCGACCGGGTTGGCGAGAAAGTCGGCGAGCACGCGCAGGCCGATGGGTGCGTCCAGCACCGGCGGCGACAGCGGCGCATCAGTCGTCTCGCCACCGTACTCGCGGTGGACATCTCGCCACTCGCGGGCATAGGTGTAGAGCCCGTCGATACCCTGTACCGAGGACGCATCGAAATAAACGCGGCTGAAGGGTTGCAGCGGGTGCTCCAGGGTCAGGCCGTGCAGCAGGTCACCGCCCTCGGCACTGCGCCAGCCAGCGGCGAGGTGGTCGCGCAATTGGCCTATCAGCACGGACGGCGGGCGCTCGCTGTTGTCGCGGATGCTCCGGCCAACCCAGCTGACGTAGAGCTGGCGGCGCGCGGAGAGCAACGCTTCGAGCAGCAGGTAGCGGTCGTCCTCGCGCCGCGAGCGGTCGCCGGGGCGGTAGTCGTTGCGCATCAGGTCGAAGTCCAGCGGCGATTGCGGGCGCGGGTAGTCGCCGTCGTTCATGCCCAGCAGAAAGACCAACTGAAAGGGAATCGCACGCATCGGCATCAGCGTGCAGAAGCTCACTGCACCGGCGAGGAAGCGCTGGTTCAGACCGCCGGCATCCAGGCCGCCGAGCCAGGCCTCACGCACCACCGAGAGTGGCAGCGGGTCGCTGAAGCCAGCGTAGCCGCAGGTTTCCAGCCAGCCTTCGAGCAGGTTCAGCAGTTGCTGGCGGAGCAGTTCATCGTGGTCGTCGCTCACCAGGAAGAAGTCTTCCAGCAAAGCACGCAGGCGCTGCACCCAGGTCGCCGCATCGGCTTCCTCGGCGAGCAGGTCGCAGGCTTCTTCCAACGCACCGAGCAACCCGGCCAGCGGGCCAAGGGCGGCGGCATCGAGCCCGCCGATCTCTGCGTAGGGCTGGATGCCCTGGAAGGCTTCGCCCTCGCCCACTGCGAAGCCCAGCAGCATGCGCCGCAGGCCGAAGCGCCAGCTGTTGGCTTCGGCGGCGGCGGGCAGGCCTAGGCGTTCGCGCTGCTGGCCGTCGAGGCCCCAGCGCACGCCGGCACCGTCGATCCAACGGCGCAGCAGCGGCAGGTCGGCGTCGGCCAGGCCGAAGCGCGCGCGCACGGCGGCGACATCCAGCAGGTCGAGGATTTCGCTTACCGCGAAACGGCTGTCGGGCAGCCGCAGCAGGTGCTCCAGCGCCACCAGCAGCGGTTCGCGGCCGCGCTGGCCCTGGTCGGCCAGGGTGTAGGGGATGAAGCGTTTGTCGTCGCGCGGTATCTGGCCGAACACCGCTTCGATGTGCGGTGCGTAGGGGTTGATGTCCGGGACCATGACGATCACGTCGCGCGGGCGCAGCGTGGGATCGGCGTCGAAGCGCGCGAGCAGTTGGTCGTGAAGGATTTCCACTTCGCGCTGGGGGCTGTGGGCGACGTGGAAGCGCACCGAGTCGTCGGTCTGCGGGTCGACCGCCGGCCAGTGCTCGCGGGTCTCGTTGAGCGGCCGCAGCTCGAGGATGTCGTCCTGCAACTGGCCGAGCAGGCTGTTCGGTTGCACTTCGCTGAACAGGTCGATGCGCCCGTTGCTCACCGCGCCCAGGCGAGCGCGGTAGCTTTCCGGATCGTCGTACTGGTCGAGCAGGTTGATGTAGTCGCGACCCTGCTTGCCCCAGGCGGCCAGCAGCGGCTGCGCATACTGGTGCTGCTGGTCTTCGCTGAGCAGTTCGGGAGTGCCGGCGCGGCGGCGCTGGCGACGGTATTCGTGGCGCAGCAGGTCCTTGTCGGCAACGATGTCGGCCCAGTGGTGACGGCAGGGGTTGTGAACGCAGAGCAGCACTTGGGCGTGGCGCGCCAGCACGGCTAGAGCCTCCACCGTTTGCGCGGGCATGGCCGAGATACCGAACACCACCACACGCCGTGGCAGTCCCGGCAGCGGCTGCTCGGCGGCCTTGAGCTTCTCGATGAAACGCCCGTGTACGCCGGCACGGCTGGTGGCCAGGCCTTGCGGGCCGACATCGTCGAGCAGCGCGCGCCACAGCGCAGCCTGCCAGCGATTGTCCGCCTCCAGCTCGCGCACCGTGCCATTGGCCAGGCGCAACTGGTCGGCACCCCGGCTCCAGTCCTCCAGCCAGTCGGCACGATAGACCTGGTACTGGTCGAACAGGTCAGCCAGGCGCTCGGCCAACTGGTGGCGCTTGCGCAGGTCGGCATCGTCGGAGAGGAAGCGCTGCAGGGTGGCGAACTCATCGCGTTCCAACAGGGTGGGTAGCAGGCGCATCAGGCGCCAGGTCAGCGGGCCCTTGTCGAGCACCGAGACTTCGGGAATTTCATCGCGGCCCAGCGCGCCGCGGTAGGCGCGCCAGAGAAATTGCGCGGGAAGTTGCACGTCCAGCGCGGCAGTGACGCCGCAACCGCCCTCCTCGACGTCGCGTCCCAGCGCCAGCTTCAGCCACTGGGCGATGCCGTTGCTCTGCACCAGGATGACCTCGTTTTCCAGCGGCGCCAGCGGGTGCAGGCTCATCCACTGCACCAGCAGGTCGCGCAGCGCTTCCGGATGGTTGCCGTGGATCACCATCAGGCCGGGGGTCAGTCGCTGCTCGCTCATCGTCTCTCCTGGTGCGGAGCGGGCGATGGAAAGCGCCCGCCGGGGATGACGGGCATTTCACCAAAAAAGCGCGCGGGCGGGGCAGTTTTTTACAGACCGGCCCAGGCGGCTACGGCCCCCTGCTCCCAGGCTCGGCGGATGGAGCCGGCGACCTCTTCGCGCAGCGCTTCGCGGCGGCGGAATTCGCTGCGCCGTTGGCTTTTCACCTCGGCGATGTCACGCACCGGCTCGCGCTCGGGCAGGCGGTACCAGTGGTGGTCATGCCGATTGCCCTGGGCCTCCAGCCAGAACGCGTCATAACTGGACCTGAGCTTGTGCGAACAGGTATGCGCGGCGTCGCTGATGCCCAGTAATTGCCGGCCGCCCATCTGCTCGCCCAGCGCATAAAGAGCGGTGAGCAGCAGGCTCTTGGGGCGCAGGCCGAACATTTCCTTGCCCAGCCATTTGACCGTGCCTTCATCCATCGTCGTGCGAGGGCCCTGCAACCCGCCGATCAGCAACCGGCCATTCTTGCCGAAGGTGAAACTCAGGGAGTACAGGCGCTCGCCCTCGCCGTTGCGCAGGTACAGGCCAAGCTCTCCCTCACGGTGGAAGTCCGAGGGTTCCAGCAGTACTTCCAGCGTATCGCCGCTTTTCAGAGGAACCCGGCTGAGGGGCACCGCCCCCAGCGCCAGCAACTTCTCTCGCCAGGCTCCGGGCAGGCAATCCAGCTGCGAATAGTGCTCGAGCAGCGCAGCAAGCCGGCGGCGGATGTTCCAGTGGCGGCACAGGTATTTGCGCCAGTGCTTCTGGGCGGGAGGCAAACCGTTCCTGTAACTCTGCGACAGCACCGGCATGAGTTGGATGCAACGCGACCAGCGCCAGTGCAGATGGGGATACAGGGTAGCGGCCAACGCGCGTTGGCCGCCCTTGCGAATGGTTTTCCAGCGCATGAGTCAGATCGATCCGAAGCGGAAGAAGACGACGCGACGCACTCCTGTGCGCACGCGAAAAGAAAAGCGCGCCAGTGTGTTCGTGGACTTCCGGCAGAGGGATCGGCTCCACTACCGACGTGTTGAGTGATCTTTCCGATCAGCTAGCGGCAAAGTCCGGCGGACAACGGATCGCTTTCGCAGATGCTCGATGGCCAACCACCGCTATGCTCTGGAGTGGTACCCCGACGCCCCGACATGGAGACCACGATGGGCAAGAAGAGCAAAGCCGAAACCAAGGTTGTCAAACCGCAAGGCAGAATGAAGAACAAGGACTACGAGGAGCAGTTGAAGAAGCTCTCCGTGGAACTGGTCAAACTGCAGGAATGGGTGGTGCACAAGGGGCTGAAGGTCTGCATCGTCTTCGAAGGCCGCGACGGCGCCGGCAAGGGCGGCACCATCAAGGCGCTCACCGAGCGCGTCAGCCCGCGAGTCTTCCGCGTGGTGGCGCTGCCCACGCCCACCGAGCGGGAGAAATCCCAGCTCTATGCCCAGCGCTATATCCGCCACCTGCCGTCGGCGGGTGAAGTGGTGATCTTCGACCGCAGCTGGTACAACCGAGGCGGTGTCGAGCGCGTGATGGGCTTCTGCACCGAAGAGCAGGCCGACAAGTTCCTGGCCGTGACCCCGCTGTTCGAGCGGATGCTCACCGAATCGGGGATCATCCTCCTGAAATTCTGGCTGGAGGTCAGCCCGGAGGAGCAGGAGCGCCGCCTGAAGGACCGCATCACCGACGGCCGCAAGATCTGGAAGCTGTCACCGATGGACGTGAAGTCCTTCACCCGCTGGGACGAGTACACCCGCGCCCGCGACCTGATGTTCGCCGCCACCGACTCGCCCTGGGCGCCGTGGATCGTCGCGCCTTCCGAGGACAAGAAGCGCGTGCGCCTGAACGTCATCAGCCACATCCTCAAGCACGTGCCGTACAAGGAAATCCCGCGCGAGGAAGTGAAGCTGCCCAAGCGCGGCAAGATCGGCAAGTACAAGAGCCCGGACTACCCGTTCCACTACATCGAAGAAGTCTTCTGAGGCCAGCCGGGGCCGGCCTTGTGCCGGTCCTGGATCGACCGGCAAAGCACGCGCCCGTCGGCCAGCCACGATGCTCCATGAAAGAGCGGGTCATGCCCGCGATGATCTCCGGCGCGATTCGAATCCATAGCGGCCGAAGTCCGCTCCTGCGCCCCGTCAATCTACCGCGACGGAACGCAGATACTCGGCCACCTCGCCAGACAGCCACTGCGCGAACGCCGCCACTTTGGCCTGGGTCGCCTCGCGCTCGGGCCACACCAGCCAGTAGGGAAAGCCGTACGGCACGCGCAGATCGCTCAGTGCTACCAGCTCGCCGCTTTTCAATGCGCCCGCCACCAGGCTGCGGCGCTCCAGGCCAATGCCCTGGCCCATGCGCACCGCCTCGATGCTCAGGTTGGAGTCGTTCACCACGAATTCCGCCGGCTCCTGCGGGACCGCCACACCCGCCGCCTGGCACCAGTCCAGCCAGGATTCGAAGCCGGTAACGCGCGGGCAGCGGAGGATCTGCTCCGGCGTTCGGGGCAGGCGCCCACCATTGAAGTCCGGCGCAGCGACGACCACCACTTCGTCCTCGAACAGTCGCTCCTGCGCCAGCCCTTCCCAGTGCCCCTGCCCGATGCGGATGGCCACATCGGCCAGGCCCTGGCGCAGGTCCATCACTTCAAGGCTGGCCAACAGGCGCAGGCGGTACTGTGGATAAACCGCGCGGAAGGCCGGCAGGCGCGGCAGCAGCCACTTCTGGCCAAAGGACGGCGTCAGCGCCACCACCAGCTCGTCCTCCCCCGGCCGCGCCTTCGCCAGGCGGGTCGCCTCTGCAATATCGCGCAGCGCGCCGCGAATCTGCAGGGCATAGAGGCGACCTTCCTCGCTCAGACGCAATCCCCGGCCTTCGCGCTGTAACAGGGTGATGCCCAGCAGGCTTTCCAACTGGCGCACCTGCTGGCTGATGGCGGAATGCGTAACGTGCAGCTCACAGGCCGCCAGGGTTACGCTGCCGAGTCGGGCCACGGCCTCGAAACTGCGCAGGGCGGAAAGCGGCGGTAATGCGCTCATGTAAGTTTTCCTAACCGAATCGGTCATTAATCGTCGCTATTTCCAAACAGCCAAAGCCGCTAGATTCATGGCCACGGGCGGACAACCGCGCCAGCCACTGTGCAATTTCCACTAACAGGACGTACCCATGCAACAGAAGCTTCCGCACCTGATCGGCATGCTCGACTCGCCCTACGTGCGCCGCGTCGCCATCACCCTGCGCCTGCTCGGCATCGAATTCAGCCACCAGCCGCTGTCGGTGTTCCGCACCTACGAGGAATTCCGCGGCATCAATCCGGTGGTGAAGGCGCCGACCCTGGTGCTGGGCGGCGGCGAGGTGCTGATGGACTCCACGTTGATCATCGATTACCTCGAACATCTGGCCGGGCGCAGCCTGATGCCCCTCGAGCCGGCTGCGCGGTTGCGCGCCACGCGCCTGCTGGGCCTGGCCCTGGCAGTGATGGAGAAGGCGGTGCAGCGCTATTACGAGCAGCAGCGCCCCGAGGACAAGCAACTCGTCAGTTGGCAGGAGCGGGTCGACCAGCAACTGCACGCCGCCCTGGCGCAGCTGGAGGGCGAGCTGCGCGAAATGTCGCTGGACGCCGGCGCGCCGCTGGACCAGGCCGGGCTGAGCATCGCAGTGGCCTGGACCTTCGTGCAGTTGCTGCACTGCGAGGACATCCCGGCGGACAGCTACCCGGCGGTGCGCGACTGGGCGGAACAGGCCGAGGCGCTGGACGTCTTCAAGGCGTTTCCGCCGGTGTGATGCGGTTCGCGAGCAAGCTCGCTCCTACAAAAGGCCGGCCGCCGCGGCACGGACCTGTAGGAGCGAGCTTGCTCGCGAACCCGGCCGCCGCACTCCCATCAATCCTTGGGCAGTTCCTCGTGCCGCTGCCGGGTGAAGCGCAGCAGGCCGAAGCAGATGACGAAGCCGCACAGCGCCAGGCCGGCCGCGGCGAGGAAGATCGATGCGTAGCCGTGGTGGGCGGCGACCAGGCCCATCAGCGGGCCGGCAACCCCCATCGCCAGGTCGAAGAACAGCGCGTAGGCGCCCAGGCCCGCGCTGCGGCTGCTGGCCGGGATGCGCAGCACCGCCTCGACGCCCAGCGACGGATAGACCAGCGACAGGCCGCAGCCGGTCAGCGCTGCGCCCAGGAGCGCAAATCCCGGCCCCGGCGCCTGCCAGAGCAGCAGCAGGCCACACACTTCCACCCCGAGGCAGACCACCGCGACGGCAAACCCGCCGAAGCGATTGACCATGCCGGAAAAGATCAGCCGCGCGCCGACGAAGCAGACGCCGAACGCCGTCAGGCACCAGGCCGGGTTCGCCCAGCCCTGGCTGCCGTAATACAGGGTGATGAAGGTCGCCAGGGTACCGAAGCCGATGGAGCCCAGCATCACGCACATGCCGTAGGGCAGCACGCGGCCGAGCACGGCGTGGAAGGCCATGCGCGTGCCAGGAATGGTCGGCACCTCGTCCCGGCCACGGGCCGCCAGCCAGCCCAGCGCGGTGAGCGCGAGGATACTCGCCCCCAGGCTCCACAGTCCCAGCGAGCCGGACATGGCCACCCCCAGCGGCGCGCCGATGGCGATGCCGCCGTAGCTGACGATGCCGTTCCAGGAAATCACCTTGGCGGTGTTCTGCGTGCCGACCAGGGCAATCCCCCAGCTCGCCGTGCCGATTCCCAGCAACCCCTGCGCCAGGCCGAACAGCAGGCGGCTGAAAAGCAGCAGCGCAAGGCTCAGCCAGGTCACTGCTCCGACGCTGGTGGACGCCAGCACCAGCGCGCCGCCGGCGCCCAGCACACCCAGGCCGTACAGCACGGCGCGCTTGGCGCCGTAGGTATCGGCCACGTGGCCAGCCAAGGGGCGGGAGACCAGGGTGGCGATGTACTGCAGGCCGATCACCGCCCCGGCCACGACCGTGGAGTAGCCCAGGCTGTCGTGGACGAAGCCGGGCAGCACCGGCAACAGCAGGCCGATGCTCAGGAATAGGACAAAGGTGAAGAAGACGGTCGCGAGGATGCGCAGGGTGACGGAGGCGGTTCGCTGCTCGGACGAGCTCATGGACGGGCCTGACGGTGGGTGGCGGAGCGTGTGCGGGGACGATTGAAAGCAGGCTATCTATTTCCGCCGCAATTGCCAATCCGCACCTTGCCCGGCGGTTGCTCCTATAGTTGTTGCATTGCTGCACGCCATGCTGGCGTGCCCGGCGCCCCAAGGAGACCACGATGGATACCACGCCGCACACCCTGGCCAACCTGTTCAAGCAACTGGGGCTGCCCGACAGCCGCAGCGACATCGATGCCTTTCTCGGTAACCACCGCCTGTTCGAAGGCCAGAAACTCCCCGACGCGCCCTTCTGGAGCCCGGCCCAGGCCCAGTTCCTGCGCGAGGCCTGGCAGCAGGACTCGGACTGGGCCGAAGACGTGGATGAACTGGCGGTACGGCTGTCCAGTTGAGCGGGGCTATTTGAGATAGGAGCGCAGCACGCCCATGACCTCCTCCAGGTCATCGTGGCGCTGCGCCGCGGTGCGGTCTTCGGCACCCAGGTGGTCGCGCAGGTGGCCTTCGAGCACCTCGGCCATCAGGCCGTTCACCGCACCCCGGATGGCGGCGATCTGCTGCAGGATCGCCGCGCATTCGCTGCCCGCCTCCAGCGCCCGTTCCAGCGCCTCGCTCTGGCCCTTGATGCGCCGCACCCGGGTCAGCAGCTTCTTCTGGTCCTTGATGGTATGTCCCACGTCAAAACTCCAAAGGTATACTGGGGTATAGTATCCGGACAGATTCTACGGACCATCATCATGCAGCATGCCGCCCACCCGCAAGACGGTCGCCACGACCATCAGTTTCACGAAGGCAATCCCCTGGCCGAACGCAATACCCTGCGCGCCGCGCTGCTGACGGTGGTGATGATGGTGGTGGAGATCGCCGGCGGCTGGATCTTCAACTCCATGGCGCTGCTGGCCGATGGCTGGCATATGAGCTCCCACGCCCTGGCGCTGGGCCTGGCGTTCTTCGCCTATGTGGCCGCACGGCGCTTCAAGGGTGATGCGCGGTTCGCCTTCGGCACCTACAAGATCGAGATCCTCGCCAGCTACACCAGCGCCATCCTGCTGCTGGGAGTGGCGGCGCTGATGCTGTTCGAGTCCGTCGCCCGGCTGCTCTCCCCTTCGCCTATCCATTACCAGCAGGCCATCGCCATCGCGGTCATCGGCCTGCTGGTGAATCTGGCCTGCGCCTGGCTGCTGCGCGGCGAGCATCATCACCACGGCCATGATCACCATCATGGTCCCGATCATCACCACGACCATCATGGTCACGATCATGGCCACGACCTGAACCTGCGCGCCGCCTACCTGCATGTACTCGCCGACGCTGCCACCTCGGTGGCGGCGATCATCGCCCTGATCGGCGGCCTGATCTGGGGCGCGGCCTGGCTCGACCCGCTGATGGGCATGGTCGGCGCGGTGCTGGTGGCCGCATGGTCGGTCGGCCTGCTCAAGCAGAGCGGCCGGGTGCTTCTCGACGCGGAGATGAACGCCCCGGTGGTGGAGGAAATCCGCGAGGTGGTCGCCGAGCTGCCCGCTCCGGCGCGCATCACCGACCTGCACCTGTGGCGGGTGGGCAAGTCGCGCTACGCCTGCATCCTCAGCCTCGCCAGCAACGGCGAGCTGACACCCGAGCTGGTGCGCCAGCGCCTGCAGGTCCATGAAGAACTGGCGCATATCACGGTGGAGATCAACCCGATCCCTGCCTGACAACGACCGGTTGAAAGACCGGAAGTCGTGCGGCTTTGACGACCGCCACGCCGCTGCGGCCTAATGCGCAGCCTGTCAAACCCGGTCGCCTGCCCGCATGTCCAGCTCCCGCTTCTCCACTGCCCAGCAACGCGCCAGTATCCTGCACCTGCCCGCCGGGCCCTGGACGACGGTGCTCGATTGCCTGTGCGCGCGTTTCCCGGCGATCAGCCGCGACACCTGGCTGGACCGCATGGCGCGCGGCAAGGTACTGGACAACGACGGCCAACCCATCGGTGCCGAGCACCCTTACCGCGAAGCCCTGCGCATCCATTACTTCCGCGAGGTGCCGCTGGAAGCGCCGATCCCCTTCCAGGAAAGCATCCTGTATGCCGACGATCATCTGGTGGTGGCGGACAAGCCGCACTTCCTGCCGGTGACGCCCGCGGGCCAGTATGTCGAGGAAACCCTCCTGGCCCGTCTCACCAGGCGCCTGGACAATCCGCTGCTGGTACCGCTGCACCGCATCGACCGACTCACCGCCGGGCTGGTGCTGTTCTCCGCCAATCCGGCCAACCGCGATGCCTACCAGGCGCTGTTCCGCGAGCGGCGTATAGACAAGCTGTACGAGGCCATCGCCCCGGCGCTGCCGCAACTGCAATTCCCCCTGGTGCATCGCTCGCGGATGGTCGAGGGCGACCCGTTCATCCGCATGCAGGAGGTGGAAGGCGAGCCCAACAGCGAAACACATATCGAGGTGCTCGAGCAACGCGGCACTCTATGGCGCTATGGATTGCACCCGGTGTCCGGCAAGCGTCACCAGTTGCGCGTACACATGTCCGGCCTGGGCGCGGCGCTGTGCTTCGACCCGCTCTACCCGACGCTGCCGCCGCGCGGTGAGCGGCCGCCGGAAGATTTCGCCAAGCCGCTGAAGTTGCTGGCCCGGCAACTGGAGTTCATCGACCCGGTCACGGGCGAGGCGCGACATTTCAGGAGCCAGCTTGAGCTGTCCTGGCCTTCCATCAATTTCATCGATGGTCACCCTTAAGCCGATCCATTTCCGTCGATGGTGGCCCCGGTGTTTTCATAGCTCCACCCCAAGGAGAGAAAGCATCGGGAGCCGAACATGAGCTACAGCGCCAAGTCCTTTTCCGCCCTCGTCAACGCCCTGCGTGCCGACGGCATCACCCGTCCCGAACAGATGGCCCGCCAGCCCTTCCGCAATGCCCAGGGCTTTTGGTCCGCGGTGGCGAAGAAATGAACCTCGTGCGGCGACTCCCGCCTGCGCTGCGCATGGATGCGGTGATCGTCCTCTACGCCATGGCCGCGGCCTGGCTGGTTTTTTCCGGGTTGTAAGGGCTCATACCGTTCGCGAGCAAGCTCGCTTGCATGTCGCAGGAGCAAGCCTGCCCGCGAACCGTCCAACACGAAAAAGGGCAGCCACGGCTGCCCTTTTTCGTGTCCGCGCGGCCCTGCCGCGCTCCATCCTCACTTTTTCAGGCAGGTGCTCATGAACGCCTTGCGCTCATCGCCCTTGAGCGCCTTCTGCGTCGCATCGGCGTTGCAGGACTTCATCTTTTCCTGCTGCGGCGTCATCGCCTTGGTAGCACTGCCGGCCTTCAGGCAAGTGCTCATGAACGCTTTGCGTTCGTCCCCCTTGAGCGCCTTGGTGGTGGCGTCGGCGTTGCAGGTTTTCATCTTCTCCTGCTGCGCGGTCTGCGCGGCGGTGGCGGCGAAGCCTTGCGCCGAGAAAAGCAGAGCGAGGACGAGCAGCGGAATCCGAACGGTGGTCATGGAGTGGTCTCCCAGGATGGAATTGCCACTCTGAGCGTAGCTCGCAGCCCAGCATTCGCGAGGCCTGTAGCGTGTTGGCGGTTCGCTTGGGGTACCTCCGTGAGGCTCGCCGCAACGTTTTAAAATAAAAAGTTATATATAAATTCTAATTGATAATTTTTTGAAATATAAAAAATAACGCAGTATGGCGCTGCCACTCATTCGGTACGCCAGGAAACTGCCATGTCGCTGTTGACCCTTCCCAATGCCCGCGAGCAAACCAAATCGGTCCGCGCCACGGTGCTGGTGTTCAAGGACCCGCGCTCGCAGGAGCTGCTCAACCGGATCGAGCGCCTGGCGCCCAGTGAGGCCAACGCGCTGATCATCGGCGAAACCGGCACTGGCAAGGAGCTGGTCGCGCGACATATCCACAAGCTCAGCCGCCGCAGCGGCGCGCCCTTCGTGGCGGTGAACTGCGGGGCCTTCTCCGAGACGCTGGTGGAGAGCGAACTGTTCGGCCACGAGAAAGGCGCCTACACCGGCGCCACCAGCAGCAAGGCCGGTTGGTTCGAGTCGGCCAACGGCGGCACGCTGTTCCTCGACGAAATCGGTGATCTGCCGTTGAACATGCAGGTGAAACTGCTGCGCGTGCTGCAGGAGCGCGAAGTCGTGCGCCTCGGCTCGCGTACGCCGGTGCCGATCAACGTACGGGTGGTCGCCGCGACCAACGTCAATCTGGCCGATGCCGTGGTTGCCGGGCACTTCCGCGAAGACCTGTTCTACCGCCTGCACGTCGCCACCATCCGCCTGCCGCCGTTGCGCGAGCGCCCCGGTGACATCCTGCCGCTGGCCGAATTCTTCCTCGAGGAGCACTGCCAGCGCCTGGGCTACAACCGCGCCTCGCTGAGCCCCGAGGCCGAGCGCAAGCTGCTGGGCCACACCTGGCCGGGCAACATCCGCGAACTGGAAAACGCCATTCACCACGCCCTGCTGGTCTGCCGCAACCAGCAGGTGCAGCCAGGCGATCTGCAACTGGCCGAGCTGCCCTCGGCGCCGCGCCACGACTCGCTACGCCACGAGGCATTTCCCCACGCCCTCGCTCCGCGCGTCGAGGCCACCCTGGAGCAGGCCCTGCTGGAGCTGTTCGAAAGCAACAAGCCCGACCTCTACGAGCACGTCGAGGAAGTGCTGTTCCGCACCGCCTATCACTTCTGCCACGGCAACCAACTGCAGACCGGCCGTCTGCTGGGCATCAGCCGCAACATCGTCCGCGCACGCCTGGAAAAGATCGGCGAACTGAACCTCGGCCGCACCGGCTGAGGTCGTTCCAGCCCGCACCAGCAGTAGGCTGAAGCCGTCCGTCGGCGGTCCTCGCGCGGTCTACCCCCCCGAAAGGTTATAATCCGCGCCGTTTTTACCGCCGCCGCGCCAGTGCAAGCTGAGCGTCTACACTTCCAGGCGACATCCAGGCGTGATGTCGGTCGCCCGCGAAGCGGCGCGTCATCATCTGCTTACTAGTCATCAGCTTCATTTGTCAGGATTGATCGTGACCAAAGACGAACTGCGCGCGGAACTGGAGCGCCAGGAGCAACGCTTCAAGGATGAACAGGGCGGCGAAGTGACCCTTTATGCCGCCCAGCCCGAACCCGGCAAGAAACCCTGGCGCAAGCGTCCCAGCGTGCAGGACAAGGCTTTCGACCGGGAACTGGAAAGAATCGAAGAAGAACGACTGAAAAAGGATCAGGAAGCCGCTTCCGTTTAAATCGCAGGGACGGCCCCAGGCTGAAGGACTCCCCCGGATCTGCTGTGGGAAGTCTCGAGGCGATGGGCGCGCGGCGCTCCGTGGGGGAGCCCGCCCGTTGGCCTGCAAACATTCATCCGATGGGCCGGCAGCCCGTGTGGAAGCATTGCAAACTTTTTCCACCCTGCCTGAAAGCGCCGTGCGACGAGGCGTCGCGCAAATTGGAGAAACCGTTTCAGGCTAAATACGGTGCTCCAAGCTTCTGGCATAATCGCCGCCCCGTCTCCGACCGGTCATAGAATTTTCATGTTCGATCTCTTCAGCGGACTCGATGTCTGGGTGGGTGTCAGCCTGGTGCTGGCACTCGCGTTCGTCCTGGCCTTCGAGTTCATCAACGGCTTCCACGACACCGCCAATGCGGTGGCCACGGTCATCTACACCAAGGCCATGTCCCCGTACCGCGCGGTGATCCTCTCCGGCATCTTCAACTTCCTCGGCGTGTTGCTCGGTGGCGTCGGCGTCGCCTACGCCATCGTCCACCTGCTGCCGGTGGAGCTGCTGATCAACGTGAACACCGGCCACGGCCTGGCCATGGTGTTCTCGCTGCTCGCCGCGGCCATCACCTGGAACCTTGGCACCTGGTACTTCGGCATCCCGGCGTCCAGCTCGCACACGCTGATAGGCTCGATCCTCGGCGTGGGCCTGGCCAATGCGCTGATCACCGGCGTACCGGTGGCCGACGGGATCAACTGGGGCAAGGCCATCGACATCGGCCTGTCGCTGATCTTCTCGCCGCTGGCCGGCTTCCTCGTCGCCGGGGCCTTGCTGATCGGCCTGAAGTGGCTGTATCCGCTGTCGAAGATGCACAAGACCCCGGAGACCCGCCGCGACGTCGATGAGAAGAAGCATCCGCCGTTCTGGAACCGCCTGGTGCTGGTGATCTCGGCCATGACCGTGAGTTTCGTGCACGGCTCCAACGACGGCCAGAAAGGCATCGGCCTGATCATGCTGGTGCTGATCGGCATCGTCCCGGCCAAGTTCGTTCTCGACCTGAACAGCACTACCTATCAGATCGAGCGCACCCGCGACGCGGCCATCCACCTGCAGCAGTTCTACAACCGCCACTCCGATACCCTCGGCGAGATGCTCGCCCTGGGCAAGGCTGGCGAAGCGGACCTGCCGGACCTGTACCGCTGCGAGCCGAAGCAGACCGAGGCGACCCTCAAGGGCTTGCTGGGCGACCTGCACGGCGTGGCCAGCTACACCGACCTGAACGACGACGAACGCGTGCAGGTACGCCGCTACCTGCTGTGCCTGGACGACACCGCGAAGAAGGTCGGCAAGCTGTCCGAGCTGCCGTCCCGCGAGAAGGCGGACCTGGAGAAGCTGCGCAAGGACCTGACCAGCACCACCGAGTACGCGCCTTTCTGGGTGATCATAGCGGTGGCCCTGGCCCTGGGCATTGGCACCATGGTCGGCTGGAAGCGCGTGGTGCTCACCGTCGGCGAGAAGATCGGCAAGCAGGGCATGACCTATGCCCAGGGCATCGCCGCCCAGCTCACCGCGACCGCCGCCATCGGCATGGCCAACATCTACAGCCTGCCGGTCTCCACGACCCACGTGCTGTCCTCGGGCGTGGCCGGCACCATGGTGGCGAACCGCAGCGGCCTGCAGGGCAGCACGATCCGCAACATCCTCATGGCCTGGGTGCTGACCTTGCCCGTGTCGATCGCGCTGGCCGCCGGTCTGTTCTGGCTGTCCTCGCGCTTCATCGGCTGACGCCCGGTCGCGCGTCGCGAAAAACGCCTGCCTGCGCAGGCGTTTTTCATTTCAGGCCCGTCACAGATTGACGGGCTGCCCTGGCAGGCGGATGACGAAACGCGCGCCGCCCTTGAAATTATCCACAGACAGGCTGCCGCCCATGTTGCGGATCAGGTCGTGGCTCACCGAGAGCCCCAGGCCCGTGCCCTTGCCGATGGGTTTGGTGGTGAAGAAAGCCTCGAAGATGCGCTCGATCACCGCCGGGTCGATACCGCCTGCGTTGTCGCGCACATGCAGCTCCACCCAGCCAGGGTCCGAGCAGGGCTCCTGGGATACCCCCACCCAGCGCGCGCCCTCCCCGCCGCGTCCGAGCAGCGCGTCGCGGGCGTTGGCCAGGAGGTTGATCAGCACCTGTTCCAGTTGATCGGCATACCCGCGCACCACTACCCGCTGGGCGGGTGGTCGGCATTCCAGGGTGATGCCCTGCTGGGTCAGGCTTTCGCCCAGCAGGGCAATGGCGCCTTCACAGGCGTCGTAAGGATCGAAGGGCGCCGCCTCCAGTTCCGACTTGCGGCTGAACACACCCATGTGGCTGATGACCCGCGACAGTCGGTCGATCTGCGCATCGGCGCGCTCCAGTTTTTCCTTCAGGTATTCAGGCTCCCCCAACTTCTGCCGGGCGTTGTAGAGGGACATGCGCATGACGTGCAGGGGCTGCTTCATCTCGTGAGCCATGCCACTGACCATCTCGCCCAGGCTGGCCATTTTCGCGCCCTGGGCCAGTTGCTGCTGGGCGTGGCGCACGGCGGTGTTGTCGCGGCCCACGGCCTGGATTTCCTGCAGGCGTCCCTCGGCATCCAGCAACGGCCGGTCGGACCAGATCAGCCAGAGGTTGCGCTGGCCAGGCAGGCAGAAACGCAGTTCCCAGGAGTCATCCGCCGCGCTCTGGCCGCCGCCCACCAGGCGCGCACGCAAGGCGCTGCAGTCCTGCTCCGACAGCCACTCGTCGAGCCGCCGGCCGAGCAGCGTTTCTACCGGCTCGCCCAACACCTGGGCGAAGGTGTGGTTGATGAAGGTCAGCTGCAGGTCCGGGTCATAGCGGCAGATCAGCGCTGGCGAGTCTTCCACCAGCACGCGGTAGCGTTCCTCGCTCTCGGCGATCTGCAGTGCGGCGAGGTGCTGCTCGGTGACGTCGAGCCAGAGGCCGACGGCCTCCTGCGGTATGCCCTGGATGTCACGCAGCAGCTTGGCTTCGTCGTACAGCCAGTGCCATTCGCCGGCACTGTCGCGCAGGCGGTATTCGGTGCGCACGCGGCCTTCGCGCAGCAGTTCGCGGCCACGATCAAGGAAGGTCTCCAGATCCTCGGGGTGCACCCGCTCGGCCAGCGCCTGCCAGCTCTGACCCTGCAGGTCGAGACCGAGCAGGTTGCCGGCGCTCTCGCTGTAGAACTCGGGAATCAGGTGCCCCTCTTCCACCCGCTGTACGTAGATGACCACCGGCGCGCTGTCGATCAGGTTGCGCAGCCGGGCGTGGGCGGCCAGGGCCTGCTCCTCCTGCAGCTTGCCCTCGCTGATGTCCAGCAACACGCCGTCCATCAACTGATCGCCGGCCCGCGCCTGGCGCCGGCCCTGCAGGCGCAGCCAGCGGCGCGTCTGGGTGGCGGCTGCGCCGCGCAGGCGAAGGTCCTGGACCAGTTGCCCGCCCGGTTGCAGGTTGCGCAGGCGCAGGCTGAGTTCGTCGGCATCGGCCGGATGCAGTTGGTTCAGCAGGTCCGCCAGCGCCAGTTGCAGTTGCCCTGTCGGCAGGCCGAGACTCGCGGCAACCGCCGGCGACAGTTCGAACACGCCCTCGTCCACCCGTAGCCGCCACCAGCCGCCGCCGACCATGTCCTGCAGCAGGCTCAGGCGCCGGCTGCTGTCGCGCAGGCTGTGCAGCTCGGTGCGCTCGTGCACGAGGTTGGTGAGAATTTCCGCCAGGTATTGCCAGTCGCTCGGCGCCAACCCCGGCCAGCCGCCGCCCGACTCCATCGGTTCGGCCACCAGCCCGGCCAGCCGACCGCCTCTTACGGGCGCCGGGATCAGGTAGAGGTGCTCGCAGCACAGCGAGTGGAGCAGCTCCGAGGGGCTGTTATCCGCCCCCAGCAGCCGCACGCCACTGGCCGAACGTAGCTCGTCAGCAGGTACCACCAGGTTTTCCCGCAGCAGGCTGTCGAAGCCGGGTTGCACATAGCAGGCGAATATCCGCAGGCGCTGGTCCTGTCCTTCCAGCAGCAGGGCCATGCTGCGCATGTGGAAGTTGCTGCAGAATGCCTCCAGCACTTCACCGACTGCCTCGCCCAGGCGGCGCTGGGAGCTATGGCGCAGGCGGGCCAGCAGCAGCTTGCTGAGGTTCAGGCATTGCAACTTGTGCTGCTGGCTGTCGGACTGCCAGTTCAGGTCGGAGATGTCGGTCCCAAGCAGCAGGCAGTGCTCATTGGCCTGCAGCACGGCCTGGAAGCGGCATACCAGGGGCAGGTCGCCGGTGCTGCGCAGCACCAGGTCGAGCCGCTCGCCGCCGCGCAGGCTGGACACATGCATACCACCGGGCACGCGGCGATCCAGGTAGTCCGCCAACCCTGGCAGCTCGCCATTGCCGGGCATGGGTGGCAGCAACCGGTGCGCCTGGCTGCCACCTCGGGCGATGATGCGGTCGCGGCTATCCAGCTCCAGCCAAAGGTCCCAATGGCCGGTCACCACGGGTTCCGCCAGTTCGTCCGCGGGTAGCGCCGGGCGCCGGCGTGCCGCCAGCGGTCGATTTGGCGTCGGGTTGTCGCTCAACTCATGCAGGGCGCGAGGCCTGGAACGCCAGAAATCGAACATCCAATGCCTCAGAGCAGGACGCTGGCGGTGCCGCTGAGCACGTCGGGCAGGCGCGGCACCGTGCCGATCCCGGGCAACGTCAGCAGCGGGACTATCGGCGAGGTGGAATAGGGGTAGCTGACGCACACGCGCACGCGCGTGTAGTCACGGCCTGAGACCGACTCGGTGGTGGGCGTGTCCATGAACTGCCCGCCGTAGCAGCCGTTGCGCCAGCTCACTGGCATCCAGCTCAAGCGCTGGGTCACGGCGCTGTCCACCGCGGCCTTGAGCGCGGCGTTATAACCTCCCGGCGCCTGGGGGTTCACCGAAACCGCCACTCTGGCACCTGCCGCTGCCGCATCGTTGAACGATTGAAGCATCAGCAACGGCACGCAATATCCAAGCAGGCCGTAGAGAACAGCGAAAAACAGGATGAAGACGCCGGCGAACTCGATAGCTACCGCGCCTCTCTGCTTGCCGCGCCCGCCGACTCCGTTCATGCGCAATACTCCCAGGCAACTTCAAACTTGAATGATCGTTCAGCTTATCGGCACGGCAAAACTTTACTGAAGATACTGGCCGCCGGATAACGACTACTACCGAGCAATACTAGGCGCTCTTGCGGGATTCGCCCGTATGACATGGGAATAGCGTTACGAGCCAGAGTCGATTTAACTTGGCTTCAAATGCAATATAGCGTTCCACTCCCAGATACCTTAAAACTCCACTTGCCTGCTTTGAAGACGCGGTTTCGGGATAAGGACATTCGATGCTTTTCAAACTCTGCCTGCTTGGCTGGTTCGCTGTCTGCGCCTTCCAGGACCTCACGCGGCTGCGGGTCAGCAACTGGCTCACCCTGGGGGGTGGGCTGATCGCCCTGCTCCTGCTGCTGTTCACCGGCCATACGCTGACGGGCGCTACGCCGCTGGCCGCAGGGGTCGCCGCGCTACTGGCGGCGCTACTCAGCGTGCCGGGTTACTGGCTGGGGAAGCTCGGCGCGGCCGACGTGAAACTGCTGGTCGCCCTTGGCTTGGCCAGCGATCCGCTGACGGTGTTGTACACCTTGGCGCTGGCCTGCCTGTTCTGTGTGGCGCTGATGTGTGCCAGCAAACTTTGGATTGATTCGGATAAAGTACCGGCTAATTGCAAATCGCAATTAGCACGACTGCAACCGTCAAAATTCAAGTCCTTCCCTTTCATCTTCGCGCTATTTGCCGGTCTTCTGACGACCCTCTCGCTCATTCAATAAAAAAGATTCCGACAATTGGCAGAATCCAAACTTAACGACTATATGCTAAGGGTTAATACCATCCATCGCCTGATGGAACGATCCGGCTACGGTAATTGAACGGCCGGACGATAAAAACAATGGATAGTGCCTTTTCAAGGAGCGTGCAGTCATGGATAAAACGGCCAATCGCCGTTTCAGCGTCCTGGTCATCGATGACGAACCCCAGGTGACTTCGGAGTTGTCGGAACTGCTGGAGAGCAGCGGCTACCGTTGCGTGATCAGCGACAGCAAGGACAGCGCCCTGCAGAAATTCCGCGACGAAGCGTCGATCGGCCTGGTGATCTGCGACCTGGGCCTGGGACGCGACAACGGCATTCGTGTGGTGGAGGCGCTCAAGGAAGTGGCGGGGTCGGCCCGTTTCTTCGAAACCATCATCCTGACCGGCCAGCAAGGCAGCCAGGAAGTGATCGAGGCCATGCGCGTGGGTGTCGCCGATTACTACCAGAAGCCGGTGGCGCCGATGGACCTGCTCAAGGGGCTGGAGCGCCTGGAAAGCCGCCTGCACGAACGCATCCGCAGCCAGCTCAGCCTGAGCCACGTGAACCAGCGCCTGGAATACCTTGCCGAATCGCTCAACTCGATCTCGCGGGATATCCACAAGATCAAGTACGAGGTCCACGGCGGCGGCCAACCGGCCAGCAGCAGCGCGCTCAAGCAGGAGCAGCCGGAACCCTCGGCCAGCACCGCGCCGAGCAACGCCGAGCAGATGACGCCGGTGGTGAACAATCCGCTGTTCAACAAGCTCTCGCCGCGCCAGCAGGCGGTGGCGCGCCTGGTGAGCAAGGGGCTGACCAACTACCAGATCGCCTACGACCTGGGCATCACCGAGAACACCGTGAAGCTCTATGTTTCCCAGGTCCTGCGACTGATGCACATGCACAACCGCACCCAGCTTGCCCTCGCCATCTCGCCCAGCGCAACCCAGAGCAGCGCGGTGCACTGAGCCCCGGCAGCGCATCGGATACCTTCAGATCAGCAGCTCCGCGCCGCCGGTCTGGAGGTCGATCAG
Organism: Pseudomonas nitroreducens TX1; assembly: GCF_000313755.1. Classification (GTDB taxonomy): domain Bacteria; phylum Pseudomonadota; class Gammaproteobacteria; order Pseudomonadales; family Pseudomonadaceae; genus Pseudomonas; species Pseudomonas nitroreducens_A. The sequence goes on along the minus strand of NZ_AMZB01000117.1, from coordinate 11,025 downwards.
GCGCACGTCGATGGTGCCGATGCTCACGCCCAGCAGCCGCAACAACGGATCGAGCACCACATGCCCAAGGGCGGATATTGCGGGATTGAGCAGGCTCAGCACGCTGCTGACCAGCCCTCCCAGGGTCGCGCCGATCACCCCGAGCGGATCGAGTCCCAGCACCTTGGCCTCCACCTTCAGCGATGAAGCCAGGGTGGCCAATGCGTTGTCGAGGGAGCTGCCCAGGGAACTGGCAGCCGTCTGGTTTTCGCTGGGCAGGTCGGCGACATCCTCAACGACGTAGTCCAGGTTGGTCGCCGAGGTCCCGCCAACCACGGTGCTGGCCGAAACGTCGATCGACACCAAACCGCTCAGCACTTTGACCTTGATCGGCGCGAGCGCCCCCGTCTGCAGGTTCGAGTAAGTTCCTAGTTGCAGCGACGCTATTCCCGGCAGGGCGGCCACCCTCACGTTGACGGGCTTGCCTACGCCGGCGCACTGGATGGTGTCCAGCGCCGCCGTGCCCTGGGCGACGCTGAGCGCGAGCCCCAGGTCTATATCCAGGACGCCCGGCAGCCCGACATTCGCTTTCACGCTAGCCCGCAAGGCGGCGGTCCGCACTTCGGTTCGCCACTGCCCATCGCTGTTCTTGCCGGGGTAGCCGAAGGCGATCTGTGGCGGCTCGATGATCCAGAGGTCCACCGTGGCGCCGAGCAAGCCCCCCAGATTGACGTTCGTCGCCAGGCTGACGGCATGCTTCTTGTTGGCCACCATCGCCAGTGCGGTGATCAGGTCCAGCGCATTGACCTTGCCCTGGAGCGCCTGGTCCTGCACCGAGTCGGGCGCGACGACGGAAAGGATGCTGCCCAGCGTCAGCGTTGCCGACTGCACGCCTGTCTTGATCAACTGATTACGGAGCAGCGTGGTATCCAGGTCCAGAACCTGGCTGGGGTCGATGGCGTCGACGGTCGCACCGAGCAACTGCGCCAGCGTCGCCTGGGCGCCCAGCAAGGAATCCACCGATCCAGTTGCTACATCGACCCCGGCGGCGCGCAGGCTATCCGACAGCCCCAGCAGGCTGACGTTGGCGTTGGCCAATCCCTTGTAGCCAACCGCGTTCAGCGACAGGTTGCTGCCCAGCAGGGCGTTCAGCAGGTTGTTGAGCAGCAGCGATTGGCTGCTGTCGAGCGCCAGCAATCCGGTCCCCGCCGACAAGCCGGCCATGGCGGGCCGCCGCGCCACGGCGCGAGCCTGGAGTACGGTGCGCGCCGGGGTATCCTTGAGCAGGCTCGCCACGTTGAGAATCAGGCTCGCCGGGACCTCATGCCTGGCCTTGATCTCCACCGCATCAGCCATTTCGCCGCCGGTGGCGAAGATGCGGCGGGATTCCGCGCTGCCGTATTGATCATCGAAATTCACGTTGCCCAGTGTCGCAGTCAGCGAATCGCCGGCAGCCGGCACAAAGCCGTTGCGCGCAGCACTGGCAAGGGCCAGGGCGGTGAGATTGGCGTTGGCAACGCCGCACATACCGCCCTGGGTGGCCGCTTCCAGTGCCGCCATATCCGCCACGCGCTGCAGCTTGCGTTGTTCGAAGTACAGCCGCCCGGTGTCGATCACCAATGCCAGGCAGATCAGCGCCAGCAGCAGCGTTCCTGCCGCCATGATGCCGATCGCGCCTCGCTGCCGTTCACGTCCCATGGCAGCCTCCAGAAAGGATCAGTTCTTGTCTGTGCTGAAGCCGTTGTCGTCGTCGAGCAGGTACTCGGGAATCTCGTGGGTATAGCTCTTCAGGTAGCGTTGGTAGGCGCGGTCACGCTCGGCCGGCGTGGCGCTCTGCCGGTTGGGCGAGGCAGCCTTGCCGCTGCTCTGAAGATCCAGCCAGGTCAGCACCTCCTGCTGGTCACGAGCGGTGGTGCCAGCTTCGGTGTGGGTGGTCTCCGCCGCCTGGCCCGGCACCGGCATCGCCAGCAGCGCGCCGGCCAGAATCCATGTCTTCATGCTTCCCTCCCTGCCCATCTCAGCGGGCCTTGACCAGCAGCTTGGCGTCACGCGCGACTGCCGGTGTCGAATTCACCAGCGCCGGCTGCGAGTCCTCAACCGGGTCGTCCACATAGCTGACGCTTTCCACCTCGACCGCCGGCGGGCTGGACGGAATCGGCGGGCTGGCCGGACGCAGGTCCCGGGCCTGGTCCTGGGCCGCGCGGACCTGGTCCGAGGACAACCCGACACTCTGGATCAGCCGGCTGGCCTCGCTGCTCTCGCCCTGGATGAGCATGACGCTGAGCAGGTTGGTGGCCGGCAGCTTGTCGTGCTCGTTCAGCTCCATGGCGGTGATGAACTCGAAGCGCGCCTTTTCCAGCTCGCCTCGCCGCAGCAGGACGTAGCCCAGGTCGTTGCGCAGGGCGCTGTCGGTGGGCTGCAGCCGCGCCGCCTCCCGCAGCTCGCGCTCCGCCTCCACGGTATTGCCGCCGCGCATGGCGATCTGCCCCAGGCCGTGATGCGCTTCGGCGGCCTTGCAACTGCCCAGCAGGCCTTCGTAGACGATCCGCGCCTTGGGATCGCCGATCCGCCGCAGGGCCAGTGCCTTGCTTTCGCGCACTTCCAGCGAGTTGGGCGGCAGGGTTTCCAGGTTGGCCAGGGCCGCATGGGCGCGACCGTTGTCGAGCATCTCGCGGGCCAGGTTGAGTTGCAGCTCCACCGACTGGCCGAGCTTTTCGTTGCAGTTCTGCCCGACGCTCGGCCCGCCGAGGGTGTCGAGGTTGGCACAGCCGCCGAGCGCCAGCCCGAGCAGGCCGATCATGCAAGCGTTTCTCATCCCATTCTCCCCAGGGCCTTGGTGATCGCGAGAAAACCGGGCCCGGCGAGGATGATCAGCAGCGCCGGGAACAGCAGCGTCATCATCACCAGGCTCATCTTCGCCGACATCTTGCTGACTTTCTCCTGCAGGCCGGTCAGGCGCCGGTCTTCGAAGAGTTCCTTGAGCGTTATCAGGGAGCCGCGCGCACTGCCCCCCTGGCGCACCATCTGGCGCAATACATTGCAGCAGTCGGTCAGTTCAACCACCCCCAGGCGCTTGCTCAGCAGCTCCAGCTCGTCCGCCAGGTCCAGCCCGCTTTCGGCATGGGCGAGCACGCCGTCGAGTTCGTACACCAGCACCGGCACGATGCTTCGACCTTCGCGGCAGACCACGCGCAGGCTCTGCTCCACGGTGAGGCCGGAATCGAAGAGGATGCGGATCAGCTGGATGAACAGGATCACTTCGTCAGCCAGTGCCTGCCGGCGCTTGCCGGCGAAATGGGCCAGCACGCGCTTTGGCAGCAGGAAGCCGACCCCGGCGGCGAAGGACAGCGGCAGCAACGGCGAGGTGTGGGCGTGACCTGGCATGGCGAGGATCACCAGCACGATGGTCACGAACAGCATGGGTACCAAGACGATCGACATCAGGTAGATCCGGCGTGGCGTGCTGCCCGACCAACCGGCCTGGTTGAGCAGCAGCCGGACTTCCTCGTCACGCAGCTGGAGCCGCCGGCCCAGGCCGCTGTCGCTCATCCGGTCGAACGCTTGTGCCATGCGCAGGCTGGCGCCGCGCGGCAACGAGTCCGCTCCCAGGCGCTGCTGGATCAGACGCTGCTCGCGGCCGGCGGCGCGGCTCTGGGAAAGCCACAGGAGGATCGCCGCCAGGGCCAGGATAACCATCATCAATCCGTACATCAGGGGCATGCCGGCCTCCTCAGATGCTCTTGAGCATGCGCCAGAGCGTGTAGCACCCCAGCATCTGCAATCCAAGGGAAGTCAGCAGCATCAGGCGGCCGCCATGGTCGTGCCACATGTTCATCAGGTAGCCCGGATTGCTGAACAGGATGTAGGCGCCCAGGCTCACCGGCAGCAGTGCCAATACCAGGGCGCTCATGCGGGTTTCGCCAGTCATGGCGCGTAACTGGCGACCGAGCTTCTCGCGCTCGTGGATGACCTTGATGATGTTATCCAGCAGGTCGGTGGTGTTGCCGCCATAACGGTGGTTCACTGCCACACCGAGGGAGAGCACATGCAGTTCCTCGACATCGTAGAGTTCCGCCACTTCCTGCAGCGCCTCGGGCAGGCTGATGCCCAGCAGGACGTGGTTATTCACCAGCGAGAAGATTTCCCGCAGCGGGTCGTCGGCGACGTTCACCGCCTGGGTGATGGCATCGCCCAGGGTGCGCCCGGAGTGCAGGCTGCGCACCACCTGGTCGAGAAAATTGGGCATCTGCCGGATCATCTTCTGCAGCCGGCGGCGGTACAGCAGGTTGAGCAGCCCATGGAAGCCCAGCACGCCCAGCCCTACGCCGCAGAGCGCGCCCAGCGGCCCCATTAGGCGCTGCCCGAGCAGCCCCAGCAGGAGCGCGACGAAGATCATCCCCAGCACCCAACGGCCCATTTCGTCGATTCCCGCACGGCGCATCCGCCGTGCCAGCCAATGGCTGCTACGCCCGCGACTGCCGCTGGCAGCCACGCTTTCCCCGCTCAGGCGGCGCATCACCAGTTCCTGGTGCCGTGTGCGCCAGCTCATGCCGGCCAGCAGCACACCCAGCGTCGCCATCACCAGGCTGGCCACGACCATCCAAAGGGCGCCGCTCACATCAGCACCTGACGGAACTTCAGCCCGCTCGGCTGCGCAGTGCGGACAAATTGCCCGGTGCCGCGCCGGTCGAGGCTGAACAGCGAGTTGGTGACGTAGACACCGTCACGCACTTCCAGCACCTCGAGGATCTCGCTGACGCAGCGGCGGCCATTGGACAGGCGGGTGATCTGCACGATGATGTCCAGCGCCGAGCAGAGCATCTGCCGCAGGGTCTGCTCCGGTACGCGCTGGCCGGTGAGCCCCACCAGCATCTCCAGGCGCAGCAGCGAATCCATTGCCGAGTTGGCGTGCACGGTGCTCATCGAGCCATCGTGGCCGGTGTTCATCGCCTGCAATACGTCGAGCACTTCGACGCCGCGGATCTCGCCGAGGATGATGCGGTCCGGGCGCATCCGCAGGGCGTTGCGGATCAGGTCGCGGGCGGTGACTTCGCCGAAGCCCTCGGCATTCGGCGGGCGCGTTTCCAGCCGCACCACATGGTCATGACCCAACTGCAGCTCGGCGGTGTCTTCGATGGTGACGATGCGCTCGCGCTCGTCGATGAAGCTGCTCATGACGTTGAGCAAGGTGGTCTTGCCGGTGCCGGTGCCGCCGCTGATGAGGATGTTGCAGCGGCTCGCCACCGCCTGGCGAAGGAACGCCAGCATGGCTTCGTCGACGCTCTGGTAGCCGAGCAGGTCGGCGCTCTTGAGCAGCTCCTTGCTGAATTTGCGGATCGACAGGCAGGGACCGTCCAGCGCTACCGGCGGGATGATCGCATTGACCCGGCTGCCGTCGGGAAGGCGCGCGTCCACCATCGGGCTGGACTCGTCCAGGCGCCGGCCCAGGGGCGCGAGGATGCGCTGGATCACCCGCTGCACATGGTGGTCGTCGATGAAGCGCAGGTCGCTCTGGTACAGCCGGCCTTCGTGCTCGATGAACACCCGGTCCGGTCCATTGACCAGAATTTCCGAGATACCCGGGTCGCGCAGGAGAATTTCCAGCGGACCGAAGCCGGTCAGCTCATCCACCACCTCTTCGGCGAGGCGGTCCAGTTCGTAGCGGGAGATCGCCAGCTGGCGGCGCGAAGCGTATTCGCAGACCTTCTCGGAGACGTACTGCGCCACCGCCGGCCGCGCGCCCTCCAGCAGGTTCATGCCGTCTTCGTCGATCTCGTCGATGATGTAGCGGTGCAGGCGCATCTTCAGCGTCTGCAGGTCCTGGTCGTGACGGCCGTGACCGCCGCCATAGTACTGGCTCATGAACGAGCGGCCTTCGCCCGGCCGATCCAGCCGAACAGCCCGCGTTTTTCGGCCACGCCCGCCCCCAGCGCCTCGGCCAGGTCACGCAGCTTCAGCGTCAGGGGGTCGCGCGGGGCGAGGTCAAAGAGGCTCTGGCCGACGTTCTTGGCGCGCAGCCGTGCTTCGGGCGAGGCCGGCAATACGCCGAAGAGTTCCAGGCCGAACATCTTGCCCAGCGCCGGGGCATCCGGTGGCACCGAGGCCCAGTAGCGCTCGATCAGCAGTTCGATGCGCGGCAGCGAGGGAGTGCGCTCGCGCAGGCGGCGCAGACGTTCCAGCCCCTTCTTGCAGGACGGCACGCTCTGATCCACCAGCCAAAGCACGCGGCTGGCCTGCATCAGCAATTGGCCGCTGAGCTCACCCTCGGCGATGCCGGTAAGGTTGATCAGGATATGCGTGAAGGCGCTGCGCAGGTTGCCCAGCAACAGATACAGCTCGGCGGTGGTGATGCGTTCCAGCACGCCTGGCTCGTCCGACAGGCTGAGCACGCGCAAGCCGGATTCGTGGCGGGTGAAGGCGCTGTCGATCAGGGTCTGGTCCAACCGGCGCAGGTTGCGCAGCGCATCGGCGAAGGTGAAGGCCGGGTCCATGCCGAGAATGGCAAGCGCTTCACCGGTGGGCTGGCCGATATCCACCAGCAGCACGCGGTGCTCCGGCTGGCGTTGCAGCGCCAGCGCCAGGTGCAGGGCGACGAAAGCGCCGTCGGCATCGGGTCGCGCACTGATCAGGCTGATCAGCTCGCCCTGCTGGGTGGCGCTCACCGGTACCGTGGGCAGGCGACCGCCGAGGCGTCGTACCAACCCGCTCAGCTCACTGGCGCGAGCGCCGTAGGTGACGAAGTCCCGCGCGCCAGCGCGCATGGCAGCCAGTACCAGCTGATTGTCCAGACCATCGCCGACGGCGACGACCGAAAGCAGCGGCCGCGCGGAAACCAGCCCCTCGATGAGCGAGCCCTGGGAGACCAGGTTGGCCTTGTTCAGGCTGGTGAACAGCACCGTAGCGCCGGTGACGTCCAGCAGCGACAGCAGTTCCTCCAGGGTCCCGCTGTTGGCCAGGACCACCTGCCCGCAGCCGGCCAGGCTGCTCTGCAGCCACTCCTGCTCACCGGCATGCTGGACCAGCGCCACGAAAGTCTGACTCATGCCCGTGCTCCCTTGCTTTGCCTTGCCTCCCGCTCTCTGGCGGGTCAGCGCTTCGTAGGTATCCATCAGCGCGACATCCCGCTGCTGGCCTTGCGCTTGTCGAAACGGCCGTCCTCGAGGAAATAGAACTCGCCAAAACCAGGGTCGTAGTCGCGCAGCCCTTCGCCAGGCAGCTTCGGCAGCGCGGCATTGACGGCCAGCGGTTGCACCAGGTGCGGGGTAACGATCATCAGCAGTTCGCGGTCATCCTTGTCCAGGTTCGAGGAGCGGAACAGCGCGCCGATCACCGGGATGCTGCCCAGGAAAGGGAACTTGTCGATGTTGCTGATGGTGCTGCTGCTGATCAGCCCGCTGATCACGAAGCTCTCGCCGTCGGCCAGCATCACGCTGGTGTCGGTGCGCCGCACGGTCAGCGCCGGCACGGCGATGTCGTTGGTACGAATGCCGCTGGAGAAGTCCAGCTCACTGACTTCCGGGGCGACCTTCAGGGCGATGCGCTTGTCATTCATCACGGTCGGGGTCAGGGTCAGGCGCACGCCGAACTCCTTGTACTCGATGGTGATGGTGTCTTTGTCGCCATTGGGAACCGGAATCGGGAACTCGCCACCGGCCAGGAACGATGCCGTCTGCCCACTGGTGGCCACCAGACTGGGGCGCGCCAGGGTGTATGCGAACCCACTGCCTTCCAGGGCGTTGATGAAGCCCAGCCACTTGCTGCTGCCGCCGCCCCAGATGATGTTGAAGCCGCCGTTGGAGTTGCCGAAGGTGCCATCCAGATTGCCGACGGGATCGACGCTCAGGTTACCCAGGCTGCCCGGCGAGCCCAGCACGAAGGTATTGGAACCCCGTCGCACCAGCGATGTACTGGCCTGCTTGAGCTTGCTACGGCTGACTTCGACGAAGCGGATATCGGTCTGCACCTGATTGGGCAGGCTGCCAGCGCCGACACCGGTGATTCCGCCGACATCGCCCACCGCCCGTGCGCCCACGCGCACCACGGTACGCATCGGCTGATCGCTGCAGGCGGTCCAGATCAGCAGGCTGGTCAATCCTTCGGCCTTGCCCGTGACAAGGAAGTCGCGCTTGTCCAGCACCTGCACGTCGGCGATGTTCGGGTCGCCGATGGCCAGGCGCTTGATCGGCACGGGCAGCTGCTGGTCGCGTTGGGCGCCCTGCTCGACATCGAGGTTCAGTTGCTGATCAGCGAAGCCGGCGCAGGCGCTCGGCACGGCCTGCGCCGTGGAGTGGACGGCGCAGGCCAGCAAGGCGACCAGGGGAAGGATGAAGCGCTTGGACATCGATGCACTCCTTGCTCAATGTGCTTCACGGGAAACGGTGGTGCCGCGGTAGACCACCACGCCAGCGTCGACCTGCGGGGCGGAGACCTGTCGCACGGCGGGCGCCTGGGCCTGACGCGGCTTGCCAATAAGTTGCTCGAGGGTGATCGGCTGGCTGGAAGCGCCACCGAGCGAGGCCTGGATATAGCGACCCTGCTGCTCCTTCTCGTAAAGGTTCTCGTCCTTGCTGCGTACGGCAAGGCGCAGTGAGCCGGCCTGGCTGGCCAGCATCAGGCGCGAGGCGGCTTCGGCGGGTACCGCCAGCACGGCAGTGCGCGGCGGTTTGGGTGTCTTGTCCTTGGGGTCACCGGCAGTGCGTGCCTGGCCGTCGGTGGCAACGGCGATCTGCTCACCGTAGGTCAGCACCCGCACACCCGGCAGCACCACCTGGGCGCTGAGGCTACGTTCGGTGCTCTGCTGGTCCTGGACAAAGAGCATGACGTCGACGTAGTCGCCGGGGAGCACGAAACCGCCGCCACCGATCACCTCGTCCACGGCAATCGCCATAGCGCGCTCGTCCGGCCGGATGGTTCGGGCCAGCGGGCCGCCCGGCTCGGTCACGGCGGAAGTGAGGATATTGCCCGCCGGCACGGCGATCCAGACACGCTGGCCGATCAACGCCTCGGGCTTGGGATAGCTGCCAGCGGGGGCTGTACGCAGCATCTCCACGCTGACATCGTCCTTGCCAATCACCTTCAGGGCCGGCAGATCGCGGGCGGCCACCACCACAGCGGTGCGTTGCAGCTTATCGGCCTCGGCCATTGCTGCCGGTGCCACCTCCTGCACCACGCCGTCAACCGGCGCGGCCGGCTTGCCGACCTTGAGTCCGAGATACCCCACCACACCGGCGCACACCAGCAACAGCCCGGCGAATACCATCAGCACCTTGCTATTCATGACCACTTCCTTGGGCGATGTCGGGAATGCGGACCAAGGGTCCACGGCCTTGTCGTGAGAAGTTCCAGGACCGGCATTGCCGATCTGTTTCCTTCAGACCTTTATTGTTGTTTCGGCCAGACGAGGAAGTTCGGTAAGAATCATTCCTCATAACCAGACTCTGCTTGTTACAAGGCTGAATCTAGTAGCTGTGTTAATAGCGTCAACCGCGGCCGTTAAATTTCCGACCTGCAATTATTTATATACCGAGCCGACTATAACCTTGGTATTAATGCTATTTGAACAATTGCATTCAGCCATACGACGCCTAGCCTGACGATGAAGTCGGGGCGCCGCCCCGGTGGTATTTCGAGGGAGCACCCGTGATGGACCTGACCTTAAAAAACCTGACCCTGAAGCTGTACTGCAAGGCCAAGGCATTCGCGGCCGACCAGGAAGGTGCAACAGCAATCGAATATGCGGTAATTGCCGGATTGATTTCGGTAGTGGTTATCGGCGGCGCAAGCATTATTGGCGGCGACCTCGGAACGATCATGGAAAACATTCAGGACGAAGTTAAGAAAGCCGTCAGCTAATTCCTGGTACTTCCTTGAATTCAGAAACTCCCGTGCCGCCGCACGGGAGTTCCCTCTCATTGCTTGTGGAAAATATCTCCCTCAAGTTCCCATGACCCCGGCCGATACATCCTGCTCAACCCCGTTTCACAGCAGGATGCTTTACCGATGCTTCGTTCGCTGTCCTTCTCCAGGAAGATTCTCCTGGCGGCCTCTCTCGTGGTCACCTTTGCCTTCGCCTGTTTCATCTTCTTCAACGATCTGCGCCAGCGCCAGGCGATCCACTCCGACACCGAATCCTATCTTTCCGAGGTCGGCACGCTGACTGCCAGCAACATCCAGAGCTGGCTGGAAGGTCGCATCCAGCTGGTGGAAGCAGAAGCTGCGCAACTGGCCGATGGCGAGCCGACACCCGAGCGCATCCAGCATGTGCTGGAGCAACAGGTGTTCCAGAAGAACTTCGAATCGGTCTACCTGGGCGAAGCCGCCAGCGGCGTGTTCACCATGCGCCCCTACGCGCCGATGCCCGATGGCTATGATCCGCGCAGCCGTGGCTGGTACAAGGACGCCGTGGCCGCAGGCCGGCTGATCGTCACCGAGCCCTTCCTTGACGCCGGCACCAACGAGCAGATCCTCGCCATGTCCATGCCGGTCATGCGCAACGGTCAGTTGGTCGGTGTGGCCGCCGGCGACATGAAGCTGGAAACCATCACAGCGATCATCAACTCGCTGAAGTTCGACGGCGACGGCTATGCCTTCCTGGTCAGCGACGCCGGCAAGATTCTCCTGCACCCGGACAGCAGCCTGATCTTCAAGAGTCTCGGCGAGGTCTACCAGCAAGGCGCGCCGAAGGTGCAGCCGGGCGTGCAGGAAGTCAGCATCAACGGCGAAGACCAGCTGGTCTCCATGACCCCGGTGAAGGGCCTGCCGGGCGTGACCTGGTACGTCGCGCTGGTGCTCAACAAGGACTCCGCCTACGCGATGCTCAGCGACTTCCGCAATACCGCTATCATCGCCACTGTCATCGCCATCGTCGCCATCCTGCTCCTGCTGGGCATGCTGATCCGCGTGCTGATGGCGCCGCTGACCGACATGGGCCGCGCCATGCAGGACATCGCCCAGGGCGAGGGCGATCTGACCAAGCGCCTTAAGGTTGCCAGCAATGATGAGTTCGGTGTGCTGGCCAACGCCTTCAACCGCTTCGTCGAGCGTATC
>NZ_AMZB01000116.1 GCF_000313755.1 Pseudomonas nitroreducens TX1 | reverse complement strand
GGGTTCGAGTCCCGTCCGCTGCGCCATATTCGAAAGCCCTCAGGTAGCAATACCTGAGGGCTTTTTCGTTCGCATCCATAAATTCCAGCTGTTGTTCTGTAAGACGTTGTCACAGGTCGTTCACCTTCGCCGTCTAGCTTTTTCCCCATGGTCTTTGCTAAAACCGGATCGAACGGTCAGGAGAAAAGCCAATGGACGACTATCAGGAAGAACTGCTGGAACTGCACGCCGTGGAACAGGATCTGCCGGAGCCGGCCGACGACGCTACCGAGATGTGATCAGGCGCCATGGCGCTGGGCGCGGCGGAATTCCCCGGGAGTCTGCCCGCTCCAGCGCTTGAAGGCGCGCTGGAAAGCCTCGGCGGACGCGAAGCCGAGCAGGTAGGCGATCTCGCCGAAGGCGAGGTCCGTGTCACGGATGTAGATCATCGCCAGGTCGCGGCGAGTGTCGTTGAGGATGCTGCGGAACTGCGTGCCTTCCTCGGCCAGCTTGCGGCGTAGCGTCCAGGTCGGCAGCTTGAGCCGCGCGGCCACTTCCTCCAGGTCCGGTTCGCGGCCGTTGAGCATAGGGCCCAGCAGTTGGGCAACGCGCTCGCGCAGGCTGCGTGTTCGAGTCTGTTGTTCGAGTTCCTTCTCGCAGATATCCAGCAATTGCCGCCAGGTGCTCGGACAATGGTCCGGATTGGCGCGCGCCAGCGTGGCCTGGTCCAGGCGCAGTTGATTGTGCTGCGCGCCGAACTCCACCGGGCAGCCAAGCATTTCCTCGAAGCGTGATGCCCAGGCGGGTGCCGGGTACTCGATCTCGACCTTCTCCGCGCGCAGTGGCTGCGCGCCAATGCTGCCGAGCATGCTCACCCAGCCGGCCAGCACTGAATCCACCACGAAGCGGTTGTAGGCGTTGTAGGGGCTGATGGAATAGAAGCGCAGCCAGGCGCCGCCGGCGTCTTCGATGAAGCTGCTCTGGCCGCGGTAGTTCTGCGCATAGAGCGGCTCGAAGCGGATCAGCGCGCGGGCGGCGGCGCGCAGGTTGGGCGCTTGCGCCGCGGTGACGCCGGCCAGGCCGCTCTGGCTCGGTCGGCTTAGCTGGCCCATGCGCAGGCCGAGGGCGGGGTCGCCGCTCTGCTGGATGGCCGCATGGCCCAGGCGCATATAGCGGGGAATCGACAGGCGCGCGCCGGGTTCGCCCAGGCGCGCTGTGTCCAGTCCGTATTGTTCAAGCAGGGGGTGCGGGGCGACGCCGCTTTCCGCCAGCGCATCGGCAAGGCTGTGGACAAAACCCACCGAAAGGTCGCCGAGCCGCATGGTCGGGCGGGTCATAGCCAGAGGTTGATCAGGCGAGCGCCGGGGCCTTCGGGTGCCAGGGTGTGGCTGTCGCCGCTGACCACCAGGCTGCGGCCGTCGCTGCCCAGGTCCCAAAGGTGGCCGCGCATGAATACGGTGATGCCGGCGTGAGCGCCGCTTTCGCCAAGACGGCCAGCCAGGGCCAGGCGCTCCCAGGCTTCGCCTTCGGTGAGCTCGCCGGGCCTGAGGGTCACATCACCCGGCGCGGCACCGCCGTTGTAGCCCTTCCACGGCTTGCTCCAGCTGCCGTTGCCGGTGAGGAAGGCGGGCACCGCGATGATATCGGGCTTGCTGGTGGCCAGCGCGCTGTAGCTGGCCGGGTACCAGCTGTCGGCGCAGACCAGTACGCCCAGGCGCCCGGCCGGTGTCTGCAGCACCTGCAGGTCGTCGGCATCGCCGCCGCGGGTGAAGCCTTGCTCCGCGTCGATGGGGAACAGCTTGCGCTGTGGCTTGCCCAGTGGCAGGCCGTCGCTGCCGAAGACCTGGGTGACGTTGTAGAGCCGGCCATTGCCGGTGCGGATCTGCCCCTCGACGATGCGCGGGTTGGGCAGCACGATGGAGCCGGCGACTATGGTCACGCCGAACTCCTTCGCCAGGGAGCCGAACAGCGTCTGGTAGTCGTGGGCCATGTCCACCGCCTTCATGCGGAACAGGGCGTCCGCCATGCGGTCCTCGCCCTTGGCGCCGAGCCAGCCGCGCGCCAGTTTCAGCGGGTTGCTGGCGGCCATCCATTCCATGGCCTCGGCGATGTGCTCGGTCTGGTAGACCTCGGGCTTCTCGCCGGCGGCCACCAGCCAGGTGCCGATGTGCTCGGGGAAGACCACTACGGTGCGCGGGTTGATCAGCCCCTCGTCGCGCGCCTTGGTCAGGTAGGCATGGAATTTCAGGCGCAGGCGCTCGACGCTCTGGTAGTCCTGGGCGAACAGTTCCGGCTGCACGCCCAGCAGGTTGCCACGCTCGGACGGCTGGCCCTGGTTGAGCGAGACCTGGCTGCGCAGGTCGGACAGATAGTGGCCCACCGGGCGGCGCTCCGCCCAGCCGGCATAGCCGGCGAAGAGGATGACCAGGACGAGGAAGATCAGCTTGCGCATATGGGACGGGTACTCATGGGGTGCCCCACAGGGTAGGGGTTGGGCTGGGTCTTGCCAAGGCGGGGTGTCATCTTGGGTCAGTAACTTGTCATTTTCGATCATTGAGCGGCGAGGGTGCGCTCCTTAGAGTCAGCTCCATACCGACCGCGCCCCATGCCTTGCCGTTCCGCAGGCTGAGGGCGCGGCATCATCGTGAATGCCGGAGGAACCATGACCGCCACTTACCCGCACCTGCTCGCACCGCTGGATCTGGGTTTCACCACCCTGCGCAACCGTACCCTGATGGGCTCCATGCACACTGGCCTGGAAGAGAAGCCCCAGGGCTTCGAGCGTATGGCGGCTTACTTCGCCGAGCGCGCCCGTGGCGGTGTCGGCCTGATGGTCACCGGCGGCATCGGCCCGAACGAGGAGGGTGGCGTGTATGCCGGCGCGGCCAAGCTGAGCACTGCCGAAGAAGCCGAGAAGCACAAGATCGTTACCCAGGCGGTGCACGAAGCGGGCGGCAAGATCTGCATGCAGATCCTCCATGCTGGCCGTTATGCCTACAGCCCCAAGTCCGTTGCACCCAGCGCCATCCAGGCGCCGATCAACCCGTTCAAGCCGCGCGAGCTGGATGAAGAGGGCATCGAGAAGCAGATCGCCGACTTCGTCAACTGCTCGAGCCTGGCCCAGGTGGCCGGCTACGACGGTGTCGAGATCATGGGTTCCGAAGGCTACTTCATCAACCAGTTCCTGGTCGCCCACACCAACCACCGCACCGACCGCTGGGGCGGCAGTTACGAGAACCGCATGCGCCTGCCGGTGGAAATCGTCCGCCGCGTGCGTGAGGCCGTCGGCCCGAACTTCATCATCATCTATCGCCTGTCGATGCTCGACCTGGTGGAAGGCGGCAGCACCTGGGACGAGATCGTCCTGCTGGCCAAGGCCATCGAAAAGGCCGGCGCGACCCTCATCAATACGGGTATCGGCTGGCACGAAGCGCGTATCCCGACCATCGCCACCAAGGTGCCGCGCGCGGCCTTCACCAAGGTCACCGCCAAGCTGCGCGGGGAGGTCGGCATCCCGCTGATCACCACCAACCGCATCAATACCCCGGAAATCGCCGAACAGGTGCTGGCCGAAGGTGACGCCGACATGGTCTCCATGGCCCGTCCGTTCCTCGCCGATCCGGACTTCGTCAACAAGGCCGCCGAAGGCCGCGCGGATGAAATCAACACCTGCATCGGCTGCAACCAGGCCTGCCTGGACCATACCTTCGGCGGCAAGCTGACCAGTTGCCTGGTGAACCCGCGCGCCTGCCACGAGACCGAGCTGAACTACATCCCGACCACTCACGTGAAGAAGATCGCCGTGGTCGGCGCCGGCCCTGCCGGCCTGTCCGCTGCCACCGTGGCCGCCGAGCGTGGCCATGAGGTGACCCTGTTCGACGCTGCCGGCGAGATCGGCGGCCAGTTCAACGTCGCCAAGCGCGTGCCGGGCAAGGAAGAGTTCTACGAGACCCTGCGCTACTTCAAGCGCAAGGTGGAAACCACCGGCGTGAACCTGCAACTGAATACCCGTGTCAGTGTGGATGACCTGGTCAAGGGCGGCTTCGACGAGATCATCCTGGCCACCGGCATCGTGCCGCGCACCCCGGCTATTCCGGGCATCGACAACGCCAAGGTGATCAGCTACCTGGACGCCATCCTCGAGCGCAAGCCGGTAGGTAAGCGTGTGGCGGTGATCGGCGCCGGCGGTATCGGCTTCGACGTCTCCGAATACATCACCCATGCCGGCGAATCCACCAGCCTGGACCGCCACGCTTTCTGGCAGGAATGGGGTATCGACGAGAAGCTGGAGGCCCGTGGCGGCATCGCCGGTATCCAGGCGCACCCGCATGCGGCGGCGCGCCAGGTGTTCCTGCTGCAGCGCAAGAAGTCCAAGGTCGGCGACGGCCTGGGCAAGACCACTGGCTGGATCCACCGCACCGGCCTGAAGAACAAGCAGGTGCAGATGCTCAACAGCGTCGAGTACCTCAAGGTCGACAACGACGGCCTGCACATCAGCATCGCTGGCGGCGAGCCGCAGGTGCTGCCGGTGGACACCGTGGTCGTCTGCGCCGGCCAGGACCCGCTGCGCGAGCTGCACGACGGGCTGGTTGCTGCCGGCCAGAGCGTGCACCTGATCGGCGGCGCCGACGTGGCGGCTGAGCTGGATGCCAAGCGCGCCATCAACCAGGGCTCGCGCCTCGCTGCGGAGATCTGAGTTAAAACGGGATCTGGCTCACAAGTCCGGGTCCGGAAAAGTTCCCTTCCGGGCCCGGATGTCCTTTCGAAAATCCAACCGCGTCACAGAATTATCCAGCCAGTTAACCGCCCGGCTCGATCACCGGGTCGGGTGCCAACCGAGTCACATTGCCTGCGACATTAATTCCCCTAGACTTGCTCGGATGTCGGGATTTTCCCGCTGTCTGGGTGCTGCATTTCTGACAGACCCTTTTTCAAGATTTCCTCCCGCACCAGCCCAGAGGTCAATCGATGAGCATGCAGAAGAAGCCTCAAATGGTGGAAGCCGTGGTCTTCTTCAACGACCGTGGCGTCTGCAGGGAAATGCTCTACCCCGAATTCGAGGCGCTGCTCGATAACGTCGTGCAGATGCCGGAATACGCCGATCAGCAGATGCAGCTCGCCTATGTGCTGATCAACCCGCGCCTGCTGGTCAAGGCGGTGGTGTTCTTCTACCTGGATTTCGACGAAAAGGGCGAAGCCGACAGAGGCTGGAACCTGCCGCTGCGCAACCTGGCCGACCGCGCCGGTCGTGGCCCCGACATGGGCGCCGGGCCCATTCGCCTGGCCTGCCGCAGCCAGTGCCCGGTGTCCTGGCACCAGATGCACCTGTGGGACCCGACCCTTGAGGCCGCGCAGAACCATCTGGTGCAACTGCGTGAAGCGATCAAGCGCAACAACCTGGGTGTGCTGGTGGACGAGGAGCCGGCCGCCGTCGAGCCGGCTCGCTTGCAGATGGCCGACGAGCACCAGTGGTACGCGCCCGCCGAAGAGTCCCGCGAGGAAGCCGAGAAACTGGCCCGCGCGATGCTCGAGGAGCACCAGCAGAAAACCACCGAACTGCTCGGCCAGCATGAAACCCGTTTGTCGCAGATCAGCCAGCAGCATGAGCAGGAGCTCAGTCGTCTGAAGCTCTCTGCGCAGGAGCAGGTCAGGGCGCTGCAGGCCGAGTTGGCCGCGCTGCGCGAAGGCCTGAAGCGCGAGGAAGAGATCAACGCCAGCCTGCGCCGTGAGCTGGATGGCCAGGCCAACGGCTTCCAGCGCGGACGCGAGGAGCTGACCGCTCAGTTGCGCCATATCGAAGAAAGCGGCCGCGACGAGCTGGAGCAACTGCGCCGTCAGATCGAGGAAGAATCCCGCTCCCGCCTGGCCAGCCTGGAGGCTCGCTACAAGGAACAGATTTCTGCCCGCGACGTGGAACTGGGCTATCGCAACGAGCTGGACCAGCAGTTGCAGCAGGAGAATCAGCAACTGCGTCGGGAGGCGGAGCAACTGCGCGAGGAAACCGCCCAGCTGCGCCAGCTTGCCGGGCAACTGCAGCAGGGTGCCGAAGGTCTGCGCCTGGAATTGGACGCGCTGGCGGCCAAGGCAGCCGATGGCTCGGTGCTGGAGCGCCTGGCCAGCCTGGGAGTGATCTTCGTGGTGTACCATCCTGGCGCCGGTCATCTGACCCTGTCGCTGCAGGATGTCCCCCGTTACCAGGAAAACCCCATGGCTTACGCTGCCGCCAAGTGCTTCGTCGCCGAAGACCAGTACCGCAGCTGGCTTGCCCATTACCAGCAACCCGCCTGCGAAGGACGCCTGTCCAATGGCGAGCGCTGCGCCATGCCCATCGACCGCGTCGAAACCCCCGGACGCTTCGTCGACGGCGACAGCAACTGTTGTTCCCGGCACAAGACCGCCGGCCGACTGCGCAGCGTCACCGCCGGCTGACCGGGGCGCCTTGGAGTTTCCCGACTGGCGCCCCGAAGCCCCCCTGCAACCTGTCCACCTGCATTGGCTCGATCGCGCCGGCGTCGAGCTGGCGATGTTGCGCCTGGACCTCGTGGATGAGCTGGTCTCCGGCAACAAGTGGTTCAAGCTGGCGCCCTATCTCCAGCAGGCCGCCGACCTTGGCTTGAGCGGGGTGATGACCCTGGGTGGCGCCCATTCCAATCACCTGCATGCGGTAGCAGCCGCCGGCGCGCGGTTCGGTTTCGAGACCGTCGGCTTGCTGCGCGGCGACGAGCAGGACAATCCCACGGTGGCAGACCTGCGCCAGCTCGGCATGCAGCTCCACTGGCTTGGCTATGGCGGCTATCGTCGGCGCCACGAAGCGGATTTCTGGACGCCCTGGCGCCAGCGCTATCCCCAGTTGCTGGCGGTAGGCGAGGGCGGTGGCGGGCTTGCCGGTGCGCAAGGTTGCTCGCTGCTGGTTGCGCAGATTCGCGAGCAGCTCGGCATTCTGGGGTGGGACGACTATCAGCAGCTCTGGGTAGCCTGCGGCACCGGTACGACTCTGGCCGGCCTGGTGCTCGGCGAGGGTGGCGCACATCCGGTGGTCGGTGCCATGGCAGTGCCGCCTGGGCACGGTGTCGAAACGCAGGTGCCCGAGCTGTTGAGGGCAGGCGGCGCAAGCGATACCGGCTACCGCCTGCTGGATGCCAGCCGTGGCGGTTTTGCGCAGGTCGACGCGACGCTGGCGCGCTTCCTCCTCGCGACCGAAGCGGAGTGCGGCGTGCCGCTGGAGCCGCTGTACACCGGCAAGCTGCTGCTGGCGCTGCACGACGAAGTCGCCGCGGGGCGCATTGCGCGCGGCACTCGCATCGTCGCTATCCACAGTGGCGGTCTGCAGGGGCGGCGGGCGCTGGACGAGAAACTGCAGACCCTGGCCGCTCAGCGCGAATAGCCGCTGTGCACCCGCGGCCAGCGGTCGCCCACCAGGAACAGGCGCTCCTGCTCCCGCCAACGCCCTCGGTGCAACTCCATCCGTACCAGCATCTGCGGGAAGCCGTCTTCCGGCAGTTCTGCCAGCCAGGTGGCAAAGCGCTCCGCGCTCCAGCTTTCGTCTTCGGCGGCCGGGGAAAGCCAGCCCTTGCGCGACAGGGCCTGCCAGCCGTGCGGATGCTGCGCCTGGTAGGCGGGCCAGGCGCGTCGATGCAGCCAGCGGCCGCACTGGTGGTTATCGCTGGCCCCCGCAGGCGGCGGGCAGGGCGTCGGCCAGGAGTAGAACAGGTAGCCGCCGAGCCAGAGGCCGGGTGAAGGTTCGGCGTCGCTGTACTCGCGCACCACGGCCAGCCCTTGGGCGGTGGAGGAAAGTGGCAACTGGTGCTGGTAGAAGTGTTCGATCTTGCGCAGCAGATGGTCCTCGGCGCCCGGCCCGAGCCAGGAGTCGGGGCCGTCATCGCAGGGGCCGAGGTAGAGCTTGATGGCCAGCTCCAGGTGATGCAGGCCGTCGCTGTCTTCCAGCAGCAGGTCCAGCTCCCCGAGCGTCTGGCCGTTGTTGCGCACCGGCAGGTTGGCGGCCAGCAGCCGCAGGTCCGGCGCACGCTCCAGGGCGTACTGCCAGAGACGCTCGTAATAGCGCCCCAGACGCTGGTGCGGCGCTGATTCCAGTTGCCCCAGCAACTCGTCCGGCGAACCTTCCTGGGCGCGCAGCCAATCGGCCAGCAGCGAAGGCTGCGCGTACCAGCGGCTGGCCGTCAGCGGGTGGCGCAGCGCGGGGCTGCCAGGTTGCAGCAGGGGCGGGGAGAGCAGCGTCCAGGCGAGGTCGCGGACCTGCGGTTGGCGCAGGTCGATCAGCAGCTCGTCGAGCAGGGCGGTAAAGTCGGTCATGCCCCAAGCCTAGCCGCTGCACACCCGCTCCGACCACGCTGCGGTTTGCCGCTGCTTCCGCCTTTCGCCCATAATTCCGCCATTCGAGCACCCGCAACGCCGTCCGGAGTCCCATGGAACCCTTTCGCAATATCGGCATCATCGGCCGCCTGGGCAGCACCCAGGTCCTGGAAACCATCCGTCGGCTGAAGAAATTCCTCACCGAACGCCACCTCCACGTGATCCTCGAGGACACCATCGCCGAGGTCCTGCCGGGCCACGGCCTGCAGACCTGCTCGCGAAAGATCATGGGCGAGATATGCGACCTGGTGATCGTGGTCGGCGGCGACGGCAGCATGCTTGGCGCTGCGCGCGCACTGGCGCGGCACAAGGTGCCGGTGCTGGGGATCAACCGCGGCAGTCTGGGCTTCCTGACCGATATCCGCCCTGACGAACTGGAGACCAAGGTCGCCGAGGTGCTCGGCGGGCAGTACATAGTCGAAAGCCGCTTCCTGCTCGATGCCCTGGTACGCCGCCACGGCGAATCCATCGGCCAGGGCGACGCGCTGAACGACGTGGTGCTGCACCCCGGCAAGTCCACCCGGATGATCGAGTTCGAGCTGTATATCGACGGCCAGTTCGTCTGCAGCCAGAAGGCCGACGGCCTGATCGTCGCCACCCCGACCGGCTCCACCGCCTACGCGCTGTCCGCCGGCGGACCGATCATGCATCCCAAGCTGGACGCCATCGTGGTCGTGCCGATGTACCCGCATATGCTCTCCAGCCGGCCCATCGTGGTCGACGGCAACAGCGAGCTGAAGATTGTCGTCTCGCCGAACATGCAGATCTATCCGCAGGTCTCCTGCGATGGCCAGAACCACTTCACCTGTGCGCCGGGCGATACCGTCACGGTGAGCAAGAAGCCGCAGAAGCTGCGCCTGATCCACCCCATCGACCACAACTACTACGAGGTCTGCCGGACCAAGCTGGGCTGGGGCAGCCGCCTCGGGAGCAGCGAGTGATGGAACTCGACCCCGCACGCGGCTACGACCTGATCGGCGACATCCACGGCTGCGCGCACACCCTCGACCGCCTGCTGGAGCGCCTGGGCTACCGGCTGCAGGGCGGCGTTTGGCGGCATGCGCGGCGCCAGGCGCTGTTCCTGGGTGATCTCATCGACCGTGGCCCACGTATCCGCGAGGCACTGCACCGTGTGCATGACATGGTTGCCGCCGGCGAGGCGCTGTGCATCATGGGCAACCATGAATTCAACGCCCTCGGCTGGTCCACGCCCGCCGCGCCGGGCAGCGGCCGCCAGTACGTCCGCGAGCACACGCCGCGCCATGCCCGGTTGATCAAGGAAACCCTGGATCAGTTCGAAGGCCACCCGGCAGACTGGCGCGATTTCCTCGGCTGGTTCCAGGAAATGCCGCTGTTCCTCGACGCCGGGCGCTTCCGCATGGTCCACGCCTGCTGGGACCACGACGTGATCGACGCGCTGCGCCAGCAGTTCCCCGAGGGGCGCATCGATGAAGCCTTCCTCATGGCTACCGCCGAGCCGGGCAGCTTTGCCCAGCAGGCCTGCGACCGCCTGCTGCGCGGCACCGATATGCGCTTGCCCAATGGCCTGACACTGACCGGCAGCGACGGTTTTACCCGTGCCTTTTTCCGCACCAAGTTCTGGGAAGAGGACCGCGCGCCGGAGACCTACGGCGACATCGTGTTCCAGCCCGACGCGCTGCCCGACGAGGTCGCCAGCGAGCGGCTGAGCGAGGAGCAGAAATCGCGCCTGCTGACCTACGGCGCCGACGAGCCGCTGCTGTTCGTCGGCCACTACTGGCGGCGTGGCACCCCGGCGCCGATCCGCCCGAACCTCGCCTGCCTGGACTACAGCGCGGTGATGTACGGCAAGCTCGTGGCCTATCGGCTGGACGATGAAACGCGGTTGGACCGCAACAAGTTCGTGTGGGTGGATGTGAAGCGTCCGGAGGGCGACGAGTGAGCGCGATCGAAGCGATGCGGTTGCCGGCGGCAGTCGACCTGGGGCAGTTCGTCACCCTGCTGCAGCGGCTGAACGTGCCGTTCCGGGTCAGCGAGGAGTCCGGCGAGCAGGTGCTCTGGGTGCCCAACGCGCAACTGGCGGAGCAGGTTCGCACGCTCTATGAGCGTTATCCGCAGGGCGATCCGCAGTTCACCCTGCAGGCCGAGCCGCAGCGCCGGGGGCCGGGCTTCGTCCAGCAGTTGAAGATGAGCCGGATGACCGCGGCGGTGCTGCTGGTGACCTTCGTGGTGGCCGCCATCACCCTGCTGGGCACCTCCCCGGAGACGCTGCGCTGGTTCACCTTCCAGGATTTCCAGATGGTCGGCGAGGACCGCGCGCTGTTCCAGCCGCTGTCCGACACGCTGGCGCAGGGGCAATGGTGGCGCCTGTTCACGCCCATGCTGATCCACTTCGGCTGGCTGCACTTGGCGATGAACGCCATGTGGTATTGGGAGCTCGGCCGGCGCATCGAGTATCGCCAGGGCGCCTGGATGCTGCTGGGGCTGAGCCTGGGCTTCGGCCTGGTGTCGAACCTGGTGCAGTACAGCTGGAGCGGGCCGAGCCTGTTCGGCGGCCTGTCCGGCGTGCTCTACGGCTTGCTGGGCCATTGCTGGATCTTCCAGCGAATAGCGCCGACGCCGGCCTACCACCTGCCCAAGGGCGTGGTGGGGATGATGCTGATCTGGCTGCTGGTGTGCCTGTCGGGCGTGATCGACCTGCTCGGCTTCGGCTCTATCGCCAACGGTGCCCATGTGGGCGGGCTGGTGGCGGGTTGCCTGAGCGGCCTGGTCGGTGGGTGGCTGGCGCGGCGTCGCGTGGCCTGACGCGCTTCTGCGTGAAGTCCTGCGCGGAGGTCTGCCCTCTCCCTAACCCTCTCCCTGAAGGGAGAGGGGACTGGTTCGGCGCAGGAGGAAACCATGGCGTCAGTTGGCACAATCGGCTCCCTCTCCCTTCGGAGCGGGGCGCGTAGCCAGGGCGGGGGAGAGGGGCAGGCTTCGCGCCGAGCCTTCCAGCCAATAGCCCGAGACATCATTGCAACCGATTGACCGGCGTTCGTGCGCGCCGGGCGTTCGCCCGGTAGAATGCCGGCTTCGTTTTTCCCCTGCAGGAGCCGGCCCATGTCGTCCTTCGCCGAAATGATCCAGAACATCACCCCCGAAATCTACGAGAGCCTCAAGCTGGCCGTGGAAATCGGAAAATGGCCCGATGGTCGCAAGCTGTCCCAGGAACAGAAGGAGCTGACCCTGCAGGCCATGATCGCCTGGGAGATGGACAACCTTCCCGAGGACCAGCGCACCGGCTACATGGGCCCGCAGGCTTGCGAGTCCCACGCCGAGCCGATCCCGAACATCCTCTTCTCCTCCAATTCGCTGCACTGATGCAGGAACTTGGACGCGGCGCCCTGGACAAGATGTCGGCGCGCCTGGAAAGCCCCGTGCAATACGCCTTCCGCCTGGGTGATACGCAGGTCCCGGTCAACCCGCTGATCGGCAGGACGGTGCGCCTGGAATACCTGGGCGAGATCTTCTGCAGCCATTGCTCGCGCAAGACGAAGAAGAGCTTCGCCCAGGGCTATTGCTACCCGTGCTTCACCAAGCTGGCGCAATGCGACAGTTGCATCATGAGCCCGGAGAAGTGCCACTTCGAGGAAGGCTCCTGCCGCGACCCCGAATGGGGTGAGCGCTTCTGCATGACCGACCACGTGGTCTACCTGGCCAACTCCTCGGGCGTGAAGGTGGGCATTACCCGCGCCACCCAGGTGCCGACCCGCTGGATCGACCAGGGCGCACGCCAGGCGCTGCCGATCATGCGCGTGGCGACCCGCCAGCAATCCGGCTTCGTCGAGGACCTGCTGCGCAGCCAGGTCGCCGACCGCACCAACTGGCGCGCACTGCTCAAGGGCGAGGCCGAGCCGCTGGACCTGATCGCCATCCGCGAACGGATCTTCGACGCCTGTGCCGAAGGCATCGTCGCCCTGCAACAGCGCTTCGGCCTGCAGGCGATCCAGCCGGTGATGGACATGCAGCCCATCGAGATCAGCTATCCGGTGGAGGCGTACCTGCCCAAGATCACCAGCTTCGATCTGGACAAGACGCCGGTGGTCGAGGGTACCCTGCAGGGCATCAAGGGCCAGTACCTGATCTTCGATACCGGCGTGATCAACGTGCGCAAGTTCACCGCGTACCAGCTGGCCATCAGCGCCTGATCGAACCTGCATTGAATTTCCGGCACGAGGAACGCATCTAGGGATAGATGCGTTCCCGACTCGCCCGCGCCGTTCCCAATCGCTAGAGTCAAGTATTCCTCCGGCCGGCCCATCCCGCCTGCCGCCTTCCAAGGGGCCAAAAGCCATGCGTACCGAGCAACCGAAAGTCATCTACCTCAAGGATTATCAGGCACCCGAGTACCTGATCGACGAGACCAACCTGACCTTCGAGCTGTACGAGGACCACACCCTCGTCCATGCCCAGCTGGTGATGCGCCGCAACCCGGAGCGCGGCGACGGCCTGCCGCCGCTGGTGCTCGACGGCCAGCAGCTGGAGCTGCTGTCGCTGGCGCTGGACGACCAGCCTCTCGAAGCTGGCCAGTACCAGCAGGACGAGAACCACCTGACCCTGCAGCCCACCGCGAAGTCCTTCACCGTCGACAGCACCGTGCGCATCCACCCCGAGAGCAACACCGCGCTGGAAGGCCTGTACAAGTCCGGCAAGATGTTCTGCACCCAGTGCGAGGCCGAAGGCTTCCGCAAGATCACCTACTACCTCGACCGCCCGGACGTGATGAGCAGCTTCACCACCACGCTGTCGGCCGAGCAGCACCAGTACCCGGTGCTCCTGTCCAACGGCAACCCGGTGGCCAGCGGTTCGGAAGAGGGCGGTCGGCACTGGGCGACCTGGCAGGACCCGTTCAAGAAGCCGGCCTACCTGTTCGCCCTGGTCGCCGGCGACCTCTGGTGCGTCGAAGACCAGTTCACCACCATGAGCGAGCGCGAAGTCACCCTGCGCATCTATGTCGAGCCGGAGAACATCGACAAGGTCCAGCACGCCATGGACAGTCTGAAGAACTCGATGCGCTGGGACGAGAAGGTCTACGGCCGCGAGTACGACCTGGACATCTTCATGATCGTCGCGGTCAACGACTTCAACATGGGCGCCATGGAGAACAAGGGTCTCAACATCTTCAACTCCAGCTGCGTGCTGGCCAAGGCCGAGACCGCCACCGACGCCGCGCACCAGCGCGTCGAAGGCGTCGTCGCCCATGAGTACTTCCACAATTGGTCGGGCAATCGCGTGACCTGCCGCGACTGGTTCCAGCTGTCGCTCAAGGAAGGCTTCACCGTGTTCCGCGACAGCGAGTTCTCCGCCGACATGAACTCGCGCACGGTCAAGCGCGTCGAGGACGTGGCCTTCCTGCGAACCAACCAGTTCGCCGAGGATGCCGGCCCCATGGCGCACCCGGTGCGCCCGGATTCCTTCATCGAGATTTCCAACTTCTACACCCTGACCGTCTACGAGAAGGGCTCGGAAGTGGTCCGCATGATCCACACCCTGCTGGGCGCCGAAGGCTTCCGCAAGGGCACCGACCTGTACTTCGAGCGCCATGACGGCCAGGCCGTGACCTGCGACGACTTCGTCAAGGCCATGGAAGACGCCAACGGCGTGGACCTTACCCAGTTCAAGCGCTGGTACAGCCAGTCCGGCACCCCGCGCCTGGCGGTGGAGGAGCGCTTCGACGCTGCTGCGCAGACCTACACCCTGACCTTCCGCCAGAGCTGCCCGGCCACGCCGGGACAGAGCGAGAAGCAGCCTTTCGTCATTCCGGTGCAGATGGGCCTGATCGACAAGCTGGGCAACGCCTTGTCGCTGCGCCTGCAGGGCGAAGAGCACGCCCACGGCAGCGACCGCGTGCTGACCGTGGACCAGGCCGAGCAGTCCTTCACCTTCGTCGGTCTGGCCGAGAAGCCGCTGCCGTCGCTGTTGCGTGGTTTCTCCGCGCCGGTGAAGCTGAGCTTCCCCTACGACCGCGACCAGCTGATGTTCCTCATGCAGCACGACGAGGATGGCTTCAACCGCTGGGAAGCTGGCCAGCAACTGTCCGTGCAGGTCCTGCAGGAACTGATCGGCCAGCACCAGCGCGGCGAGAAGCTTGTCCCGGATGAGCGCCTGATCACCGCCTTCCGCACCCTGCTGCTGGATACCGGCCTCGACCAGGCGATGGTCGCCGAGATGCTCTCGCTGCCCAGCGAGGCCTATCTCACCGAAATCAGCGAAGTGGCGGACGTCGACGCCATCCACGCCGCCCGCGAGTTCGCCCGCCAGCAGATCGGCGCGGCGCTGCACGAGCAACTGTGGGAGCGCTACCAGGCCAACCGCAAGCAGTCCCGCGAGACCGCCTACGTGGCCGAGGCTTCCCATATCGCCCGCCGCAGCCTGCAGAACATCGCGCTGTCCTACCTCATGCAGAGCGGCAAGGCCGAGGTGCTCGCCGCCTGCCAGGAGCAGTACAAGGATTGTGACAACATGACCGAGCGCCTGACCGCGCTGGCCGTGTTGGTCAACTCTTCCTTCGAAAGCGAGAAGGCCGAGGCACTGGCAATGTTCGCCGACTACTTCCAGGACGACCCGCTGGTGATGGACCAGTGGTTCAGCGTCCAGGCCGGCTGCACCCTGCCGGGCGGGCTGGAGCGCGTCCAGGCGTTGATGAGTCATCCGGCCTTCACCCTGAAGAACCCGAACAAGATCCGCGCGCTGATCGGCGCCTTCGCCAACCAGAACGCGGTGAACTTCCACCGTGTGGACGGCGCCGGCTACCGCTTCCTGGCCGACCAGATCATTACCCTCAACGCGCTGAATCCGCAGATCGCCTCGCGCCTGCTGACCCCGCTGACCCGCTGGCGCAAGTACGCGCCCGCGCGCCAAGCGCTGATGAAGGCCGAGCTGGAACGCATCCTCGCCTCCGGCGAGCTGTCCAGCGATGTATACGAAGTGGTCAGCAAGAGCCTCGCTTAACACACCCGCCGCGCCCCTTCCCAGGGGCGCCATGCACGTTCGAAAAGGTGTTACCAACGCTTGTTGGTAACACCTTTTTGTTACCTATCGAAATTGATCGATATCATTCTTATCGCTTTCCGATAGTGGGCGAAGGGCGCCGATGCGTCTGCGTCGAGCCTTCAGGGGCGGATTGCGCCATCTGGGGTGCTGAGTGGCGCAATCGGTCACTTGATTTGATCAGTGAATGACCAGTCACAAAAAGTAGCGCGCAGATTCTTTATTTTTTGTAAGCAGAATCGGATACATCAGTGCTGTTGGCACTGGGGTTGCACCGCCGGACCCCGCTTCGCCTTTGCCCGTCCGATGGGGCGGGAGGCATGTCGAGCACCTTGGGGGAGTTTCCTTCAGATCGACGACAACAAGGCCGTGGAGTAACGGCTGAAAACGGTGAACCGCCCGCAGTGGCGGCACCGCCAAAGAATGATCAGTCCATGGAGTGAGTCCAAATGGAAATCCCAGTTCGCAAGCCTGTCTTGCGTTATGCGCCTGCTCGTGCGGGCTTTGCCCTGGCAGGCATCCTGCCGCTGCTGATGTCCGCCCAGGCGACCGCCGTCGAGTTCAGCTTCCTCGACAACGAGGTTTCCGGCTCGCTGGACAGCACCATTTCCTACGGCACTCTCTGGCGTGTACAGGGTCAGGACAAGACCAACAACGATATCAACGGCAACGACGGCAACCGCAACTTCGACACCGGCCTGGTTTCCGAGGTGTACAAGATCACTTCCGACCTGGAAGCGACCTACAAGAACTACGGTCTGTTCGTACGTGGCTCGGCTTTCTATGACACCCAGATCATGGACAAGCGCAACGACTACTACGACAACAACCATCCGGCGCAGCCGAGTCAGACCTATCCCAACAGCAACCGCTTCACCAGCGAGACCCGCGACGCCGCCGGCAACCGCGCCGAGATCCTCGATGCCTACGTCTACGGCAACTGGGACGTGGCTGACCATCCGCTGACCGCGCGCCTGGGCCGCCAGGTCTTCAACTGGGGCGAGGGCATCTTCTACCGCGGTGGCGTGAACACCACCAACCCGGTGGACGCCGCCAAGTTCCGCCTGCCGGGCTCCGAGCTGAAGGAAGTGCTGATGCCGGTCGAGGCCGCGAGCTTCAACATCGGCCTGACCGACAACCTGTCGATGGACGCCTTCTACCAGTGGAACTGGAAAGAAACCCGTATCGACCCGGTCGGCACCTTCTTCTCCGAGACCGATCTGTTCGCCGATGGCGGCAACACGGCCTACACCACGGTGGGTGCGCTCTCCAACCCGCTGTTCCAGAGCCTCTATCCGCAGCTTTCCGCGGCGCACGTGGGCGGTCTCCAGGGCACGCAGTACCTGGACTCCAACGGCGTGTTCAAGGTCGCCAATGTCGGCAAGGACATCAACGCCAAGAACGACGGCCAGTTCGGCGTGGCCTTCCACTATGTGGCCGAAGAGCTGAACTCCACCGAGTTCGGCTTCTACTTCGTCAATTACCACTCGAAAGAGCCGACCATCTACGCCGACCTGAACAGCGATTACGCCGGCGTGAACCTCGACCAGTTGGCAGGTGTGGGTGGCTTCACCTCCTACGACCAACTCGTCAGCGCCGCAGGCAGCGGCAACGCCCTGGCCGGCCAGGTGCTGAGCCTGGTCAACGGCGCGACCTCCGTGGATGTCGCCAACCAGGTCAATGCCCGTCGCGAGTACGTCGAGAACATCCGCATGTACGGCTTCAGTTTCAACACCACCGTGGGCGACGCCTCGGTGTTCGGTGAACTGGCCTACCGCCCGAACCTGCCGATCGGCATCGCCACCACCAACGACCTGCTCGGCGACCTGCTGGTCCAGGCTCCGGGGCTGGCCAGTGGCAAGTCGGTGAATATCGGCGGCGGCCAGGTCTCGATGAGCGACCAGATCCACAACTACGAGCGCGTCGAGGCCTTCAACACCTCCCTGGGCACCATCTACAACTTCGGCCCGTCGCTGTCCTTCGACTCGCTGATGGGCGTCGCGGAACTGGCTTCCGAGCACCTGCGCGGCAGCGACCTGCAGTACACCGCGTATGACGGCAGCACCCGTTACTACTCCGGCCGCGGCAACGGCGCCTACATCTCCGGCTACGACCGCGACGATCAGGTGAACAAGAACGCCTATGGCTACACCCTGCTGCTGTCGGGTACCTGGAACGACGTCTTCGCCGGCGTGAACATCTCGCCCTACGCCGTCTACAAGGACGACTTCGAAGGCAACTCCTACCAGACCGGCAATTTCATCGAAGGCCGCAAGGCCTACACCCTGGGCGTCAAGGCTACCTACCTGAACGCCCTGGAAGCGGAGCTGCAGTACACCGAGTTCTACGGCGCCGGGCAGAACAACGCCAGCCGCGACCGCGACAACGTCGGCTTCAACGTCAAGTATTCGTTCTAACCATTAGATCCAAAGCCGCGTGGCACGCTCACCGAGCTGCCGCGCGCCCCTCACGGAGAAGCAACATGCGCAACATGCGTACCCTGGTCGGCGCCGCCGTGGCCCTGGCCCTGTCCGCCGGCAGCGCTCTGGCGGCGGTTTCCCCGCAGGACGCGGCCAAGCTGCAGTCGAGCCTGACCCCGCTGGGCGCCGAGAAGGCCGGCAACGCCGCCGGCACCATCCCGGCCTGGACCGGTGGCATCACCCAGGCGCCGGCCGGCTACAAGCCGGGCCAGCACCACATCGACCCGTTCGCCGCCGACAAGCCGCTGTACACCATCACCAAGGCCAACCTGGACCAGTACAAGGCCAACCTGACCCCGGGCACCCTGGCACTGTTCGCCACCTACCCGGACACCTTCCAGATGCCGGTGTACCCGAGCCGCCGCAGTGGTTCGGCGCCTCAGTGGGTGTACGACAACACCCTGAAGAACGCCACCAGCGCCAAGCTGGCAGAGGGCGGCAATGGCTTCGTCGACGCCTTCGGCGGCATTCCGTTCCCGATCCCGCAGAGCGGTGTGGAAGCAGTGTGGAACCACATCGCCCGCTACCGCGGTACCTACGTCGTGCGTCGCGCGTCCGAAGTGGCCGTGCAGCGCAACGGTGACTACTCGCTGGTAACCTCGCAGCAGGAAGCGCTGTTCAAGTACTATATCCAGGGCAAGAGCTTCGCCGACCTGAACAACCTGCTGTTCTACTACCTGTCGTTCACCAAGAGCCCGGCTCGCCTGGCCGGCGGTGCCGCGCTGGTGCACGAGACCCTCGATCAGGTGAAGGAGCCGCGTCAGGCCTGGGGCTACAATGCCGGCCAGCGCCGCGTACGCCGTGCGCCGAACCTGGCCTACGACACTCCGATCGCTGCCGCCGACGGCCTGCGCACCGCCGACGACACCGACATGTTCAACGGCTCGCCGGACCGCTACGACTGGAAGCTGATCGGCAAGAAGGAAATGTACATCCCGTACAACAACTACAAGGTTTCCAGCCCTGAGGTTAAGTACAAGGATCTGCTGACCCCCAGCCATCTGAACCCGAAATACACCCGCTACGAACTGCACCGCGTGTGGGTCGTCGAAGGTACCCTGAAGCCGGGTGCGCGCCACATCTACTCCAAGCGCGTGCTGTTCCTCGACGAGGACAGCTGGGGCGCCGCCGAAGTGGACCAGTACGATGGTCGCGGCGAGCTGTGGCGCGTATCGCTGGCCTACCTGAAGAACTACTACGAGCTGCCCACCACCTGGACCGCCCTGGATACCTTCCACGACCTGCAGGCCCGTCGCTACCACGTACAGAACCTGGATAACGAAGAGCCGAGCACCATCGACTTCAGCCAGGCCGTGCCTGACGATTCCTACTTCAGCCCGTCCGCCCTGCGTCGCCGCGGCACTCGCTGAGGTCGTCGCGTGAACAGGAAGCCCCGCCTCGGCGGGGTTTTTTATTGGCCACCGGCAACCTTTGTAGGAAAGCCATCGGCGTCTCGGTGAGCTTTATCCGGATCGTCGAAACCTGAGGAAAGACGTCTGGCAGAAGCAAAAAGTGTTACCGCTCAACCCGCGCAGACCCTTCAGCCCCGCGCCTTTCGGGGGAGGTGGCAAAATGCAATCATCCTTTCGAGTGAGGCGCTCCGGGCTTAACAAAAGATAACGTGCCGTTAATTGTCAGCCCCGGAAAAGGCTGGCTATATAGCTCCAAACTACATACCGCCTGCATAAGAAAAAGAGGTAAAGGCATATGCGTGAGCCCCTGTGGCGCACTTCGAGCAAGCAACCCGTATCGGGAGTGCGAAGCTCCTTCGCGATGTCGCGCAAGACGGTTTCCCTGCTCGGCGCGTTTTCCTTCCTGATGATGTCCCTGGCTCCGCTGCATGCCGTTGCCGCCACGGATGCCGCCAGCGATTCCAACTCGATCGTTTCCGCCAAGGCGTCCAGCAGCCTGCTGTTGAGCATCGCCCATGCCGGCAAGCGCCTGGTCGCAGTGGGTGACCACGGGCACATCCTCTATTCCGACGACGCAGGCAAGAGCTGGACCCAGGCCAGCGTGCCGACCCGCCAGCTGCTGACCTCGGTATTTTTCGTCAACGACAAGAAGGGCTGGGCCGTCGGCCACGACGCCCAGGTCCTGGCCACCACCGATGGCGGTACCACCTGGGTGCGCCAGTTCGAGGACTTGAAGCGCGAAGCGCCGCTGCTGGACATCTGGTTCCAGAACGAGAGCCACGGCATGGCCGTGGGCGCCTATGGCGCGCTGCTGGAAACCACCGATGGCGGCCAGCACTGGGAAGACGTCAGCGACCGCCTGGACAACGAAGACCAGTTCCACCTCAACGCCATCGCGGCAGTGAAGGACTCCGGCCTGCTCGTGGTCGGCGAGGCGGGCAGCATGTTCCGCTCCAAGGACTGGGGCCAGACCTGGGAAAAACTCCAGGGCCCCTACGAAGGCTCGCTGTTCGGCGCCACCGGCACCACCCAGGCCGGCACCGTCCTGGCATACGGCCTGCGCGGGCACCTGTTCCGCTCCACTGATTTCGGCGACACCTGGCAGCAGGTCAGCCTGCCCACCGCCAACGGCGGCGAGCTGGAGTTCGGCCTCTCCGAAGGCAGCCTGCTGGATGACGGCACCATCGTCGTCGTCGGCCATGGCGGCAGCGTACTGGAGAGCAAGGACGACGGCGTCAGCTTCAGTGTCGTCAACCGTCCGGACCGCTTGTCCCTCGCGGGCGTGAGCGCGGCGGGCAATGGCAACCTGGTCCTGGTCGGCCAGGGCGGTATCCACCTGGCTTCGGCGACCGGCGCCGAGCTGACAGAACAACAATAAGCCGGGGAGCCGCAATGAACGCTCTGAACAAGCATCAACAGGACAAGGCGACTTTCCTGGAACGCATCATCTTCACCCACCGGCCGTTCGTGATCATCGCGTGCCTGCTGGTGACCCTCTTTCTCGCCTGGTCGGCCACACAGGTGCGTCCGTCCACCAGCTTCGAGAAGATGATTCCGCTGCAGCATCCGTTCATCCAGAACATGCTGGAGCACCGCAACGACCTGGCCAACCTTGGCAACACCGTGCGCATCTCGGTGGAAGCGGTGAATGGCGACATCTTCACCAAGGAGTACATGGAGACGCTGCGGCAGATCCATGACGAGGTCTTCTACATCCCCGGCGTCGACCGCTCCGGCATGAAGTCGCTGTGGAGCCCGAGTGTGCGCTGGACCGAGGTGACCGAGGAAGGCTTCGCCGGTGGCGAAGTGATCCCGCAGACCTACGACGGTTCCGCCAAGGCCCTGGACCTGCTGCGCAACAACGTGCTCAAGTCCGGCCAGATCGGCCGCCTGGTGGCCAACAACTTCAAGTCGAGCATCGTCGACGTGCCGCTGCTGGAGGTCTACCCGGACCCGAAGGACCAGGGCAAGCTGATGAAGCTGGATTACCGCCAGTTCTCCCATGAGCTGGAAGAAAAGATCCGCGACAAGTACCAGCTGCAGAATCCCAACGTGAAGATCCACATCACCGGCTTCGCCAAGAAGGTCGGTGACCTGATCGACGGCCTGCTGATGGTGGTCGGCTTCTTCGGTATCTGCTTCGTCATCACCCTGGTGCTGCTGCTGTGGTTCACCAAGTGCGTGCGCTCGACCATCGCCGTGCTGTCCACCACGCTGGTGGCGGTGATCTGGCAGCTGGGCATCCTGCACCTGATCGGCTTCGGGCTGGACCCGTACTCGATGCTGGTGCCGTTCCTGATCTTTGCCATCGGTATTTCCCACGGCGTGCAGAAGATCAACGGTATCGCCCTGCAGTCCAGTGACGCGGAAACCCCGCTGCTGGCTGCCCGCCGTACCTTCCGCCAGCTGTTCCTGCCGGGCATGATCGCGATCCTCGCGGACGCCGTCGGCTTCATCACCCTGCTGGTGATCGACATCGGCGTGATCCGCGAACTGGCCATCGGCGCCTCCATCGGCGTGGCAGTGATCGTGTTCACCAACCTGATCCTGCTGCCGGTCGCCATCTCCTACATCGGCATCAGCAAGAAGGCGGTGCAGCGCAGCAAGGAAGACGCCGTCCGCGACCATCCCTTCTGGCGCGCGCTGTCCAACTTCGCCAGCCCGAGCGTGGCGCCGATCTCCGTTGTCATCGCCCTGGCGATGTTCGCCGGCGGCATGTGGCAGGGCCATCACCTGAAAATCGGCGACCTCGACCAGGGCGCGCCGGAGCTGCGTCCGGACTCGCGCTACAACCTGGACAACGACTTCATCATCCGCAACTACTCGACCAGCTCCGACGTGCTGGTGGTGATGGTCGCGTCCGAGGCCGAAGGCTGCTCCACCCACAAGACCCTGTCCGCCATCGACGATCTGGCCTGGCGCCTGGAGAACACCCAGGGCGTGCAGTCGGCGATCTCCCTGGTCACCGTCTCCAAGCAGATGATCAAGGGCATGAACGAAGGCAATCTGAAGTGGGAGTCGCTGTCACGCAACCAGGACGTGCTGAACAACTCCATCAGCCGCGCCGAAGGCCTGTTCAACAGCAACTGCTCGCTGGCGCCCCTGCTGGTGTTCCTCAACGATCACAAGGCCGAGACTCTCGACCGTGCTGTCGCGGTTATTCAGGACTTCGCCAAGGCCAACGAGAAGGACGACCTGAAGTTCAAGCTCGCTGCCGGTAACGCCGGTATCGAGGCTGCCACCAACGACGTGATCAAGCACTCGGAGCTGACCATTCTGATCCTGGTGTACATCTGCGTGGCGCTGATGTGCCTGATCACCTTCCGCTCCTTCGCCGCGACCCTGTGCATCGTGCTGCCGCTGATCCTCACCTCGGTGCTGGGCAACGCGCTGATGGCCACCCTGGGCATCGGCGTGAAAGTGGCGACCCTGCCGGTGATCGCCCTGGGCGTGGGGATCGGCGTGGACTACGGCATCTACATCTACACCCGCCTGGAGTCCTTCCTGCGCCAGGGCCTGTCCCTTCAGGAGGCCTACTACGAGACCCTGAAGTCCACCGGTAAAGCGGTGCTGTTCACCGGCCTGTGCCTGGCCATCGGCGTCGCCACCTGGATCTTCTCGGCGATCAAGTTCCAGGCCGACATGGGCCTGATGCTGACCTTCATGCTCCTCTGGAACATGTTCGGCGCACTGTGGCTGCTGCCGGCGCTGGCGCGCTTCCTGATCAACCCGGAGAAGGTGCGTCAGAAGAAGGCGTCGATCCTGGTGCACTGATCGACTGTCGAGCGGTAAATGGAAACCGCGGCCTTGGGCCGCGGTTTTTGTTTACGTCATTGGCTCGGGCATCCGTCTTTATTCTGCGCCGCCCTCTCCCCAGCCCTCTCCCTGAAGGGAGAGGGGGCGCAGCGGAGTTGCCGGTCAACTCGGTGTTTCGCTTGATGCCGCTCAGTTCCCTCTCCCTCCAGGGAGAGGGTTAGGGAGAGGGGCTCATCGCGCCCATGAGCAGCTCAGGTTTTATGGCAGGATGGCAAACACCCGCGCCGGGAAGCCCGTGCCTTTGGCTATCTTCGGGAAGCTCACCACCGCCAGCGCGCCGGCTTCGGGCACCTTGTCGAGGTTGGCGAGCAGCTCGATCTGGTAGTGGTTGGTGCCCAGGATGTAGGACTCCAGCGAGTAGTCGTCCTTGCTGGTGGCGATGCCCGGATCGGTGTCGGTGGTCTCGTGTCCGGACGCGGTGATCTTGCGCGTCTCGTAGAGGTACACCAGCGCTTCCTTGCTCCAGCCCGGATAGTGCGCCACGCCCTTGGCATCCTGGTTCTGCATCTTCGCCTGGTCCGGCCAGCGCTGCGACCAGTCGGTACGCAGTGCCGCGAAGGCGCCTTGGGGAACGGGGCCGTGCTTGGCTTCCCAGGCCTTCACATCGGCCAGGCTCAGCACATAGTCGGGGTTCTTCGCCACCTGCTCGTGAATGTCGAACACCACCAGTGGCAGGAACTGCTCCTTCACGTCCAACTGGTCGACGCTGCGCAGGCCCTTGTGGAAGTGCACCGGCGGGTCGACGTGGGTGCCCCACTGGCCGACGTGGCTGTACAGCTCCACCTGGAAACCGTCCTTGTCCACGGTGTAGAGCGTCTTGCGACCCATGGGCTCGAAGCCTTTCCAGTGCGGGGTGTTGCTGTCGAACGAATGGGTCAGGTCAATCCAGTCGTGTTGTTTGAGGCTGGCATAGGTGTCCCACAGGCCGGGCTGGGCGGCCTGGCTCGCGGCGGGCAGCAGGGCGGCGGCGAAGAGCAGGGCGGGAAGGCGTTGCATGAGTCTGATTCCTTGACGGGGATGGGAGAAAGCGCCTTATCTTTCTCCATCGTCTGATCCGTCATCCAATTCTGAATTCTACTTTTCTTATTCTGTTTCGTTATTCCATCAGGAGCCTCCATGTCCTTCCAGCTCATCGAATACGCCGACGCCAGCGCCGAGGTCCGTGCCGTCTACGACGACATCATGGCGACCCGCAAGATCGACTGGGTTAACAACTTCTGGAAGGCGCTGGCCAACCACCCGCAGACCCTGAAGCGCACCTGGGAAAGCCTCAAGCAGGTGATGGGGCCGGGGCAACTGGACCCGCTGGTGAAGGAGCTGATCTATGTTGCCGTCAGCGTCACCAACAACTGCAACTACTGCATCGGTTCCCATGGCGCCGCGGCGCGCAAGGCCGGAATGGACGACGCCATGCTCGGCGAGCTGATGGCGGTCGTTGCGATGGCCAACGAGACCAACCGCCTCGCCATTGGCTACCAGGTGCCGCTGGACGATGTGTTCAAGGGGGCGGTGATGGAGAACTCTGCCGGCTGATGGGATCGGTTCCGCCCACGGTGACTCCCCTGTAGGAGCGGGCCACGCCCGCGATCCGCTGGCAGGGCCTGCAGCTTGCTGCGTCGACTGGTGTGTTTCTGCGTCGCTTCAGCGTACGCCCATGCATCTTGTTTCGCCCCCTCGGGCGACCTACTTTGGCAAACGCCCCAAAGTAGGCAAAGGTCTTGCCCCGGACATCCGGTTTTTCGCTTGGGGCGAAAAAATGCCCTCGCTCCAGCGAAGTTACAGGGGCACGCGTCGAAGGGCCATCCCTGGCCCATCGCCGCTCTCGCGACATCCATGTCGCTCAACCCCTGAAACTCCGCTTCCGCTCGGCCTCCTGAACGGGGCATTCGGCGCGTGCGGACATTTCTCTGGAAGTCGCTAAGAGCCAAAGCCGGATCTGTTGGGCTCTTCGTAGGAAAGAGGGGGGGCGCCTGGCCCTTGCTCGCGAACCCACCAGGCGCCCGGAACATCAGGGGACGGATTGGGACAACCGCTGAATCGCCTTCACCGGCGTCCCGTCGCTCCAGCGCCCCATGGACAGCTGGGCCGGTCCGCCGCCCAGGGCGTAGTCGCGGTCCTGGCCGTAAAAGGCGGTGTCGCACAATGCATCGAACAGCTTCCACGGCCCGAACCAGTCCATTGCGTCGATGGCCAGGGCATTGTGCGCCGAGGGCTGTCCCTGCTTGAGCCGTTGCTTCACACGTTCCTGCACACGATTGAGCAGCCAGCTGGAAGAGTCGCTGGGCGGGTAGCGTGGGTCGAAGCGCGGCGCAGTGGGGGCGGCATGGTTGGCCAGCAGCGGCGGGCTGCCGTGGCGGTCGCTGCGCAGCAGGAGCAGGTCCTTGTCGCGCGGCGCGACCAGGGTGCTTTCTCCGTAGATGCGCCGGGCGTCGTCGCAGGCGACGCGCTCGTCCTCGTCGCCACAGATTGCCAGCAACAGGGTGCCGGCGGGAATGTCCGCCAGCGGCTCCAGCGGCACCTGTCGCCAGCGCTGGCCGCTGCTCCTGCCCGGCTCCACGGCCATCAGCGCGCGCGGCGTGGGTACGCCCAGGCGTTGCCAGGACGCCGCCAGGCCGCTGGCGATCAGCCCACCTGCCGAATGACCGACATAGGCCACGTGCTCCAGCTCCGGCTTCACGCCCAGCTTGCCTGCCTGCAGATCGGCAACGGCGTGGCGCACGGCGTCGGCGGCGTTGGGCAGGAACTCCGCGGCCGGGGTCTTCAGGGTGGCCTGGTAGCGTGGGTAGATGAGGATGGCGCCACGGCGGACGATGTGCTCGATCCAGGCGCGGTACAGGTCCGGCTGCATCACGCTCCAGCCGTGGGTGAAAACCACCACCGGCGCGCTGGACGGGGCGGGGCGGTCCGGGATGAATACCCAGTATTCGTTGCCGTTGGCCGCGAAGTGCCACTGGCGCACATCGGCGTGGACATAGTGCGAGCCGCCGGGGCCTTGCAGTGGCTGGGGCGGCGGCAGGATCTGGGCGGCGTTCAGGGAGAGAGTGCAGATCGACAGCAGGCCGGCGGCCAGCGTGGAAATCAGCCGGTTGCAACGCATGGAGGCACCTCTGGCGGGGATGCCTCCAGCATAGCCGTCAGCGCGGGTAGAGCGGCGGCAGGCTGCTGGCTTCCGTCGCTGGCGGGGCGTCCGGATCGGCGCCGGGCAGGGTGCGGATGGCGCGCCAGAGGTCTTCGCCCTGCCAGTTGCGCCCACCTTCGCTGTCGCTGTAGAGCGCGCCGTTGAGGCCGTCCAGCGCATCGGACAGCGGCACAAAGCGCGCCGCCATGTCGGCCAGGGTTTCCGGCTGCTGCCGGGCCCAGGCGTCCAGCGCCTGGCGGGTGGCGTGGGGGTCGTTGGCCTGGCAGGCGCGGCGCAGTTCGTCGAGCAGCGTGCGGGTGCTCGGCCCAGCCTGCGCAGCGCGGATCACCGCCGGCTGGCTGCGGGCTCGCCACCACAGGCCGAAGCCGAGGAGGGTCGTCAGGCTGAGCAGTGCGCAGGCCAGTTGCCAGGGCCAGAGCAATGTATCGCTGACGACCGTCTCGCCGGGAATGGCAGGGGCTTCGGTGTGTTCCTCCAGCTGCGAGTTGGCAGCGACCTGCAGGGTGCGGGCCGGCAGGCTGGTGCGTTCGACACGATGTTCCTGGGTATTCCACCAGACGATTTCCACCGGCGGCAGTTCCACCGGGCCGGCCTTGTCGGCGATCAGCGCCTCGCGCTCTTCGCGGCTGCCGATCATGCCCTGGTCGCTGCTTTCGTTGGCCAGTTGGGGCTGGTCCGGGTAATGCCGCAGGCCTTCGGGCAGGGCGATCGGCAAAGGCGGCAGCTGGGCGCTGGACAGCCCCTCCACGCGCAGCATGATGTTGCGGGTCAGCGCCTCGCCGGCCTTGGCCTCCTCCGGCTGCGGGCTCCAGGTCTCGGTCAGGCTGAGCGAACGGGCGGGCAGCCAGGGCGCGTCCCTGGGATAGTCGGCGGGCTTGGGGTCGACCTGCAGCGGGATGCTCGGCGAGACCACCCGCACCTGCTTGCCCGGCGGCGGGCCGAAGGGGTTGTACTCGTCGTTGCGGCGCTGCGCGGCCTGGGTGGCGTTGAAGGTCTGGCCGGGTATTTCCAGGGTGCCACTTTTCTGCGGGAAGATCGCATAGCGCACTTCGATCACACCGTGGCGGACGCCGTTGATTTCCTTCTCGTAGGTGCGCGGCTCGCCCAGCTGCTCGACCCGCGCATCGTTCATGCGCAGTGGGCTGAGGCTGCTGTCGTCGTACAGCGACACCGAGTGGTAGATGCGCAGGGTAAGGATCACTTGCGCCTGCACCCAGC
This sequence comes from Pseudomonas nitroreducens TX1, assembly GCF_000313755.1. Lineage (GTDB taxonomy): Bacteria > Pseudomonadota > Gammaproteobacteria > Pseudomonadales > Pseudomonadaceae > Pseudomonas > Pseudomonas nitroreducens_A. The sequence goes on along the minus strand of NZ_AMZB01000116.1, from coordinate 96,844 downwards.
TTTCCTCGTGGTCGACGCTGGCATCGATGAACACCGGGGCGAGCTTCTGGCCCTCGGCGCTGTCCTGGGCCTTGAGCACGTCCAGGCTGATCGGTTCGCTGGCGTTGCCGCCCAGGCGGATCGGCGGGATTTCCACCTTGCCCTCGCTGCGCGGCTGCAGCGTGATGATCCAGCGCGTGGTGGCCTGAGCCTTGCCGTTGAGCGTGGTCAGGCGGTTGACCTGGCGAGTGCCGAGTACCACGAAGCGCTCGTCCAGCGGCTTCAGGTCGGGCTTGCCGAACAGCGTGGGGTCATCCGACTCCAGCGTCAGTTCGACGCTCTCGCCTGCAGTCAGGCGCGCGCGGTCAACACTGGCAGTGAAGCTGGCTTCGGCGCGCATCGCGGCCAGGCAGAGCAGGGTCAGGCAGATCAGCCTTTTCATGGGGTGGGTTCCTGGCGCTGCTGCTGTTGCTGGTACCAGAACTTGCGGCGCAACAGTTCGGACGGGTCGTCGGGAATCTGCCGCAGCCACTGTTCCAGGGCCTGACGGCGCTCATCCCCTAGTGGACCGGCTTCTTCCGGGTTGGTTTCCTGTTCTTCGCCGGCGTGTTCGCCGGGTTTGTCGCTCGTGCTGGCGGAGGGGCGATCAGCCTCCTGAGAAGGGTTGTTCGCCGCTGGCGCCGGCCGCGAGTCGCGCTCGCCGGAGTGTTCGTCGTCCTGCTGCTGATCCTGCGGCTGGGCGGCCTGCGGGTCGTTGTTCTGGGCAGGGTCCTGATTCTGCTGCAAGGGCTGGTCCTTGCCATCGCCTGTGGGATTTTCCTTGCGCTGGCGCAGCAGGTCTTCGAGCAGTGCCTTGTTGCGCTTGGCCGATTCCAGCTCGGGGTCGCGCTCCAGGGCCTGGTCGTAGGCGTCGATGGCAGCTTCCAGCTCGTTCTGTTTCGCCAGGGCATTGCCGCGGTTGTAGTGGTCGGCGGCTTCGTCTCCATGGGCGAAGGCCTGGGCGGCGTCGACGTAATCGCCGGCGCGGTACAGCGCCAGGCCCTTCCAGCGGAAGTCGTCGAAGCGCTCGGCGGCTTCGGCTGGGTGTCCGGCGTCGAGCAGGCGCTGGCCCTGCTGGTCCGGCCGCAGCCAGAGGTCATTGGGCTCGAAGGCGTTGGCATCCTGCGGCGGCGCCCACAACAGCGGCAGCAACAGCGGCAGGCAGAACAACCAGCCGCGGCGGCCGGCGCAGGCGGCGAGCAGGAGCAGCGGCAACAGCAGCCAGTAGCCCTGGTCGGCCCAGCGTTGCAGGCGCAGCAGGGCATCTTCCTCGCTCACCTGAAGACCCTGGGTGCTGTCCAGCAGGCCGAGGGAGCGCAGGTCGCTGCTGCTGGTGCGCAAGCGCTGGAAGCGTCCGCCCATGTCGGTGGCGAAGGTGCGTAGCGAGCTCTCGTCAAGGCGCGGCACGAGGATGTTGCCCTGGTCGTCCTTGAGGAAGGTGCCGTCTTCCTGGGCGATGGGGGCGCCGCCGGGGGTGCCCACGGCGAGCAGCAGCAGATCCTTGCCCTTGCCTTTGAGTGCCTGGCGGATGCCCTGGCGCTCGCGGGCGTCCAGTGCGCTGGTGACCAGCAGGATTCGACCGTTGCCCTGCGCGCCATTGTCCAGCAGGCGGCGCGCCTGGGCCACGGCAAGGTCGGCGCGCTGGCCCGGCTCGGGCATGATCGACGGCTTGAGGGCATCCAGCAGATTGCGCGCAGTGCCCAGGTCATTGGACAGCGGCACCAGCGTGTGGGCGCTGCCGGCGTAGACGACGATGGCGGTCTGCGCGTCGCTGCGGCTCTGCAGCAGGTCGAGCAGTTTGTGCCGGGCCTGCTCCAGACGGGTCGGCTTGAGGTCGGTGGCGAGCATCTGCGGAGTGAGCTCCAGCACCACCACCAGCGGGTCGCTGCGCTCCAGGGTCGGTTGCTCGACCTGCTCCCAGCTCGGGCCGAGCAGCGCGAGCACGGCCAGCAGCCAGGCAATACCGAGGTAGATCCACGGGCGGCGCTCATGGCGACCGTTGCCGCCGGACAGCAACCACGGATGGAATGCCTGGGGCAGCAGCAGTTGCCAGCGGCCGGCGCGGCGTTCGCGGTGCCAGAGCTTCCACAGCAGCCAGCCCAGCGGCAGCAGCAGGATCAGCCAGAGCGGGTGCAACAGATGCGGCCAGACGTGGCTCATGGCCGGCGCTCCTTCTGCAGGCGCGCCATCCAGGCCGGCCAGCGCCAGTCCTCGGGCGGCCAGAGGGTACCGACCACGAGCGCGGCGCTGATCATCAACGCCAGCAGCAGCGGCCAGCGGTACAGCGCGATGGCGGGGCGCGCCTGGGTCGGCTTCTGTTCCACCGGCTCGAGCTGGTCGAGGCTTTCGGAGATGCGTTGCAGCTCTTCGCCGTTGCGCGCGCGGAAGTACTCACCGCCGGTGCTTTCGGCGATGGCCTTGAGCGTGGGTTCGTCCAGGTCCAGACCCGGATTGAGGCCGAACAGCCCGACGACGCCCCCTTGCTTGGGATCGGCGCCGATGCCGATGGTGTAGACCTTCACCTGTTCCTGGGCCGCCAGCCTGGCGGCGGTCTGCGGGGAAATCTCGCCGGCGGTGTTGGCGCCGTCGGTGATCAGTACCAATACGCGGCTCTCGGCCGGGCGCTGGCGCAGCCGCTTGACCGCAAGACCCATGGCATCGCCCAGGGCGGTGTCCTTGCCGGCGATACCGATCAGCGCCTCGTCCAGCCAGATGCGCACGGTATGGCGGTCGAAGGTCAGCGGTGCCTGCAGGTACGCGCGGGTGCCGAACAGGATCAGCCCGACGCGATCGCCCCGGCGGCTCTCGATAAAGTCACCGAAGAGCCTCTTTACCAGGTCAAGGCGGCTGACTTCCGCGCCGTCCCAGGTCATGTCGACGTAATCCATGGAGCCGGAAACGTCCACCGCGACCAGCAGGTCGCGGCCGGTAGCCGGGATCGGCAGCGGCTCGCCGACCCATTGCGGGCGCGCAGCGGCCAGCAGCAGGCACAGCCAGAGCAGGGCGAAGGGCGCCTGTTGGCGCCAGGCCGGCAGGCGTGCGCGGGCCCGGCGGCCGGCGAGGCCCTCGAGTTCCTTGAGGAAGCTGACCTTGATCGCCGCCTCGCCGTTGTCGGCCGGCGGCAGGACGAGGCGCATCACCCAGGGCAGCGGGGCGAGCAGGAAGATCCAGGGCCAGGCGAACTCAAACATGCTTGCGCACCCAGGTTTCCACCGCGGCGGCGAGACCGTCGATGGCCTTGTCGTCCAGCTTGCACTCGGCGCGGTAGCCGCCTTCCACCAGGATCATCCAGCGGGTCAGGCCGGCGGCCGGGCAGCGGGTGTCGAGGAAGGCCAGCCAGGCGCGGCCGCTCAGGGTGTGGCTGTGGCTCTCCGGCCAGCGCGCGCGGGACAGGCGCTTGAGCAGACCGTTCAGCGCTTGCAGCCAGGGGCCGGCCGGCGCGTGGTCGTAGGGGCGCGGCAGGCGCTTGAGCTCTTCCAGCGCGGCTTCGCGAAGCGGGTCCAGTGGCGCCTCCGCGGCGACCTTGGCCTTGCGCTTGGGCAGCCAGCGCTGGCGGTTGCGCCACAGCAGCCAGAGCAGCAACGGCAGCAGCGCGGCGAGCAACCACCAGCCCGGCGCCGGCGGCCACCAGGGCACCGCGGCGGGTTCGATCAGCGGTTGCAACTGGTCGAGGGGATTCATTTCGCGTAGCCCGGCTCGTGCTGTTCCAGCAGGTTGCGCAGCTGTTCCACCAGTTCTTCCTGGGTGGTCAGCGGCAGCAGCGGCACGCCCAGGCGCAGGGCGAGGCGCTGCCAGCGTTGGCGGCGGGCTTCGCCAAGGGCGCGGTAGGCCAGGCGTTGCTCGTCGATGTGGGTGTCCAGCTCCAGCTGCGCCTGACCCTCGGCGAATCTCAACAGCCCGGCGGCAGGCAATGCGTGGTCGAGCGGGTCGGAGACCGGCAGCATCACCAGGTCGGTGTGGCGTGACAGCAGGGAAAGCTGTTGTTCGGCGACGTCACTGAGCGCGCGCTCGTCGCACACCACCATGATCAGGCTGCCGGGACGCAGCACCTCGCGGGCGCGGCGCAGGGCCATGCCGAAGCCGTCGCCGCTGTGGCTGAGGTTGGAGCCGGCGAGCAACGCGTTGTTGGCGCGCACGATCAGGTTGAACAGCTGCAGCAGGCTCTGCTTGCTGCGGCGCGGCTTGATTTCATGGCATTCGCTGTCGGTGAAGACCAGCCCGCCGATGCGGTCGTTGTGCGCCAGCGCAGCCCAGCCGACGAAAGCGGCGGCGCGGGCGGCGAGCACGGACTTGAAGCTCAGCCCGGAGCCGAAGAACAGCCGGGCACTCTGCTCGACCAGCACGAACACCGGACGCTCGCGTTCTTCATGGAACAGCTTGGTGTGCGGCTCCTGGGTGCGTGCGGTGACACGCCAGTCGATGGTGCGCACGTCGTCGCCGGCCTGGTAGACGCGCACCTGGTCGAAGTCCACGCCACGGCCGCGCAGGCGCGAGTGGTGCAGGCCGATCAGCGGGCTGCGCCGCGAGGGCGTGGAGAACAGCTGGACTTCACGCAGGCGGTGACGGATCTCGATCAGCTCGCCGAGCGAGACGGCCACGCCGGGCGCCAGGACGTTGTGCATGTCAGGCGACGGCGACCACGTCGAGGATGCGCTGGACCACGCGGTCCTGGTCGATCCCGGCGGCTTCCGCCTCGAAGGTGAGGATCAGGCGATGGCGCAGCACGTCGAAGAGCATCGCCTGGATGTCCTCGGGGCTGACGAAGTCGCGCCCGGCCAGCCAGGCATGGGCGCGTGCGCAACGGTCCAGGGCGATGGAGCCGCGCGGGCTGGCGCCGTAGGACAGCCACTCGGCCAGTTCGGCGTCGTACTTGGCCGGGGTGCGCGTGGCCATGATCAACTGCACCAGGTACTCCTCCACGGCATCGGCCATGTACAGGCCGAGGATTTCCTGGCGGGCGGCGAAGATGGCTTCCTGGGTGACCCGGCGCTCCGGCTTGGTCTCGCCGTGCAGCGCTTCGCCGCGGGCCTGCTGGAGGATGCGGCGTTCCACGGAGGCCTCCGGATAGCCGATCTTCACATGCATGAGGAAGCGGTCGAGCTGCGCCTCGGGCAGCGGGTAGGTGCCTTCCTGCTCGATAGGGTTCTGCGTCGCCATCACCAGGAACAGCGGCGGCAGGTCGTAGGTGCTGCGCCCCACGCTGACCTGGCGCTCGGCCATGGCTTCGAGCAGGGCGGACTGCACCTTGGCCGGCGCGCGGTTGATTTCATCGGCCAGCACCAGGTGGTGGAAGATCGGTCCCTGCTGGAACACGAAGCTGCCGTTTTCCGGGCGATAGATCTCGGTGCCGGTGATGTCGGCAGGGAGCAGGTCCGGAGTGAACTGGATGCGGTGGAAGTCGGCCTCCAGGCCCTCGGCCAGATCCTTGATGGCCTTGGTCTTGGCCAGACCCGGCGCGCCCTCCACCAGCAGGTGGCCATCGGCGATCAGGGCGATGAGCAGCCGCTCGATGAGCTTTTCCTGGCCGAGGATCTGGCTGGAGAGATACTGGCGCAGTGCAAGGAGCGACTCACGATGTTCCATCGCGTGGATTTCCTGGGACTAAGGGTGGGGCTGTCGGGCCGCCTATTTTACTGCATCGGCCCTCACTCTTGCAGCGCTGCGCTTCGAGCCTTGTGCGGCGCTGCCGGTTCCCGAACGGTTTCTACGCCGGGCAGCGGTGTCAGGCAATGCAGCGCGGAATTGGGGTTGCGCTGCTGGCGCATATCGCGCGCACCGCCATGGACCACCGCGAAGCGGTAGACCCAGGCCACCAGGCGCGGCATGCCGGCGCGCAGCAGCATGCGGTGGAACAGCTCGTCCGCCTCGGCCTTGGTCACCGGGGCGACGTTGAGGAACTGGTACAGCGCGTCGTGCACCAGGCTCGCGTGGTGCGCCACCGGCCAGAACATCGTGCGTTCCTTCTGCTGCCCGTGGCGCAGGCACTGCACGCTTTCCAGGTGTTCCCACCAATCCGGCGTGCCGAGGGTGGCGATCCAGAAGAACGGCACCTTCGGCGAGCAGCCGTCCCAGGCGTAGGTGCGCGTACAGCCGAAGTCGTAGCTCACGGTGCCGGCGGCAAGGTCCACGCTGGCGGGCCCGGGGTTGATGATGATGCGCCCGTCGTGCACCACCAGCCACTCGCTGTAGAAGAAGCGACCCTGGAACAGCGGCTCCTCGCAGACCAGCGGGAAGTCGATGTAGTTGATCCACGGGCCGTTGCGGTCGCGACTGCAGAAGCCCCACTCGCGCACCGAGCGCTCCCGCGCGGCTTCGACCCGGCGCAGGCGCTCGGTGCGGCCGACGATGCGTGGCAACAATACGCCGAGATAGACCGGGACCGCGCCGATCAGCAGCGGCCGTACGGCTTCGTCGAGGAACAGCCAGGCCAGCACCAGCAGCGTCACGCCCAACAGGGTGACCAGCAGGTTGTCCAGGTGGCGCAGCAGCGGGCGGTGCAAGGGTGGGTGGCGTTGCATGGCGTCCGTTCCAGGGCAGGAGTCCGCATGATAGCGCTTTGATATTTCCTGCGGCAGGTGCGGAACGATCGTACCGGGAAATCTGTCGTCTCTGCGTGGGCGTAGCCTCTGCATGCCGTTGAACGAATATGTCGCAGCCCCGTAAGCCACGGCCTGGCCACTCCCGATAAGCTCGCTGGGATCGGTGACCGCCCGGTCGGGGTTGTCAATCGAGGGTCACACTGCCCGTCTATGACCTGTGGCCCGACACAAGGCGATATGCGTTCTACGCTCAATCCAACAAAACGAGCCCAGCGGAGTACCAACATGGCGTTCTTCACCGCAGCCAGCAAAGCCGACTTCCAGCAACAACTGAAAGCGGCCCTGGCGCAGCACGTCGACGACAAGGGTCTGCCACAAGTGACCCTGTTCGCCGAGCAGTTCTTCGGCTTCATCTCCCTCGACGAATTGACCCAGCGCAGGCTGTCCGACCTGGTCGGCTGCACGCTGTCTTCCTGGCGCCTGTTGGAACGTTTCGACCCCGCCCAGCCTATCGTTGCGGTCTACAACCCCGATTACGAGAAGCATGGCTGGCAGTCCACCCACACCGCCGTGCAGGTGCTGCACCCGGACCAACCGTTCCTGGTCGACTCGGTGCGCATGGAGCTGAACCGCCGCGGCTACAGCATCCACACCCTGCAGACCAACGTGCTCAGCGTGCGCCGCAACGCCAAGGGCGAGTTGCTGGAAATCCTGCCCAAGAACAGCACCGGCAAGGACGTGCGCCAGGAGTCGCTGATGTACCTGGAGATCGACCGCGTCTCCCAGGCCGGCGAACTGCGCACCCTGGAAAAAGCCCTGCTGGAGGTGCTGGGCGAAGTCCGCCTGGCGGTAGCCGATTTCCCGGCCATGCGCACCAAGGCCGAAGAGCTGCTGGCCTGGCTGGGCAAATCCAAGCTCAAGGCTCGCGCCGAGGAAACCGCCGAGGTGCGCGCCTTCCTCGAGTGGCTGCTGGACAACCACTTCACCTTCCTTGGCTATGAAGAATTCACCGTGCAGGAGGAAGCCGACGGCGGCCACCTGGTGTACGACGAGAAGGCCTTCCTCGGCCTGACCCGCACCCTGCGCGCCGGCCTTAACAAGGACGACCTGCACATCGAGGACTACGCGGTGACCTACCTGCGCGAGCCGGTACTGCTGTCCTTCGCCAAGGCCTCGCAGCCCAGCCGCGTGCACCGCCCGGCCTACCCGGACTACGTGTCGATCCGCGAGATCGACGCCAAGGGCAAGGTCGTCCGCGAGTTCCGCTTCCTCGGCCTGTATACCTCGGCGGTCTATGCCGAGAGCGTGTTCGACATCCCGTTCATCCGTGGCAAGGTCGCTGCGGTGTTGAAGAATTCCGGTTTCGACAGCAAGGCGCACCTGGGCAAGGAGCTGGCGCAGATCCTCGAGGTGCTGCCGCGCGACGATCTGTTCCAGACCCCGGTGGATGAGCTGTACAACACCGCCATGTCCATCGTGCAGATCCAGGAACGCAACAAGATTCGCCTGTTCCTGCGCAAGGACCCGTACGGCCGCTTCGCCTACTGCCTGGCCTACGTACCGCGTGACATCTATTCCACCGAAACGCGGATGAAGATCCAGCAGGTGCTGATGGAGCGCCTGAAGGCCAGCGACTGCGAGTTCTGGACCTTCTTCTCCGAATCCACCCTGGCCCGCGTGCAGTTCATCCTGCGTGTCGATCCGAAGAATCGTATCGACGTTGATGCCGCCCAGCTGGAGCAGGAGGCGATCCAGGCCTGCCGCTCCTGGCAGGACGACTACGCCGCACTGGTGCTGGAGAACTTCGGCGAAGGGCAGGGCAACAACCTGCTGGAAGACTTCCCGAAGGGCTTCCCGGCCGGCTACCGCGAGCGCTTTGCCCCGCATTTCGCGGTGGTGGACCTGCAGCACCTGTCCAGCCTGTCCGACAGCCGCCCACTGGTGATGAGCTTCTACCAGCCGCTGGCCCAGGGCGAACAGCAGCTGCATTGCAAGCTGTACCACGCCGACACGCCGTTGGCCCTGTCGGACGTCTTGCCTATTCTGGAAAACCTCGGCCTGCGCGTGCTCGGCGAGTTCCCCTATCGGCTGCGCCACACCAACGGCCGCGAGTACTGGATCCACGACTTCGCCTTCACCTACGCCGAGGGCCTGGACGTCAACATCCAGGAACTCAACGAGACCCTGCAGGACGCCTTCGTCCACATCGTCAACGGCGACGCCGAGAACGATGCCTTCAACCGCCTGGTGCTGACCGCCGGCCTGCCGTGGCGCGACGTGGCGCTGCTGCGCGCCTACGCGCGCTATCTCAAGCAGATTCGCCTGGGCTTCGACCTGGGCTACATCGCCAGCGCGCTGAACGCCCACGTGGACATCGCCCGCGAACTGGTGCGCCTGTTCAAGACCCGCTTCTACCTCGCCCGCAAGCTCACCGCCGAGGACCTTGAAGACAAGCAGCAGAAGCTGGAACAGGCGATTCTCGCGGCCCTGGACAACGTCCAGGTGCTCAACGAGGACCGCATCCTGAGGCGCTACCTCGACCTGATCAAGGCGACCCTGCGCACCAACTTCTACCAGCCGGACGTAGCTGGGCAGAACAAGAGCTACTTCAGCTTCAAGTTCAACCCCAAGGCCATCCCGGAAATCCCGCGGCCGACGCCCAAGTTCGAGATATTCGTCTACTGCCCGCGTGTGGAAGGCGTGCACCTGCGCTTCGGCGACGTGGCCCGTGGCGGCCTGCGCTGGTCTGATCGCGAGGAAGACTTCCGCACCGAAGTGCTGGGCCTGGTGAAGGCGCAACAAGTCAAGAACGCGGTGATCGTGCCCACCGGCGCCAAGGGCGGCTTCATCCCGCGCCGCCTGCCGGTCGGCGGCAGCCGCGACGATATCCAGGCCGAGGCCATTGCCTGCTACCGCATCTTCATCTCCGGCCTGCTGGACATCACCGACAACCTCAAGGAAGGCCAGGTCGTGCCGCCTGCCAACGTGGTGCGCCACGACGCCGACGACCCCTACCTGGTGGTGGCGGCGGACAAGGGCACCGCGACTTTCTCCGACATCGCCAACGGCATTTCCGCCGACTACAACTTCTGGCTTGGCGACGCCTTCGCCTCCGGCGGCTCCGCCGGCTACGACCACAAGGGCATGGGCATTACCGCCCGTGGCGGCTGGGTCTCGGTGCAGCGGCACTTCCGCGAGCGCGGCATCGACGTGCAGAAGGACAGCGTCACCGTCATCGGCATCGGCGACATGGCCGGCGACGTGTTCGGCAACGGCCTGCTGATGTCCGACAAGCTGCAGATGGTTGCAGCGTTCAACCACATGCACATCTTCCTCGACCCGAATCCGGACCCGGCGGCGAGCTTCGCCGAGCGCCAGCGCCTGTTCAACCTGCCGCGTTCCAGTTGGGCCGATTACGACGCTTCGTTGATCTCCGCCGGTGGCGGCATCTTCCTGCGCAGCGCCAAGAGCATCACCCTGACCCCGGAAGTGCGCGCGCGCTTCGACATCGATGCCGAGCGCCTGACCCCGACCGAGCTGATCCATGCGCTGCTCAAGGCGCCGGTGGACCTGCTGTGGAACGGCGGCATCGGCACCTACGTGAAGTCCAGTGACGAAACCCACGCCGACGTCGGCGACAAGGCCAACGACGGCCTGCGCGTGGACGGCCGCGACCTGCGGGTGAAAGTGGTGGGCGAGGGCGGCAACCTCGGCATGACGCAGCTGGCGCGGGTCGAGTTCGGCCTCAACGGCGGCGCCTGCAACACCGACTTCATCGATAACGCCGGTGGTGTGGACTGCTCCGACCACGAGGTGAACATCAAGATCCTGCTCAACGAGGTGGTGACCGCCGGCGACATGACCAGCAAGCAGCGCAACAAGCTGCTGGCGGAAATGACCGACCAGGTGTCCGACCTGGTGCTGGGCAACAACTACAAGCAGACCCAGGCGCTGTCCCTGGCCGAGCGCCGCGCCCGCGAGCGCATCGCCGAGTACAAGCGGCTGATGAGCGACCTTGAGGCGCGTGGCAAGCTGGATCGCGCGCTGGAATTCCTGCCCACCGACGACGGCCTTGCCGAGCGCATCGCTGCCGGCCAGGGCCTGACCCGCGCCGAACTGGCTGTGCTGATTTCCTACAGCAAGATCGATCTGAAGGAACAGCTGCTGGGTTCGCTGGTGCCGGACGACGACTACCTGACCCGCGACATGGAGACGGCCTTCCCGCAGGCCCTGGTCGATACCTTCGGCCCGGCCATGCGCAAGCACCGTCTGAAGCGCGAGATCGTCAGTACGCAGATCGCCAACGACCTGATCAACCACATGGGCATCACCTTCGTGCAGCGCCTGAAGGAGTCCACCGGCATGACGCCGGCGAACGTGGCGGGCGCCTACGTGATCGTGCGCGATGTCTTCCATCTGCCGCACTGGTTCCGCCAGATCGAGGCACTGGACTACCAGGTGCCGGCGGAAGTGCAGCTGACCCTGATGGACGAGCTGATGCGTCTGGGGCGCCGCGCGACCCGTTGGTTCCTGCGCAGTCGTCGCAACGAGCAGGACGCCGCTCGCGACGTCGCGCACTTCGGTCCGCGCATCGCAGCCCTGGGCCTGAAGCTCAACGAACTGCTTGAAGGCCCGACCCGCGAACTGTGGCAGGCGCGCTACCAGGCCTACGTCGATGCGGGCGTGCCGGAGCTGCTGGCGCGCATGGTCGCCGGTACCAGTCACCTCTACACCCTGCTGCCGATCGTCGAAGCAGCGGACGTCACCGGCCGTGATCCGGCCGACGTGGCGCGCGCCTACTTCGCCCTGGGCAGCGAGTTGGAACTGACCTGGTATTTGCAGCAGATCAGCTCCCTGCCGGTGGAAAACAACTGGCAGGCGCTGGCCCGCGAAGCCTTCCGCGACGACCTGGACTGGCAACAGCGCGCAATTACCGTGTCGGTGCTGCAGATGCAGGATGGCCCCGCGGAAATCGACGCGCGCGTGGCGCTCTGGCTGGACCAGCACGCTCCGATGGTTGCGCGCTGGCGCGCCATGCTTGCTGACCTGCGTGCATCCACCAGCACCGACTACGCCATGTACGCCGTGGCCAACCGCGAGCTGCTCGACCTGGCGCAAAGCAACCAGCAGGGCGCTGGCCCGGTCTGACGGTCAACGCCTGAAAACCTTTTGATGCTCCAGCCCCGCCTCGTGCGGGGCTTTTTTTCGCCTGGATAAGCGCCCCTGTAGGAGCGGGCCATGCCCGCGACGTGAGTCGCCGCCTGCACGGACCTCCCGCCGAGCCCCCACGCCGGATGGCGCTAGATGCAGTGATGCCTATCGATTGGGGGGGGCGAGTCGTCGGGCCAGCGCCCTATTGAGAAAGCGGCAGAGCTCGGTTCGCGAGCAAGCTCGCTCCTACAGCTCGCCCTTGCTCGGAGCGCTCTTTGTAGGAGCGAGCTTGCTCGCGAACAGCACGATAAGCGACCCATCGCCACGCTCGCTGGGCACGGGGCTGTATCGCTGGCCTTCAGAGGCAAAAGGGAAAACGCGTTCCGCCGCGAGGGGCTTGGCGGAGACGCTCCGCTTCTCCGGATACGGCGTGGATGTTCAGCTCCCGCTCCGCCCATCCTCATGCGGCTCGGTCAGTGCCCGACGGTACTTGGCGTACAGCTCATCGGACATATTGCTGGCCCCCAGCATCTTCAGCGCGAAGGATTTGACTTGCTCGTCGCTGTAGGGCTCTGGCTGCGGCGCCGGTTGGCTGGCGCAGCCCACCAGCCACAGGGGCAGGGTCAGGGAAAGGAGGGCGAGGGCACGGTTCATGGTTTCACACGCAGGCTGGTTCGGGGTAGGGAAAGGCTATCAACCGCTCGAGGCGAGCAGAAATCATCCCGTTCAATAGTGGTTATCGTTTCTGGCGACTTCCGACGCTTCAGTCCTACAGAAAGTTCCCGGCTGCGGCGTTTTACAGCGAATGCGGATATCCTTCCCCGCTGTTTATCCCGATTCAGGACATCCCCATGAAAGCGCAACTCGTCGAACTTCTCACGCTGATCAGCTCCGGCTGCCTCGGGGAGGATGAGATCCAGCAGGTCGCCGACGAGGCTTCGCAGGCCTATGCCGATCCGGCGGCCTTCCTCGCCGCCAATCCGGACATCAATTACGACGAAAGCTTCCCCATTCCGCTGGGTGAGTGGGTGGTGGTGGGCAGCCTGCCGGAGATCGTGCTGTTCATGGGCGACAGCTACGAGGAGCTGTTCGGTGAGATCCGCGCCTCCTTCGATCCGAGCGTGAGTTTTGTGCTGCAGGCCAAGCAACTGCGCAAGACCGAGCCGCTGGCCGCGCTTAACCGCATCCAGACCCAGCTCGGTGCGCTGTACCCGGAAAAAGGCGGCTATGTGCTGGTGAACTTCAGCGAGCCGCTGGACACCGAACTGCAGTGCGTACTGGTGTACCGCAATGACCTGGAGCGGGTCATGGCGCTTTGCGTGGAAATCGGCATTCCCGCCGTGCCGGCGCTGCAGGCCGCCCGGCAAGCCGATCAGGGCTGATCCGGCTGGGTCATCAGCAGCAGGGCGCCCAGGTCCACCAGGACCCGGTCGCCTATGCGTCGAGTCGGTATGGCTTTTTGATCGATCCAGAGTTGCACAATGGCTGGTCGGTCGTTCAGCCCGACCAGCTGTGCAAAACGCTGGGGCGTCACGTAATAGCCACCTTCGTCAAGGTCCGGGCTGAATCCGCTTTCCTCGTTCATATTGTGTCCCGCACCATCCCGTCTGATTGGTCCATGGCCTCTGCTGCGGCCTGGACGGCGAATTTATCCTAGTTATTAGGGTGTTTATCCGGGCTTTATCGGTCTCGGAGATGGATGACGCATGATGAAGAAACGTTTCCTATTCACTGCAGGAGAAAGACTACGCGCATTGCGCTCGCTGACGGGCCTGTCTCGCCGCGCCTTCGCCGAAGTGGTTGGCATGAAGGCCAAGGATGTGGAAAACATCGAGTACGGCAATCAGCGCATGCGTGACCTCGATTTCCAGAAGGTCTGCAGCGTTTACCCGGACTTCAGCCGGTGGATAACCTACGAAGGGCCGATCGACCAGGCAGAGGTGACCTGGAAGGTCGAGGACTCCGCCCAGCGCGCGGCGGTTTATCTGGTCAGGAGCAATCCGCAGCTGTTGGCCACGCTCGGTCTGACTCTGCAGGAGTGGCGGGCACGGCACCATGAGGTGCTCGATAGCCTGGAGGAGGAGGAGCGCCAGCTCTGGGAAGAGAGCCGCGAGGAGTGAGGTGTCGCGTCAGCCGGCCGCGCCGGTCTGGCGCAGGTAGGTGATCACGTCCGCAGCGCCGGCTTCGCGCAGCCCCTGACCGAAGCCATCCGACTGGGGGTCATCCCTGGGCAGCAGCAGGCTCTCAGGGGTTTCCGAATTGAACAGGCCGAAGCGCGCGTAGGGCATGCCGGTCTCCAGCAACAGTTCCATGAAGGACGCGTCGCTCCAGGCCTTGGCCGGCATGGCCAGCATATGGAAGCCGTGCTCCAGTTCATCCAGCACGGGGGCCTGCAGGGCAAAGTGCTGGATGCTCGCCGGCAGGATGATCTCCAGCCCGCGGCGGCGGGCATAGACCACCGCGTTGGCCAGTTCGCACGGGTGATTGTCGTCGTCCCAGAACAACCGCACGCCGTGCCAGCTCGCGCTACGCAACTGCAGAGGCGTCTTGCGCTCGAAACCGGGCAGGGCCACACCCAGTACCTTGGTGAAGTCGTTGTAGCTGATGATCCGCACCTTGCGGCACTGCTCACAGTTGGAGAGGTCTTCGAGCCCTGCCAGGGGGCTGTCGAGCAGGCTGCGGCAGCAGAGGCCATCGATGCTTCGAATGTCGACGGCGGGGTGCTCTTCGCGGTAGCTGGTCACCAGGCGCTTGAGTACGGCGTGGATGCGCGCCTTGTCTTCCTGTACCGGACCGGACAGCGCGCCGCGCGGCAGGTCGATCAGACGGTACAGCGGAGGGCCCGATTGCCAACCGAGACCCGCGGGCCCGTTGGGCAGTGGCTCGAAGGGCAGGGAAAGGCTCCGGCTGCGCTCAGCGACGTTACGCCCATCGGAGCTGCCAATACCCAGACGCTGGGCGAGGGCGGCCAGCCGACTGGTCACGCTGCGGGGGCGGGATGGTTGACTCATGGGCGACGCAAGACTCTCGATGACCGGCTGGCGAGTGTAGGAAGCGCCGGGCGTGATGCACGGCGAATTGCCCTAAGCATAGAAAACCCTGGCGCCGTTGGGCGCATGCAGTGTGGCAAAATTCTTTCCTTCATTTGCTGGAGGCCTCCATGGCTTGCGTTGTGCTGGATATATGCCTGCCGGTGGACCGGCTGCAGGCATTCTATCGCGGGCATGTCAACCGGGTAGAGGTGGTCAGTCGCGATGGCCGGCGGATCAATCTGCCGGCGTATCACCTGCGTCCATTCGTCACTCACTCCGGAGTTCATGGCAGCTTCGAGCTGGAATTCGACGATTCCGGGCGGCTGCTGGCGCTGCGTCGCCTCGCCTGAGCGAGAGTGGGCTGGCTATAATGGCGCCCCATTTTGCCGACCGATGCCCGACCATGTACAGCCTGGCCCGCGAGCTCCTGTTCAAGCTCTCCCCGGAAACCTCCCATGAATTGTCCATCGACCTGATCGGTGCCGGTGGTCGCCTGGGCCTCAACGGCTTGCTGACGCCGGCGCCGAGAAGCCTGCCAGTAAAGGTCATGGGCCTGGAATTCGCCAACCCTGTGGGGCTGGCAGCCGGCCTGGACAAGAACGGTGACGCCATCGACGGCTTCGCCCAACTGGGCTTCGGTTTCGTCGAGATCGGCACCGTCACCCCGCGTCCGCAGCCGGGCAACCCCAAGCCGCGCATCTTCCGCCTGCCGCAAGCCACCGCAATCATCAACCGCATGGGCTTCAACAATCACGGGGTCGATCATCTGATCGAGCGGGTCAAGGCGGCGAAGTACAAGGGCGTGCTGGGCATCAACATCGGCAAGAACTTCGATACCCCGGTCGAGCGCGCGGTGGATGACTACCTGATCTGCCTGGACAAGGTCTACGCTCACGCCAGCTACGTCACGGTCAACGTCAGCTCGCCGAACACCCCCGGCCTGCGCAGCCTGCAGTTCGGCGATTCGCTCAAGCAGTTGCTCGAAGCGCTGCGCCTGCGCCAGGAAGACTTGGCGGTGAAATATGGCCGTCGCGTACCGCTGGCGATCAAGATCGCTCCGGACATGAGCGACGAGGAGACCGCAATGGTCGCTTCCGCGCTGATCGAGGCGGGTATGGATGCGGTGATCGCCACCAACACCACCCTGGGTCGCGAAGGCGTCGAGCACCTGCCGTTCGGCAACGAGGCGGGTGGCCTGTCGGGGGCCCCGGTGCGCGAGAAGAGCACCCATATCGTCAAGGTGCTGGCCGGTGAGCTGGGTGGTCGCCTGCCGATCATCGCCGCGGGCGGCATCACCGAAGGCGCGCATGCCGCGGAGAAGATCGCTGCGGGTGCGAGCCTGGTGCAGATTTACTCGGGCTTCATCTACAAGGGCCCGGCGCTGATTCGCGAGGCGGTGGACGCCATTGCGGCGGCCAAGCGGGCTTGAACTCGGAAAGCAGAAATAAGTAGGGCTCCTTTCGGAGCCCTTGGGCTTGCGCCCTTTTCCGCCCGGATGGGGCGGCTTGGGGAAGTCGGGGGTGACCCTGGATTCAGCCTGTTGCGTGCTGCAACTGGTTCACACGTTGAATACCGGCGGCGCCGGTCAAACCATCCCAGTTGTCGCCGCGGCCCTCACGCCAGCCGTTGAGCCAGGATTGCCGGGTAGTGGGATGGGTAAACGGACAGAGGTCGCGAGATTTTCCAGTAATGCCGTGCTGATAACCACGCAAAAAGGCTCTTTCCAACGGATCACGCTTAAGTCTTCTCATAGGGTGTAGCCCTCACTTGTTGACTGTTATGTCCCGTTGGCCCCCCAGGGAGGCCGGGCGGAAATTTCCGCCAATGGGGCGCATTGCCGGCGTGACGCGCCCCGCCCGACACCGTTGCGGTGAAGGATTACCCCGAGTTCTATCGAAAGGTTCCGGGGCTGTGAATGACCAATTTGTCATAAGGACGTAACTCTTATGGGTTTGGGCCATAAGGTTCGTGCAGTTTGCAAAGTGCCAGTACGGCATAACCCGCCAGGGGCGGGAGCTTGCCAAGGATCAAGAGGAATGTGTGTCTAATTGAGACCGTCTCTCGTTCCGACGAGTGGGGTGGCATTCTGCGACGCGAGGCCGCAGGCCGGTTCGCCGGTCCATCCCGGAAAATGAATTAACGGGGTCGCTTTGGTTCGCGAATGAACAAAAGGTGGCCGACAAGGCCGTAAGCGGCTTTGCTCAATGGGCTGAGGCCCGGGAATTATTTGCATGGCGGATTTGCACGATCTCTTCCTCACCTGCCCGAAAGGGCTCGATGGCCTGTTGCTGGAGGAAGCCCAGGCGCTCGGGCTGACCGAGGCGCGTGCCCAGGTTTCGGCCGTTCGCGGCAAGGGCGACCTGGAGACGGCCTACCGCCTGTGCCTCTGGTCGCGACTGGCCAATCGTGTGCTGCTGGTGCTGTCGCGGTTTTCGGTGAATAACGCCGAAGATCTCTACCTGGGCGTCAACGCCGTGCCCTGGGGCGACCACCTGGATGCCGGCGGCAGCCTGGCGGTTGAATTCAGCGGCAAGGGTTCGGGCATCGACAACACGCACTTCGGTGCGCTGAAGGTGAAGGACGCCATCGTCGATAACCTTCGCGCCGAATTCGGCAAGAGGCCGACCGTGGACAAGGTCAACCCGGACATCCGGGTGCACCTGCACCTGGATCGTGGCCAGGCTGTTCTGTCGCTGGACCTTTCCGGGCACAGCCTGCACCAGCGTGGCTACCGCCTGCAGCAAGGTGCTGCGCCACTGAAGGAAAACCTCGCCGCTGCCGTGCTGATTCGTGCCGGTTGGCCGAAAATCGCTGCCGAAGGCGGCGCATTGTCCGACCCGATGTGTGGCGTCGGCACCTTCCTCATCGAAGCTGGCCTGATGGCTGCCGACGTCGCGCCGAACCTCAAGCGCGAGCGCTGGGGCTTCAGTAACTGGCTGGGTCATGTGCCGGCAATCTGGAAGAAGCTGATCGACGAAGCCCGGCAGCGTGCCGAAGTTGGTCTGGCGAAGACGCCGCTGTGGATTCGCGGCTACGAAGCTGACCCGCGCCTGATCCAGCCTGCGCGCAACAATATCGAGCGTTCGGGGCTCGCCGAATGGGTGAAGATCTACCAGGGCGAACTGGCAACCTTCGAGCCGCGCCCGGACAAGGGCCAGAAGGGTCTGATCATCTGCAATCCGCCTTACGGCGAGCGCCTGGGCGACGAGGCCAGCCTGCTGTATCTCTACCAGCACCTCGGTGAACGCCTGCGCCAGAGCTGCCTGGGCTGGAGCGCCGGCGTGTTCACCGGCGCGCCGGAGCTGGGCAAGCGCATGGGTATTCGCAGCCACAAACAGTACGCCTTCTTCAACGGCGCGCTGCCATGCAAGCTGATCATGCTGGATATCGATCCGCGCCAGTTTGTCACCGGCGAGCGTGGCGAGCGCAGTGAAGCCTCTCCGGCGCAGCAGGGCGCCGCTGTGATCGAACAGGCGCGCCTGAGCGAAGGCGGGCAGATGTTCGCCAACCGTGTGCAGAAGAACGTCAAGACGCTCGGCAAGTGGGCGCGCAAGGAAAAGGTCGAGTGCTACCGCGTGTATGACGCCGACATGCCCGAGTACGCCCTGGCCGTGGACCTCTACCGCGATTGGGCGCACGTGCAGGAATACGCCGCGCCCAAATCCATCGACCCGGAGAAGGCCCAGATCCGCCTGCTCGATGCGCTCGCCGCGTTGCCGCAGGCGCTGGGTATTCCCACCGAGCGAATCGTCATCAAGCGTCGCGAGCGCCAGACTGGCAAGAAGCAGTACGAGCGGCAGAACGCCGAAGGCCGCTTCATGGAAGTCGAAGAGGGTGGTGTGAAGCTGCTGGTCAACCTGACCGACTACCTCGACACCGGTCTGTTCCTCGATCACCGACCGATCCGCCTGCGCATCCAGCGCGAGGCTGCCGGCAAGCGCTTCCTCAACCTGTTCTGCTATACCGCCACGGCCACCGTGCATGCCGCCAAAGGCGATGCGCGCAGCA
This sequence comes from Pseudomonas nitroreducens TX1, assembly GCF_000313755.1. Taxonomy (GTDB): domain Bacteria; phylum Pseudomonadota; class Gammaproteobacteria; order Pseudomonadales; family Pseudomonadaceae; genus Pseudomonas; species Pseudomonas nitroreducens_A. The sequence goes on along the minus strand of NZ_AMZB01000116.1, from coordinate 78,096 downwards.
CCACCAGCGTCGATCTGTCGAAGACCTATCTGGACTGGGCACGGCGCAACCTGTCGCTCAACGGTTTCTCCGACAAGCAACGCCTGGTGCAGAGCGACGTGATGGAATGGCTGCGTGAAGACCGAGGCGAATACGACCTGATATTCATCGACCCGCCCACCTTCTCCAACTCCAAGCGCATGGAAGGCGTGTTCGATGTGCAGCGTGACCATGTCGAGCTGGTCGATCTGGCCATGGCTCGCCTGGCCAAGGGCGGGGTGCTGTATTTCTCCAACAACTTCCGCAAGTTCGAACTGGACGAAGGGTTGGCGGCGCGTTATCAGGTCGAGGAGATCAGCGCGCAGACGCTGGACCCGGACTTCGCCCGCAACAGCAAGATCCACCGGGCCTGGCGCATCACCGTGCGCTGACACCCGAGCGGCGCGCGGCCTGGGCCTTGCGTCGCAGCATGGCTGGGCAAATGGCCATCGGCTGCTATAAGAACTGAGTACCCCTGAGATCGGGAATCCACATGACTCAGTTGCCGGCCTACAAGCAATTGCCCGCCGCTCAGGGAGTCGCCAGCCAGAAAAAGGCGCTGCGCGCCGCCGGTGTGGTGCTGGTGGCGGGCTTTTTGCTGACGGCGCTGCTGGGCTGGAATGTTTGGCGCAACGCCCACATCGCCCTGGAACAGCAGTTCGTGCTCACGGCCAATGAGCGGATCGACCGGGTTCGAGAACGCCTGTCGACGCAACTGAGTGAACTGGAATCGATCCAGCGCTTTTTCGAGAACTCCGAGAAGGTCTCTCGCGAGGAGTTCGAGCATTTCGTCAGCCCGTTGTTGGGCGATACCCTGGGTTACGCCTGGCTGCCCCGCGTTGACCATCGCCACCGCGAAGCCTTCGAGGCCAGCGCCCGCGCCGCCGGCATGCTGGATTACATGCTGTTCGATCTCGATCTGCAGGGGCGGCCGATTCCTGCTCAAGTCCGCGAGCGCTATTTTCCCGTCCTCTATGGCGCCTCCGAATACCTTGAGGAAATGCCCCTCGGGCTTGATCTCAATTCGACCCTGCCGGGCCGGGAACTGACGCAACGTGTACTGAAGTCCCGCTCGGTGGCCGCATCAATGCCTGTCGTTCTGCCCGGAGCTCCGCCAGCGGACTCCACCGGCCTGCTGCTGGCGGCCCCGCTTTATCGCACCAGCGCGACACCCAGCCCGACGGCGGAGACTCGCGTTGGCATCCAGGGCATCCTCCTGGCGGCAATCAGTTATCGACTGCTCATCGAGCAGGGAACGGAGGGGCGCGGCGAGCAACTGGCGCTGACCCTGCGCGACGCGGGTGATCCACGTCCGGACGTACCGCTCTATCGCAGCCCGGTCGCCGCGGACCAGACTGCGGGGCTCGTCTCGGAGCGCCACCTGCTTTTTGCAGGCCGTGACTATCTTGTCCGGGTCGAGCCTTCCAGCGACTTCCTGCGACGCAATCAGGGACATCCGCAGCTGTGGGTGGTGCTCGCCGGCAGCCTGACCTCCGTGCTGCTGGCTGGTTATGTCCTGACGCTGCTCGGCCAACGTCAGCGCGCCCTGCAATTGGTGGATGAGCGCACCGCCGAACTGCGGGCCAATCAGTTGGAGCTGCAGGAAAACCAGGCGCGCCTGCACTTCGCCATGGATAGCGCCGGGCACGGTGTCTGGGACTGGAACCTGGATAGCGGGAATGTCTTCTATTCCCACGCCTGGAAAGCCATGCTCGGCTTTCGCGACAGCGAAGTGGGGACGACGACCGATGAAAGCCTGAGCCGAGTCCACCCCGACGACAAGCAATCGCGCTGCGAGGCGCTGCGCCGGCATCTGCGCGGGGACTCCTCGCTGTATCAGAGCGAGCACCGGCTGCGTTGCAAGAGCGGACGCTGGCTTTGGGTGCTCGATCGGGGGCAGGTGGTGGAGCGCGGCAACGATGGCGCGCCGCGGCGCATGATCGGCACGCAGACCGATATCAGTTCACGCAAGGCCGCTGAACTGGAACTGGGCGAGGTGAACAGTCGTCTCCACGGTCTGCTCGATGCGGCGACCCAGGTGGCCATCGTTTCGACCGACTTGCGTGGCTTCGTGCGCAGTTTCAACGTGGGGGCCGAACGGATGTTCGGCTACAGCGCCCAGGAAGTGATCGGGCGGCCGGTGCCGGAGAACGTTTTCGTCAAGGACGAGATCCGGCGCCGCGCCCAAGACCTGTCGGGCATCCTTGGCCGCGAGATTCGCGGCTTCGAAGTCGTCGGCGCTCTCGTCGGAGAAGGTCATGAGGAGCACGAATGGACCTGCGTGCGCCGAGATGGCCGGCAGCTGAAGATCAACCTGATCATTACCGGTGTCCGCGATTCTGCCGGCAACACCACGGGCTATCTGGGCATTGCGACCGACATCACCCGGCGCAAGGAAGCGGAGCTCGAACTGCGGCGGCTGTCGGTCACCGATGCGCTCACTGGCATCCACAACCGCCGCTATTTCAAGGAACAGCTGGACCAGGCCATGGCGCGTTGCGCCCGCAGCGGCGAGCCGTTGTCGCTGGTGATGTTCGACATCGATCACTTCAAGGACATCAATGACCGCTTTGGTCACGAGGCGGGTGATACCGTGCTGGTTACGCTGTGCCAACGGATTGCCCAGCGTCTGCGCAAGGTGGACGTGTTCTGCCGCCTCGGCGGCGAGGAACTGGTGGTGCTTTGCCCGGGCAGCTCGACTGACCAGGCCTGGCAGTTGGCTGAGGCGCTGTGGCAGGCGCTGCGTGGCCAGCCGATGGATGGCGTCGGCGTGGTGACGGCGAGTTTCGGGGTGGCGTCCTGGTGTCCTGGCGAGAGTGCGGACGACCTGATGCGCAAGGTGGATCGCGCGGTCTACCGTGCCAAGCGTCTGGGGCGGGATCGCCTGGAGAAGGTTGAAGCCTGATGCGAAAACCCCGGCCAGTTGGCCGGGGCTCCTGTGGGTATCAACGCTTGGTGCTGCTGTACAGGTCCAGCAACACCTGGTCGAGGATCGACGAGGCGCCCCACGGTCGGTTGCTGTTGAGGATCGCTACCACCACCCAGGTACGGCCGTTGGCATCGCGACTGAAGCCGGCGAGGGCGCGTACGGTGTTCAGGGTGCCGGTCTTCACGTGGGCTTCTCCGGCCATGGGCGTGCCGCGCAGGCGTTTGCGCATGGTGCCGTCCTTCGCCACGATCGGCAGCGAGGAAATGTACTCGGCGGCATAGGGGCTGTGCCAGGCAGCTTGCAGCATGGCCGCCATCTCACGGGCGCTGACGCGCTCATCGCGGGACAGGCCCGAACCGTTTTCCATCACCAGGTGGCTCGCGGTGATGCCCTTGCGCGCCAGCCACTGGCGGATGACCCGCTGCGCGGCCTGGGCATCGTCTGCGTCGGCGCCGTTGCGGTACTGGCGGCCCACCGAGAGGAACAACTGGCGGGCCATGGTGTTGTTACTGAACTTGTTGATGTCGCGGATGATTTCCACGACGTCCGGCGACATGGCGCGGGCCACCAGGGTGGCGTTCTTCGGCACGGTTCCTTCGCGATCCTTGCCGAGGATGCTGCCGCCCAGCTCCTGCCAGATGCCGCGCACGGCACCAGCGGTGTAGGCCGGATGCTCGAGCAGCGACATGTAGGTTTGCGCACTGCAGCCTTGCGGAATCTGCCCGGTGGCGACCAGAGAGGTACCGTCGAACTGAGTCACCGGATTGAAGCGCAACTTCGGCCAGGCCGGGCAGGCTGCGGGCTTGCTTACCTGGATCTGATTGTCGATGCGCACGTTCGCCAGCGGCGGGTCCATCAATACGGTGGCCTTGTTGCCTTCGGTGCGGATCACAAGGCGCACGCTCTTGAGGTTGACCATCAACGAGTCGGGGCCGACCAGGAAGGGCTTGTTGTCGTCACCGCCGTCATCGTTGAACACCGGCAATTGCGGGATGTTGAAGTAGCTGCGGTCCAACACCAGATCGCCGTTGACCTTGCGTACACCATTGGCGCGCAGGTCGCGCATCATCAGCCAGAGCTTCTCCAGGTTCAGCTTCGGATCGCCGCCGCCCTTGAGGTAAAGATTGCCGTTGAGCGTGCCGTCCTTGAGCTGGCCGTCGGTGTAGAACTCGGTCTGCCATTGATAGGTCGGGCCGAGCATTTCCAGGGCGGCATAGGTGGTGAACAGCTTCATGGTCGACGCCGGGTTCACCGACACGTCAGCGTTGAAATAGGTAGCGTTGCCGGGGCCTTCCAGCGGAATCATCACCAGCGAGAGGGCGTCATCGCTGAGTTTGCTGGCCCGCAGCGCCTTCTGTACGCGCTCGGGCAGGGTGGAGTTGATCTGGGCAACGGCCGGCAAGGCGAAGGGCAATAAAGTAGCGAGAGCGAGGACGCGCAGAGACTTGAGCATAGAAAAGATGACATCCCAGTGGTCGGGCATTGACTTGAAAAAATGAAAAGATGAAGCGCAACACTACAGATGAAATACTCCCTGTTGGATCGGGAGGTGCGACTCATTATGCCGCAAGCCGATCCTGTATGCGCAGGCCTTCTAATGCCGGTCGTCTCGCAGCAGCGCTTCGCGAGCGGGGTGACAAGTCTGTGAATTTACTGCGGCATGTTCAACGAGAGACGATTATCCCCCTGAGGAGAGTTCGGATGGCTACTCATCGTTCCCGTCGTTTGCGCAAGAAGTTGTTTGTCGACGAATTCCAGGAGCTCGGATTCGAATTGAGTTTTCAGTACAAGGAAGGGCTGGGCGACGATGCGATAGACGCATTCATCAAGCGCTTTGCGATCATCGTCGAATCCAATGATCTGGTTTTCAGCGGTTGCGACGAGTATGGGTTGGTCTGTCTTGCCAGGCGTGGCTCGGTAAGCCCGGAACAGCGGGAGATGATCGCAGGGTGGCTGAGGCAACAGCCGGAGCTTGCGGGTTTCAACGTCAGCCCGCTGATCGATGCCTGGTATCCGGATCAGCCGGTCAATCCGCCTGCTCCAGAAGCTTGAAGGCTTCGGCGTCCTGAAGAGTTTGCATCAGTGCTGTTTGATCGAGCGGTTTCGGTAGACAGGCCAGGATGGGCAAGCCGCGCGCCTTGAGCGACTGCTGCAGGGTGCGCAATTCTGCATCCTCGCGACAGCTCAGCAACACTGCATGCCGGATCCGCCCTGCGGCGGCCAGTTCGATGGCCAGTTCGACACCGTCCGTGCCCGGGAGGTTGATGTCGCAGAGCAGCAGGTCGAAGGGCCCCGAGCGACGGGCACACTCTTCGCGCGCTTCCGAGGCGTCCAGCGCGGGAATCAATCTGAAGAAGCCCAAGCGGTTCAGATGCATTTGTGCGGCAATCAACTGGAACGGATGATCTTCCACCACCAGAATGCTGAGTTTGTTGTCTTGCATGAACAGGGGCTCCCAATGTTTGTGAAGGGCACCTCGTTAGCTGGGCCACAACTTTGCCATGACGATCGGAGTTCCCACCGTAGGCCGAACTCCGCCGAAATAGCTGGAATGTCTTGCTCGAAATGTTGATTTGAATATGCTGGGCTTGGCGTTTTGACTGTCGTCCGATTTAGATTGCCAGCAGGCTTTGCCGTACTTGCTGTCTGCATCTATATCTGCAGGGGCTCCGGTAAATACGGTTCGGTCAACGTGTATATAACGTGGCTTATAGTTTCTGGTTTTCGCTTGTTGTTTTTTACCAAGGGGTATGCGGGTTGTGACGGAACCTCTGCCTCGACAAGGCGCCGCCTTATGGACCGGATGGGCCTCATGGTGCCTGTCCGGCCAGCAGTTCAGCCTGTCGAGCTTCGTCAGTGTGCCCGAGTGGCCGATCTAGAGCCTCTGGTTCCAGACTTTAGGCGCTGCCGGCTGACCTGGCTGCGAGAGATAGCTTGCGCTTTGGGCATGACGTCGTGAGGGCATATCGAAACTCGGCTAGGTGACATAGGCAGGGATAGTGCCGAGGTTTCTCAGGATTCGAAGTCAGCCTTTCTACTCTTTCGTGTCGGAATTTTCTTGCGGAATGGTCGGCGGAGGGGCGGTGTTAAGAGTTGCTTGTAGGAATTGTTTAGTTGTTGCGTAGGAAAGTCCTCTATTGCCCAATAATGAGGGGGTTCAATCTCGACATAATAGGCTTGGCATATATCTTACCGAGGGATGTCTTATTTCAATGAGTCTTCGGGAGGAAGCTTGATGAGCAAAGTTCTTATTGTCGATGATCACCCGGTCATTCGCATGGCGATGCGTGTACTGCTGGAAAAGGAAGGCCATGTCATCGTTGGGGAAACCGACAATGGTGTGGATGCGCTTTCGCTTGTCAAGGATCTTGTCCCCGACCTCGTCGTCCTGGATATCGGCATTCCCCGGCTCGATGGTCTGGAGGTCATCAGCCGTATCTCCGCTTTCGAGCTTCCGCTCAAGGTCCTGGTCCTCACTGGACAGAGTGCCTCGCTGTTCGCCATGCGTTGCATGCAGGCCGGTGCGTCGGGCTTCGTCTGCAAGCAGGGCGGCCTGGCGGAGTTGATCAGCGCGGTCAACGCCGTGGTCGCCGGATACAACTATTTCCCCAGCACGGCGGTTCGCCAGACCCGCCGCAACAACGGGCAGATGGATGATCAGGAGCTTATCCAGCGCCTCTCCGACCGTGAAATGGCCGTGCTGCAGTATCTGGCCAATGGCTATTCGAACAAGGAAATCTCCGAGCAAATGTTCATCAGCAACAAGACGGTCAGCACCTACAAGACCCGTCTGCTGCTGAAACTGAATGCTCATTCGCTGGTCGACCTGATTGAGTTCGCCAAGCGGAACGCGCTGGTCTGAGGTGTGTGATGTTCCGCTTCCGCATGCTCATTGGTGTGTTGCTATTCATCTGTTACGGATGGGTGACGGCGGAGCAGCACGACTGGACCGATATGAACCTGCTGGCTCGTTCCACGGACGAGCCGGTCAAGGTGCGACTCAGCGATTCCGACTGGCACTGGCTCCGTGACAAACGGACGCTGCGCTTGGGCGTGACGGCGCCCGACTACGCCCCGTTCGACATCACTGGAAGCGGAACGGACCTCGAAGGTATCACTGCCGATGTGAGCGGGATCATTGCCGACACCCTTAATGTACGGATGGAGGTGCGGCGCTACCCTGACCGCGATGCGGCGATCGCTGCCCTGGCGCGTGGCGATATCGACCTGTTGAGCCGAGCCACCGGTTACGAGGGCGCGCGGCCTGGTATCGCGTTGTCCGTTCCCTACTTCACCAACCAGCCTGTGGTGGTCGGTCCGGAAACCGCTCGCCTGGAAAGCGCGGAACCGTTCGTGGGAAAGCGCATTGCGGTAGTCGACGATTACTTCCCAGCGGAAGAGCGTGACAAGTACTTCGCTGGCGCCACCGTGCAAACCTATCATTCCGTGCGTCGCGCACTGGAAGCTGTCGCCTTTGGTCAGGCGGACCTGTTCGTGGGCGATGCCTTCAGCGCCCAGTACCTGATCAGCCAGGGCTATCTGGCCAACCTCAAATTGCTCAACTTCGCCAACTTCAATGGTGAAGGTTTCAGTTTTGCGGTGGATGGGGCCGACCGCACCCTGCTGAATATCCTCGACCGTACCCTGGGCGCCATTCCAAGACAGGTCGAGAACGTCATCCAGCGTCGCTGGAGCCCCGGCGGCACCAGTTTCATCTCCAGCCAGCAATTGATCCTGACTCCCCAGGAACAGCGCTGGCTGGCGCGCCATCCGCATCCGAAAGTGCTGATCGATCAGGCCCTGGCTCCGGTGTCGTTCTTTGACACCCAGGGACAGTTCCGTGGCATCGCCGCTGATCTGCTGGACCTTGTTCAAAGTCGCACGGGCATCGATTTCGAAGTGCTCCCGATGCCCAGTGTCCCGGCGATGCTGGATCAGTTGCGCACAGGCAAGGCTGATGTCATCGCAGCGTTGGTGCCCTCCACGCAGCGTGAGGAGTGGCTGGGCTTCACCCGGCCGTACATGGCGGCGTCTTTCGTTGTCGTTGCCTCGGGCAAGAGCGAGTGGCTGAACTCATTGAGCGATCTGGACGGACGCAGCGTTGCGGTCCCCAAAGGCTCCATCGTCGTGGACTTCATGCGCACCCATCACCCGTTGGCCAAGCTGGTGGAGGTGGAGAACAACGTCGACGATCTTGCGATGATCAGCGAGGGGAAGGTGGATGCCGGTGTTCATCTGATGTCCTCCGCCAACTACCTGATATCCCGCTTTTACCCGGACCTCAGAATCGCCCTGGCACTGGACCGGGAGCCTGGACAGTTCTCGCTGGCGGTGTCCCAGTCGGAACCGGAACTTCTGAGTATTCTCAACAAGGCAATCCTGGCCATTTCGCCCGAGGAACTGAGCAACATCACCACGCGCTGGGCCCTTGGCGTGGAACGGCCGGACAGCGTCTGGCAAGGCTACCGTACCCAGTTCATCCGGCTGGCATGGGGCGCGGCTCTGGCGCTGCTCGCCGTGCTGTTCTGGAATGGGTGGCTATGGCGCAAGATGCGTCGGCGCCGGGATTCCGAGAAAGAGCTCAGCTATCGTCTCGAGTTCAAGCGTGCCTTGATCGATGGCATTCCCCAGCCTGTAGCGGTGCGCGATCGCGAGGGGAGGCTGGTTACCTGCAATATCGGCTTCCTCAAGGTGACCGGGATGTCCCGCCAGTCGGTGGATGGTTCGCGCGTCGTGGATTGTTCCTGGCTGGAGGCGGGCGATGCGCAAGCGTTGCAGCAGATCCATCAGCAGGCCATGGAGCAGGACGCAAAGGTGGCGTCCGACCTGATCCTGCACATGCGGAACGAGGTCCGGGAAATTCATTACTGGGCCACCCCTTACCATGGGCCCGGTGGGGATATATCCGGCGTGGTGACGGGCTGGATCGATGTCACCGAACGCGAGCGGTTGCACCATCAGCTCGAGGCGGCAAAGGAGCAGGCCGAAGAAGCCAACCGTGCTAAGAGCACCTTCCTCGCCACCATGAGCCATGAAATCCGCACTCCAATGAACGCAGTGATCGGTTTGCTGGAACTTGCGCTGACCCGCGCCGACCAGGGGTACTGGGAGCGTGAGCCGGTCGAGGTGGCCTACGATTCTGCACGGTCGCTGTTGACCTTGATTGGTGACATTCTCGACGTGGCCAAGATCGAATCCGGACGCCTGACGCTGATGCCCGAGCGTGCTCATTTGCGTGAGTTGGTGGAATCCGTGGCGCGTGTGTTCGATGGACTGGCGCGACAGAAGGCGCTGGAGCTCAGATTGGAAATCGAGGCGGACGCCGCCTGCGATGTGCTGATCGACCCGCTGAGGTTCAAGCAGATTCTGTCGAATCTGGTCAGCAATGCCATCAAGTTCACCGACTTCGGGCATGTGAAGATCCGGGTCCATGGCAAGCGCGTCGCCGGCGAGCGGCTGGCACTGGAGGTCAGCGTACAGGACAGCGGAATCGGTATTTCCGAAGATGAGCAGCGCCAGTTGTTCGAGCCATTCAGCCAGGTTGTCCGCAGTGCGGGTGCAAGTCGTGGCGGCACAGGACTGGGGCTCACCATCTGCCGCAAGCTGGCGGAGATGATGGGGGGCACGGTGCGCATGGAAAGCAGACCGGGAGCCGGTACCACGGTCACGGTGCGGCTGTTGCTGCAGACTCTCGAAAGCTTGCCGGAATGCGAGGTTGGCCCCGTCGCGGCTGTCGCCGGTACTCTCCATTCGCTGAAGGTGCTGGTGGTCGATGACCATGCTGCCAACCGGATGTTGCTGACTCAGCAACTGGAACACCTGGGACACCGGGTCGAGGTGGCGTCTGACGGTGCCCAGGCGCTACAGCTATGGCATCCAGGCGACTTCGACCTGGTGATCACCGACTGCAACATGCCGGTGCTCAATGGCTACGGACTGGCCAGGCGAATCCGTGAACTGGAAGAGGAGATGGAAGCCGAGCCGTGTGTGATCTTCGGTTTCACGGCCAACGCCCAGCCTGACGAGATAGAGAACTGTCGGCGCGCCGGTATGGACGACTGTCTGTTCAAACCTATTGGCCTGGACAACTTGCGATTGCGCTTGGAAGTGGTGCCGAGGATTTCAATCGATGACGATGGCCCCGCGGCCGAAGAGGAAAAGCGAGCCGACGGTTTCGATCTGAAATCCTTACGGGAAATGACCGGCGGAAACCCTGGGTTGGTTCGCCGCCTGCTGGAGGAGCTGCACAGCAGCAACCGCATCGATATCGATCAGGTCCGTCCGCTGTGGGAGGCGGGCGACTGGAAGCAACTGGCTGACCTCGCGCACCGAATCAAGGGCGCGGCTCGGCTGGTCAACGCGGACACGCTGCAGGATCTTTGCGGCAAGCTTGAAGAGGGTTGCAAGGGTGGCCTCGACAGCAAGGAGCTGCGCAATCGGGCAATGGCGGTTGAGCAAGCGATGGCGGCCTTGCAGGATGATCTGCAGCAGCAACTGCGCAAGCTGGCCGCCTAGCCTGTACGGCCGCTTCAGCTTGGGCTGGAGCGGCCGGTCATCTCGCGAGCCATTTCGGTGGCATAGCTATCGGTCATGCCGGCGATGAAGTCTGTTACGCGCAAGAAGGAGCGATAGAGCGTCCAACTCGGGTCCGGTGCATAGTGACTCAGCAAGTCGAGGATGCGCTGGTTCTTGAACGACGGCGTACGCTGGCGGTGCTGTTCCAGCACGGCACCACAGAAGGAATTCAAGAGGATTTCCAAGGTGGTGTAGGCGCCGATCTCATGGAGCGTCTTGCGCTTGTCCTGGAAGATCTTTTCCCGCGCCATACCCTTGGCTCGCTGCACGCAGCGCTTGGCCTGGCCATGCATGTGCTCCACCAGATCGCCCTGCAGGGTGCCTGCGAGCAGGGCCGGTTCCTGCTCGACGAAGGCCCGCGCAGCGGCATTGGTCAGGTGTTCTATGGCCTTGCCCCGCAGGATCGCCATCTTGCGCCGGCGGGAGTCCTTCGGGCCGAGCTGACGGTAGGTTTCCGGCAGGTCGTCGCCAACCAGGTCAAGCAGCAGCGCTTCCACTTCGCTGTAATCGAGCAGCTCCATTTCCACACCGTCTTCCAGGTCGATCAGGCCGTAGCAGATGTCGTCCGCCGCTTCCATCAGGTACACCAGTGGGTGGCGCGCCCAGCGTTCGTCCTCCAGTTGCGGCATCCCCAGCTTCTGGGTGATCTGCTCCAGCAGCGGCAACTCGCTGCGGTAGCAGCCGAACTTGTGCTTCTTGTAGCCCAGGGAGTCAGCGTGGCGCGCCGTCCAGGGATACTTCAGGTAGGTACCCAGCGTTGCGTAGGTCAGTCGGGTACCGCCATCGAACTGGTGGTATTCGAGTTGGGTGAGCACACGAAAGCCCTGGGCGTTGCCTTCGAAGTGCAGGAAATCCGAGCGTTCCTCCTCGCTCATGCCATCCAGCCAACCGCGCCCGGCAGCCTGCTGGAACCAATGGCGGATGGCGTCCTCGCCGGAGTGGCCGAAGGGCGGGTTGCCGATGTCATGGGCAAGGCAGGCGGACTGCACGATCACACCCATGTCCGCCGGGTCGCACCATTCCGGCAGGCGATCACGGATGATCTCGCCGACGCGCATGCCCAGCGAGCGGCCGACACAGCCGACTTCCAGCGAGTGGGTGAGGCGGGTGTGGATGTGATCGTTGCTCGATACCGGATGTACCTGGGTCTTGCGCCCGAGGCGGCGGAAGGCGCCGGAAAAGATAATGCGATCGTGGTCCTTGTGAAAGGCGCTGCGGCCCAGCTCGGTGCTGCTGTGCACGGGTTTGCCGAGGCGCTCCCGGGGGAGCAGGGTGTGCCAATCCATTCTTCAATCCGCGAGCAAAAGTGTTACCGGCAACGCTAGCTGTTCGCGTCGGCAATCTCAATCGTGGCGCTAGAGGCCTTCGGCGTCGATGTCGATGAGCAGAAGGCGTCGACCCTCGTCGATGAACTGGCCGGCGGTCATGCAGTACTGGTTGGTGGTGGCGTCGCGGTAGGTGTTGGAGAGTGTCAGGCGGCGCTCTTCCCAGCCTTCTGCGAGCAACTGATAAAAATAGGGACGCCATGACCAGTTGTGCCCGAGGTAGCGACGGTTCTCCTTCCAGAACAGGCCGTTCCATTCCAGGTTCGGCGAGGTCTGGGTGCCATGGCGGTCGCATTGGTAGATGCGCAGCAGGCGGCTGAAGGATTCCGGCGCCGGCGGCAGGCTGCTGAGCATGGCGCCGCCTTCGGCCCACGGGCGCAGCATGTTCATCAGTTCGGAAAGTTGCTGGCGCAGGTGGATGAGGTTGGCGCGCTCATGCAGCTTGCGGTGCACGTAGTGATCGCGGCGTTGGGCGAAGGCTTCGCGGAAGGCATCGCTGGTCGGGAATTCCAGCGCCGGTTTGGCGAACAGGAAGCCTTGTACGTAGCGCGCGCCGCACTCCAGGGCGAAATCCATTTCCTCTTCGGTTTCCACGCCCTCGGCGATGATCCAGCAACCGGTCTTTTCCGCCATCTGCGCCAGGGCCTTCACCACTTCGCCGCTGGGGCCGCCGCGGGCAGCTTCCTGGAACAGACGCATGTCCAGCTTGAGGATGTCCGGTTGCAACGCCAGTACACGATCCAATTGCGAGTAGCCGGCGCCGAAGTCGTCGATGGCAATACGCGCACCGGCATCCCGGTAGCGTGCCACAACCTCTGGCAGACGCTGATGGGCGCCGCCCAATTCGGTGATCTCGAAGACCACGCGCTCCGGCGGCACTCCTTGCTGCTGCAGTTGTTTGAGACTCGGCAGGGGCTGGTTCGGGCGCAGGCGACTGATCCAGCGTGGCGAGATGTTCAGGCTGAGGAACCAGTCCTTGGGCGCTTCGTGGATGCGGGCGAGAGCGGCATCGCGAATCTGTCGGTCGAGCCGGCGAAGTTCGGCCAGGCCGACCCGCGGATTGAAGAACAAGGGGCCCACCGATTGCAGGTCGCCGTTGTCCTGGCGCAAGCGCCCCAGTGCTTCGACACCGGCGATGAGCCCGGTCGCGGTGTCGATGAAGGGTTGGAAGCAGGCGATTGGTTGCCCGTCGATCAAGGGACACATCCTTAGTGGCGTGACAGGAGCGCGCCGGAGCGCGGCTTCCTGTCACTTAGCAAGAATGTGGCCAGTCTGGACGTCAGAGGTGTGTCGTGGGGGCGGGAGGGTTCTGGTGGTCGGGCTTCCTGCGCATCTGCAGGATGATCGGTGCAAGGGCGAGTCCTACGCGCAGCAACCGCACCCAGCGGCGCTTGCGGCCGAACAGCAGGGCCAGAGCCGCAGCGCCGCCAGCCCCCCAGAGCGGGGTGCTGCTACTGCTGAAGCTGCTGCGCACATTCTGACCCAGGCTGCGGGCCTGACGGAGCGGGTGCAGAAGCAATTCGCCTTCCTGGCGAATCTGCTGGCGCTGCATTTCCAGGCGCAGACGAACGATGGCCTTGCGCAGCTCCGCACGACTCAGGTTGCGGGCGTCGGGCATTTCACTCATGGCAGCAGTCGCTCCCGGTCACGGGCCAGCTCTTCGAGAGTGGCATTGAATGGCGAGCCTTCGTCGGTGACCAGCAGGTGCAGGCGCCAGGCACACAGCAGACTACCGCCGATATAGAACAGGCACAGGCCGATGGCCGCCTGCAGGCGATAGCTGTCCCAGAAGATGATCAGCACCAGCACCGACAGGGCGACCAGCAGCAACAGCGCGAAGACCAGCGCCAGGCCGGCCATCAGCAACATCTTCACTGTGCGGGTCTTCTGCTCCTGCAGTTCGATGCCGAGCAACTCGACGTGCCCGTGCAGCAGCCCGAGGACTGCGGCGCCGAAGCGCCGCAGGGAAGGGGAGTTGGCCGGGTTTTTCGGCCCGGCGTCCATGGGCTCGCTCATGGATCAGCGCCGGCTGACCAGCAGCCCGAGAAGGAAGCCGACACCGGCGGCGATGCCCACCGCTTGCCAGGGATGTTCTCCCAGGAATTCCTCAGTGGCATCGACGGCGGCTTTGCCCTGGTCGCGGACCGAGTCCTTGGTGGAGTAAATGGCCTCACGGGCGCGCTTGAGGCTTTGGTGGATCTGCTCGCGCATCTGGTCGGCTTCGGCGCCTGCCAGCTCGGCCGAGGTTTGCAGCAGTTTCTCGGTGTCGCTGACGAGGGCCTGGAATTCGGCCAGGAGTTCGTCCTTGGCGGCGTTCACTGCGGTCTTGCGAGGCATGTGATGCTCCTTGTGCTGGTTGAGGTTCCTAGGGTTCGAACCCCGCGGGTCCGGGAAAGTTTCTCATAAATTCACCCCCCGGCCGCGGGGCAGATGCGAGCTAAAGCCTAGCCGCGGATCAGGGGAGTGCTGGTATGCCGCTTGCATTTCTCTGGTGCGCATGGAGTGCCGAGCGCCCCATGGCGGGGCGGTTCCGGTGCGGTGAATGGCCGGAAAAATAAGCTCAAACCACTGAAAAACATAAGGAAGTACAGGAAATTGCGAAGCGGGTCGGATGGTCTGTGGACCAATCTGAACCAGCACTCGGCTCCTCTGTGGTGCATCGCTGCTTCAGCGTGGTGCGATCCCGGGGTGCCGCGAGCCGTTTTGGTGCTTTCCCCAACCTCCGGGGCTGCCTGTAGTGATGGAAAACCTCAATAGTGCCGTAGAGACGCTGGTCCACGGTTCCAACACGCTGTTCCTTCTGATCGGCGCGGTCATGGTGCTGGCCATGCACGCGGGCTTCGCCTTCCTCGAAGTGGGCACGGTGCGCCTGAAGAACCAGGTGAATGCCCTATCGAAGATTCTCTCGGACTTCGCCATCTCAACCCTTGCATATTTCTTCGTTGGCTACTGGATAGCTTACGGCGTCACGTTCCTGCAGCCGGCGGCGACGCTGGCGAACGAAAACGGCTACGCGCTGGTGAAGTTCTTTTTCCTGCTGACGTTCGCCGCAGCGATTCCCGCGATCATTTCCGGCGGCATTGCCGAGCGTGCCAAGTTTGGTCCGCAACTGTGTGCGACTGCGCTGATCGTGGCCTTCGTCTATCCGTTCTTCGAGGGGTTGATCTGGAACGGAAACTTCGGCTTGCAGAACTGGCTGAAGGCAGAGTTCGGTGCTGCCTTCCATGATTTCGCCGGATCCGTAGTGGTACATGCCTTTGGCGGCTGGTTGGCGCTGGCCGCAGTGGTTCTTCTGGGGCAGCGCAATGGTCGTTATCGAGAGGGCCGCCTGGTCGCTTTCGCGCCGTCGAACATTCCGTTCCTGGCGGCGGGTTCGTGGATCCTCATTGTCGGCTGGTTCGGCTTCAACGTTATGAGCGCGCAGTCGCTGGCGGGAGCCAGTGGGCTGGTGGCGGTGAACTCGCTGCTGGCGATGGTCGGCGGCACCGTGGCGTCGCTGCTGGTCGGTCGCAATGACCCGGGCTTCCTGCACAACGGGCCGCTGGCCGGGCTGGTGGCGGTCTGCGCCGGCTCCGACCTGATGCATCCCATCGGCGCCCTGGCCACCGGCATGGTGGCGGGCGCGTTGTTTGTCTGGGCGTTCACCGCGACTCAGGTGCGCTGGAAGATCGACGATGTGTTGGGTGTCTGGCCGCTGCACGGTCTGTGCGGCGCGTGGGGCGGCATTGCCTGCGGCATCTTTGGTCAGCAGGCGCTGGGCGGGCTGGGTGGGGTCAGCCTGGCCAGCCAGGGTATCGGTACGCTGCTGGGCGTGGCGGTGGCGTTCGCCGGCGGCCTGCTGGTGTATGGCCTGGTGAAATCGGCTGTGGGCATCCGTCTGTCGAAGGAGGAGGAGTACTACGGCGCCGATCTGTCGATCCACAAGATCGGGGCGCTCAGCCAGGACTAGGACGCAAGGCCTTAGGAGCAAAAAAAGCCCGGCAGATGCCGGGCTTTTTCGTCATGCCGTGCGGGTTACCAGAGCGGCATGGTGTAGCTGACGATCAGACGGTTTTCGTCGTAATCGTTGGTGTAGTTGGTGCGCATGGTCGCGTTACGCCATTTCACGCCCAGGTTCTTCAGCGGGCCGTCCTGGAAGACGTAGGCAATGTCGGTGTCGCGTTCCCATTCCTTGCCTTCGCCGTCGGTGGTGATCAGGTCGATGTTGTCGCCTTTCACGTAGCGGGTCATGAAGGTCAGGCCGGGGATGCCGAGGCCGGCGAAGTTGTAGTCGTAGCGTGCCTGCCAGGACTTTTCGTCCTTGTTGGCGAAGTCGCCGATCTGGATGTAGTTCACCAGGTAGGGGTCGGTGCCGTTGATGTAGGCGAAGCCGGTGTCGCCGCTCATCTTCTGGTAGCCGACGCCGAAGGCGTGATAGCCCAGGGCGTAGGTGAACATGGCGTTGAGCGCCTTGTTGTCGACGTTGCTGCCGCCATCGTCATCGGACTTGGCCCAGCGGATGTCGGACTTCAGCGACTGTTTATCGGCAATCGGCAGCACGTGGATCAGGCCCAGGTAGTGCTGCTTGTAGATGTCTTCCAGGCCGCCGTAGTGGTAGCTGGTGCTCAGGCTGTCGGTCCACTTGTAGGTGAGGCCGCCGAACAGGAACTTGTTGGATGTGAGGCTATCGCCCAACTTGATGTTGCGCTTGCCGCCGCCGGTGATGGTCATGTCCTCGTAGTCCGAGGAGTCGCGCTGGTTGACCTGGTAGAGACGGCCGCCGTCGACGGTCAGGCCCTCGAGTTCCGCGGAGTTCAGGGCGAAACCGCTGAAGGTCTGTGGCAGCAGGCGCGTGTCGTTGAATTGCACCACCGGCATCTTCGGCATCAGGGTGCCGCCCTTCAGGGTGGTCTTGGAGGCGCGAAGCTTGGCGGTAACGCCCAGGTCGCCGTAGCTGTCTTCGGCGCGCTTGTCGCTGGAGGAACGCTGCAGCAGGCCGGTGCCGCTGCGGTCAGGCGAGGAATCGAGTTTCAGGCCCAGGGTGCCCAGGGCGTCGACGCCGACACCGATGGTACCGTCGGTGTAGCCCGATTCGTATTTGAGGATGAAGCCCTGTGCCCATTCTTCGGCCTTGTTCTGGCTAGGGGCCGGGCTGTCCTGGCGGAAGTCGCGGTTGAAGTAGAAGTTGCGCAGTTCGACGGTGGCCTTGCTGTCCTTGATGAAGTCGGCATGGGCAATGGTCGGAACGGTCAAGCTGGTACCCAGCGTGGCCAAGGCCACGGCACGGGCGATCGGGGTCTTGCTCATTGTTATTGTCTCCTCGAGCGCTTGGGGCAGTTTGATGATGCCGACTGGATCAGGGCCGGCATGTCAATCTGTTACAGCCTATCTACTAAATCATTACCGAATGTTGACGACTCTTAGACCTTAGTCGCTGATTGGTAAGCGGGCTATTGAAGCGCCAATCGGCGACTGGCGTGGCTTTCACTGCACCCAGTGGGGGTAGTAGCCCAGCTTGTCCTGCACTTGAGCGTCGTGGGCGGGCACAACGGTGAGCGTTGGATGGGCAAGCATCAGTTCATGCACGCGGGCCACTTCGGCGAGGGTCTGCTCGCGGTTGTTGTCCACCATGTTGCGGCTGATCCAGAACTTTTCGTGGGGGCCGGTGAAGCCGGACAGCCGCCAGGTGGTGTCGCCGCTGAAAAAGTAGCGCCGACCCTCGTCGAGGGTGATGAACAGACCCACCGCCCCAGGGGTATGGCCGCCCATGGGTACGAGCACCAGGCTGCCGTCGCCGAACAGGTCGAGGCTGCGGTCGTAGCTCAGGAAAGGGCCGGATTCGAACTGGAAGGGCACCCATTTCACCGGATGACGGAACTGGCTGGGGAACACCGCCGGCGGCTGGGCGATATGGGCGTAGTTGATCTCTTCATAGGTTGCCCAGACCGGGACTTCGGGGAAGTCCGACAAGGCTGAGGCATGGTCCCAATGGGCATGGGACAGGATGATCCGGTCGATGGCGATGCCGCTGCCCTGCAGTTGATCGCGCGCGGGTTTCAGGCCCTCGTAACGGAACAGTGGCTTGTCCCACCAGGGCATGTCCTGCTTGAACTGCGCGTCCGCCTGGCTGCCCAGACCGGTATCGAAGAGCAAGGTGGCGGCATGGTGCTGGACCAGCACGGCGGTGTGGTTCATCGGAACCTTTCTCGTCCAGTCGCCGCCTGCCACGGTCAACGCATCCAGCGTGGTGATGCCTGAGGTGCGGATCAGCGAGAAACGCAGGTCCGCGGCCTGGAGGTTCAGACAGGTGAGGGCGAACAGCCCGGCCAGCAGCAGGGATGGGAGACGCATCGGATTTTCCTTTTTCTGAAGCGAAGGGGAGCGCCGCCGCTTGAACGACGACGCGGGCAATCAACAGGGCGTTAGATGAGCGTCAGAAGGCGGGTTGCGCGACGTAGCCTGGCAGGGCACGCACACGGGCCAGCCAGTCCTGCACGTAGGGATAGCCGCACGGCTCCAGGCCGCCCTCCGGCGCCAGGGTGACGTAGGGATAGATGGCAATATCGGCGATGCTCGGCCTGTCGGTCTGCGCCAGCCAGCGGTGATCGGCCAGCGTCGCATCGAGCAGTTCCAAGGCATGGCGGCCCTTGGCCTGGGCGGCGGCCAGGTCACCGGGGCGCTTGAACAGCTGGATTACCCGGGCCATCGCCAGGCCGTGCTGCACCTCGTTGGCCGAGAAGCTCATCCAGTTGGCGATGCGCCCCTGGGTGATGGCATCCTGCGGGTACCAGTGCGGCTCGGCGTACTGCCGGGCCAGGTAAGCGAGGATGGCGTGGGAGTCGCCAAGGCGCAGCTCGCCATCCTCCAGCGCCGGCACCTGACCGCGCGGGTTGATCGCCAGGAAGGCCGGGCGCTTGTGCGCGCCGCCCATCAGGTCCACCGGCAACAGCTCGGCTCTCTGCCCGATGAGCCCGAGAAACAACCGAACCTTGTAGCAATTACCGGAAAGCGCGACGTCGTGGAGTTTCATGGCGTGAGTCCTTTGCGATGTTGCCGGGACGGCGATGTGGTAGATATTAGACAGACAGGTCTGTATAGTTCAAGCGAAATGATTGCCGGCCAATCGGATCCGCTGTCGCCCTGCAATTGTCCGGCTCCCCTGGGCGTCGAGCCTCGCGCATAATGTCCGGTCAGGAGGGAATGCCATGGCATCCAGCAAACGCGAGCTGCTGCTCGCCACCGCACAGGATCTGTTCTACCGCGAGGGCTACCACGCCACCGGTATCGACCGGATCCTCGCCGAGTCGGGCGTTGCGAAAATGACGCTGTACAAGCACTTCAAGTCCAAGGACGAGCTGATCATGGCCGCGCTGGAAGAGCGTCACGTCCGCATGGTCGAACGCATGGAGGTGGCCGAACGCATTCTGGCGCCCCGCGAGGCGATCCTGGCGGTTTTCGACGGCTTGCAGGAAGTGCTCAACGCCCCTGATTTCTGCGGCTGCGCCTTTATCCACGCCGCCGGTGAATTCCATGATCGCGAACACCCCATTCATCAGCAGGCCGCCGAGCACAAGGCTTTCCTGGGGCGTTTCTTTGCCGCCCAGTTGGCGCGACTCGGCGCAGCGGAGCCGGAAGCGCTGGCTCGGCAACTGCAATACCTGCTTGAGGGCGTGCTGGTGATGGCGCACATGCAGGGGCCGGCGCATCAGGGGCGCGAGGCCCGTGCCGTGGCCGATACTCTGCTCAAGCACGCCGGAGTCTGAAGCATGTCGCCAATCAAGGAGCCCAACCTGCCGCCGGAATGCCAGCTCTTCGGCACCCTCGGCTGCCATCTTTGCGAAGTGGCCGAAGCGGTGCTGATGCCCTTTGTCGAGCATGGCCTGATGGTCGAACTGGTGGACATCGCCGACCGCGAGGATTGGGTCGAGCAGTACGGCCTGACTATCCCCGTGTTGCGTCGTTGCGATTCTGGCGCCGAACTCAACTGGCCGTTCGACGCCGAGCAGGTCGCCGCTTTCCTCAGTCGCTGAGGCACTGCGGGCTCAAGCGCCGCTCAGCCTTGAGCGGCGCCGGTGCGACAGCGGGGGATTGCCCATGAAAATAACCCGTCCTTGCGACGGGCTTTTTGTGCCTGCGGACTCACATCAGGGGAAAAATCGCAGGCAATAAAAAACCCGCTGTTAGGCGGGTTTTCGGGATTTGGTCGGAGCGACTGGATTCGAACCAGCGACCTTCTCGTCCCGAACGAGACGCGCTACCAAGCTGCGCTACGCTCCGTTTGATGGCGCGCATTCTACCGAAAAACTTTTGATGCACAAGGGGTTAGCGAAAAATTTCTGAAAAAAGATTTTCCCGCCCCAGGAAACGCGAACGCCCCGCAGACCGATCAGGGGCCTGCGGGGCGTTTTCACCACCGGGAGAATCAGAGGTCCTTGACGGTCCGTACCTGATCCTTGTTCACACGGGCGGTTTTGCCATCCAGCTGTTCGAACTCATAGAAGCCGGATTCTTCGTCGTACTTGGGCTTGTCGACCGACTGAATCTCGCGACCATCGTTCAGGGTGATGACCGACGGAGTGGAGCAACCTGCGAGCACTCCGAAGCCCAGGGCGAGCAGGAAGGCGGGAAGCATCCGTTTGTTCATTAGTGAATCTCCTGATGAGCGAACAAAAAAGTACGAAAAGTCTGACCGGGAGGACTACGGCATAGTTCCCGGAAAATTTTCGAATGCGTTGCTATCAGGCGCGATAGAGCAGCTCCGGGGTATTCAGGTTGGCCAGGCGTGGGTCGTCGGCTGGGCAATCCACCGCTTGCAGGCCCAGTTTCGAGAAAACGTAACGGGGGCTGCGATCGCCCTGGTTCCAGGCTTCCTCTATCGACGCGCACATCGCCACTGGGATGATGCTGAACAAAGGCTCCCACTGCGTGCCGCAGCGCAGCATGTGTACGACGTCCGGCTCTGCGGCCGATGCGCGCAGCAGGCGCTGCAGCAACTCGGCATCCAGGCGCGGCGCATCGCAGGGAAGAACCAGCAAGTGCGAATGACGCGCGATGGCCAGGCCTGCCCGGATACCGGCCAGCGGGCCGGGGAAGTCCGTGCTGTCATCCTGTACCAGGCGGTCGGCGAAGCCGGCGTAGACGTCCGCGTTGCGGTTGCAGGAAATAATCAGATCGTCGCTGAATGGGCGGGCGAGGGCGGCCGCATAGCTCACCAGCGGGCGGCCCTGCCACTCCATCAGGCCCTTGTCCTGGCCGCCCATGCGCTGGCCGCGTCCTCCAGCGAGAATCAGGACGGAGCAGGGGGGGAGCGGGGCTTGTGGCATGTCAGGGTCTCCAGGGCGGGCCTGTGATATAACACCGCGCATTCCAACCTCACAAGCAAGGGCCCTCATCATGAGCCACAAGGCCGAGCAGCCATTCGTCCCGCTGAACATCGCCGTCCTCACCGTCAGCGATACCCGCACTCTGGAAACCGACACCTCCGGCCAGCTGTTCGTCGACCGCCTGAAGGCCGCGGGCCACAACCTCGCGGCCCGCGTCCTGCTCAAGGATGACCTCTACCGCATCCGCGCCCAGGTCGCGACCTGGATTGCCGAAGACGAAGTGCAGGTCGTGCTGGTTACCGGCGGTACCGGCTTCACCGGCCGCGACAGCACCCCGGAGGCCGTAACCTGCCTGCTGGACAAGGTAGTGGACGGCTTTGGCGAGCTGTTCCGGCAGATTTCCGTGGCCGACATCGGCACCTCCACTGTCCAGTCCCGTGCGCTGGCCGGCCTCGCCAACGGCACCCTGGTCTGCTGTCTGCCGGGCTCCACCAACGCCTGCCGCACCGCTTGGGACGGTATTCTCGGCGAGCAGCTTGACGCCAGCCACCGCCCTTGCAATTTCGCTCCGCACCTGAAAAAGGCGGCGCCCTGCGAGAGCCGCGGATGAGCGGCTGCGACAAGCCGGGACTGCTGCCGGTCGAGGACGCCCTGGCGCGCCTGCTGAGCCTGGCGGAGCAGGCGCCGATCCTCGATACCGAGACCCTGTCGCTGAGCGAGGCTGACGGCCGCGTGCTCGCCGAGCCCCTGTTGGCCGGACTGGACTTGCCGCCGTGGCCGAACAGCGCCATGGACGGCTATGCGCTGCGCCAGGCCGACTGGCAGGGCGAGGCGCTGCCGGTCAGCCAGAAGATCTTCGCCGGGCAGGCGGGCGAACCGCTGGTGCCGGGCACCTGCGTGCGCATCTTCACCGGTGCGCCGGTACCCGAGGGCGCCGATTGCGTCGAGATGCAGGAAAACGTCGAAGTGCTGGAGGACGGCCGCGTGCGTTTCCTCGAGGCACTCAAGGCCGGACAGCACGTACGCCCGCAGGGCCAGGAAACCCGCAAGGGGGACTGTGTGCTGCCCGCCGGCACGCGCCTGGGGCCGATCGAGATCGGTCTGGCGGCATCGCTAGGTCATGCCGAATTGAGTGTGCGTCGCCGCCCGCGCGTGGCGCTGCTGTCCACCGGCGATGAATTGGTCGAACCGGGCCAGCCGCTGGCGCTCGGGCAGATCTACAACAGCAACCGGCACCTGCTGCGCACCTGGCTGCAGCGCTTTGGTTGCGAAGTGGTGGACGCCGGCATCCTTCCGGACGACTTGGAGCGCACACGCGCGGCCCTGGCCGGGTTGTCGAATGTTGACCTGATCCTTTCCACCGGCGGCGTTTCCGTCGGCGAGGCGGATTTTCTCGGTGCGGCCCTGCGTGAAGCGGGCGAGCTGGCGCTGTGGAAACTGGCGATCAAGCCGGGCAAGCCACTGACCGTGGGCCAGTATCAGCAGGTGCCGGTGATCGGGCTGCCGGGCAACCCGGCGTCCACCCTGGTGACCTTCGCGCTGCTGGCGCGACCCTACCTGATGCGTCGCCTCGGTATGCAGAAGGTCGAGCCTTTACGCCTGCAGGTGCCAGCTGGCTTCAACTGGACC
The DNA here is from genome assembly GCF_000313755.1 of Pseudomonas nitroreducens TX1. Classification (GTDB taxonomy): domain Bacteria; phylum Pseudomonadota; class Gammaproteobacteria; order Pseudomonadales; family Pseudomonadaceae; genus Pseudomonas; species Pseudomonas nitroreducens_A. Next base: position 55,318 of record NZ_AMZB01000116.1, on the reverse strand, counting down.
AAGCCAGGCAATCGCCGCGAGTACCTGCGTGCAAGACTGGAGAACGGCCGTGCTGTGCCTTTCGCCAACCAGAGTTCCGGTGTACTGCGCAGCGCCGCCTGGGCCGAGGGACTGGCAGAAGTGCGCGAGGGAACGACGCTGGTTGAAGGCGATTGGCTGGTCTTCATCCCGTTCAGCGAGTTGCTCGACTAACCGGCCGACCGGTATCAGCCGGAAACAAACGGGGCCGCAGAACGCGGCCCCGTTTGTTCTTGCGGGTTCCTCCACCAGGGCTCAGGCGATATCGGTCGTTGCAAACCCAGTTGCCGTGTTCACCCCGGTCAGCACGATCAAGCTGTCGCCACTGTCCACCGAGTTGCTGTGGTTCTCGTCGATGACCAGCCACCCATTGCCCGTGCCCGCAGCGTTCCAGGCCATGTAAGAACCGCTGGTTGCCGTGCCCGTCGCCATCGATGCGTTTGCGGCGGCGACGAAGGCATTGAAGTCGGACAACGAGGAACCATTGGCAATGGTGACGTTGCCCGCAGCCAGCGAGGTGACGATGGTGTCGTTCGCCGAGTTGAAGTCGCCAATGGTATCCGCGGTTGCCAGGGTGATGCCGGTGTTGCCGGTGGAAAACACGAAAGAGTCGTTGTCCTTGCCGCCGAACAGCAGGTCGATGCCGGTGCCGCCATGGATCTCGTCGTTGCCGTCCTGGCCGAACACGGTGTCGTCGCCCGAACCGGCAAGGATGATGTCGACGTTCTGCCGGCCGTAGATGACATCGTCGCCCGAGCTGAAGTCGTACCCCCCGCCGGGTAGGGTTTCCGTCCCGGCGTTGGTGCCAGTGACGACGCTGAAGGTCTCGTTGTAGGTGGCAAGCGTCGCACCGGAACCCTGGCTTGCCTGGACCGTCACCTCGTAGATGGTGCCCGACGCCAGCCCCGTTGTGCTGCTGAGCGCTCCCGCGCTGCTGACGGCGAACAGCCCGCTGGCATCGGTGCTGATGCTTGCCGCGCCCAGGGCGCCGGACTTGGCGCTGAAGAGGCTGAAGGAATAACTGCCACCCGCGTCCGGGTCGGAGCCGGCGGTCACGCTGATGGTGCCGATAGCTCCGTTGTTGCCGGGCACGCCATTGCCCGTGATGAAGGCGTTGGAGGTGTCCGCCGTCAGCGTCAGGTCGCGCGGCGCATCGTTGCCGCCGGTAATGCCGAGGGTGATGGATTGGCTGGCCGAGGTCGCGCCGTCAGCGGAGGCTGTGACGGCATACACCAGGCTTGGATTGCTGCCGGGCTGCAGCGCTTCAATGGCTGCGTCGTTGGCCACGAACTTGTAGGCGCCGCTGGTGCTGTTGAGGTACAGCGTGCCGAAGATGCTGCTGGTGTTCTGCAGGTCATAGTCCAGTTGTCCCGTCGCGCTACTGCCAGCCAGAGCGAAGGTGAAGCTGGAATCGCCATCGCGGCTGGTGACGCTTAGGGTGCCGGTCTTGTCGGTGAAGGTGTCGTCGGCGGCCGTGTCGGTGTAGCTCGCCACCACGGGAGCCACCACCGGTGCATCTTCGGCGCCGTTGAGGTTGATGGTGATGGTCTGGTCGGACGAGGTCGCGTTGTCCGCTGCAGCGGTAACGTGATAGATCGCGCTCGGGTTGTTGCCACTTTCCAGGCCTTCGATGGCCGCGTCGTTCGCAACGAACTTGTACGCGCCCGTGCTGCTGTTCAGGTACAGGGTGCCGTAACCACTGCTGGCGTTCTTCAGGTCATAGTCCAGTTGTCCCGTCGCGCTACTGCCAGCCAGTGCGAAGGTGAAGCTGGAGTCGCCGTCGCGGCTGGTGACGTCCAGGGTGCCGGTCTTGTCGGCGAAGGTGTCGTCGGCGGCCGTATCGAGATAGGACTCCAGCACGGGCGCCACGAGCGGGGCGTCTTCGGCGCCTGCAAAGGTGATGGTGATGGTCTGGTCCGCCGAAGTCACACCGTCGGCAGCAGCGGTGACGTGATAAACCGCGTTGGGAATGCTGCCGCTTTCGAGCGCTTCGATGGCTGCGTCATTGGCGATGAACTTGTAGGCGCCACTGGTGCTGTTCAGGTAGAGCGTGCCGAAGGCACTGCTGGTGTCCTGTCGGTCGTAACCCGATAGCACCGAGTCACTGCTGCCCGACAGGGTGAAGGTGAAGCTGGTGTCACCGTCGCGGCTACTGACGTTGAGCGTACCGGTGGTATCGGCGAAGGTGTCGTCGGCCTCTGTGTCGGCATAACCCGCAACTACCGCCGTCACCTCCGGCGCATCTTCGGCCCCGGTCAGGTTGATGGTCAGGGTCTTGGTGGCGGTTGCATTCGAGTCATCGGTCACCTTGAGCGTGAAGCTTTCGCTGGTGCTTGCCTCCAGCGCTTCGACGGCGGAGTCGTTGGGGACGTACTCGTAGGCGCCACTGGTGTCCAGGTAGAGCGTGCCAAAGTTGCCGACCAGTTTCTGTTGATAGACGTGGCCGTTCACATCGAAGGACCCGGTCGCAGCACTGCTGTCATCGATGGCATAGCTCGCCGTATCGCCGACGTCGCGGTCCGTGCTGGTCAGTTGGCCAGTCACGCTGGTGAAGCTGTCGTTCCCCGAGGTGTCGATGAAGGTGAAGGCGGTCAGCGAGGCGTTGAGCTCGGGGGTATCGTTGACGCCGTTCAGGCTGATGCTGATGGTCTGGGTGGCGCTATCGGCGACGCCATCGGTCGCGCTGACCGTGAAGTCTGCGGTCTGGGTGGTCTTCAGGCCCTCCACCGCGGCATCGTTGGCGACGAACTTGTAGGCCCCGCTGGCGGTATTCAGGTAGAAGGTTCCGTAGTCCGAACTCTTCTGCACGTTGAAGCCGGCACTGTCCCCGGTGCCGCTCGAGGCGCTGGAATCCGCCAGTTTGTAACTCACCGGGTTGCCGTCGGCATCGCTGCCGTGCAGGGTCCCGCTCACGTTCGCAAAGCTGTCGTCCCCCGCGGTATCGGTGACCGTGCCATTGCTGACGGTGGCCAGGGTCGGCGCATGGTTGACGCTCGAGATCAGCGTGCCGCTGGTGTCGACATACTTGCCCTCGCCACTGGTCGAGCTGTCGCTGGTGACCCGCACGCCAATGGTCAGCAGTGTGGGATTGGCCAGCAGTGCGCTGATGGATTCCGGCAGGTCGAGCGTCGCCAGGGAGAACGACATCGACTCGCCGGCGGTGAGGAAGCTGGCCTTGTTCGTGCCCGTAGAGCCAAGCCCGGTGCTGGAAACCTTGTAGACGTCATCCCAGGTAATACCGGTGCCGTTCATGTTGAGGCTGTTATCGGATTTGGCCAGGGTAACCGTCCCCTCGGCACTCTTGTCGCCGTCCGAGAACCAGAGGGCGTTGAGATCCAGATAGCCGGATGTGCAGGTCACCGTGAAGCCGGTGCCGTCGAAAACGATCTTGAATTGCAGGCCGGATGCAACCGAACCGAAATCCCACTGATACGACTCGCCCATGATTTATCCCTCAGTTCAGAGCTGACACGCCTCGGACAACCTCTATATCAAGCTCGCGGTCAATCAGTCCCTGAGTCGGGAGCCTGCGGGTTCTGGGGCAGGAGCCTTTGATGCCGCCAGAGGGCGGCAGGCGTGTCGAGCGATGGCGCCAGTGCAGGGCGACCTTGCGTCACCCGGAGTTCCGTGCACCGAACGATGCCAAGGCTCGTTGAAACCTCCCATCCATGCATCCATCAGGTCGTTGTTATCTTGATTCTCCGCTCGCTCCAGACCTTCTGGGAGGCACGGGATGTTCGAAGTCCCGAACCTGAACAGGTCTGTACTGACTTCAGACGGTAGCTCAATGCCATCAGGGTGCTCGTCGTTTCGACAGGGATTTGACGAAAGCGAGGGGGGAATCCGACAGATGGTGAAAAGCGTCAATATCCAAACGCCATGTGCTTTGGCGCGGGCAGCTGCGCAGTGAAAAACGCCGGTCTCAGACCGGCGTTTTCTTGTGCTGCTGGCGATATTCGCCGGGCGTCTGGTCCGTCCAGCCCTTGAAGCTGCGATGGAAGGAGCGCGACTCGGTGAAGCCCAGGTACTGGGCGATGTCCTGGATCGGCAGGTCGCTGTGCACCAGGTAGTGTTTGGCGAGTTCCTGGCGCAGTTCGTCGAGGATCTGCTGGTAACTGGCGCCGGCCTGCTGCAGGTGGCGTTGCAGGGTGCGCACGGTCATGTCGAAGCGTTCGGCGACGCGCTCCTTGCGCGGCAGGCCGTCCTTGAGCAGCAGTCGCAGGGCGTTCTTCACCCGCAGCGGCAGCGGCTCGTCGTCGTCCAGTTCGGCCATCAGCGCCAGGGCGTGTTCTTCCAGGGTGCGCAGCAGATTGGCGTCGGCCTGGCGCAGCGGGTAGCTGAGCAACTGCAGGGGTACCAGCAGGGCGCTGAAGGGTTGCTCGAAACGCACCGGGCAGCCGAACAGTTGCTCGTACTCGGCAACATCGGCGCCCTCGGGCTGCGCGTGCTCGAACCAGACTTCCTGCGGCGAGCCATCGGTGTCGGCGATCCAGCGCGCATAGAGCAGCCAGGATGCCAGCACGTTTTCCACCATGTGCCGGCGGATCTGCGCCGCCTCGTGACGGCAGTTCCAGATCAGCTTGATGTGGTCCGTGCCCGGTTCCAGGCGGCTGACGCCCATGTCGCCGACCAGCTTCTCGTAGGGAATGATGCGGCCCATGGCTTCGCCCAGGTTGGCGCAGTTCATGGTGATGTAGCCCAGCACGCTCCAGGAGCCTGGCTGCACGAAGCGTGCGGAGTGCAGGCCGAACAACGGATCGCCGGAGTGCGCGCAAAGGTGCTGCAGCAGGCGTTCGTGGGCCTCGCTCGGCAGACGCTGGCTGTTGTCGCTCAGTTGCGAGCGTTCCAGGCCGGCAGCCTTGAGGGCAGCGTCCTGGTCCATGCCGAGGGACTCGGCGTGGCGCAGGTATTTCAGCAGTGCGGGGACGGAGGTGTAGCCCAGGGAATGCATGGCGTGAGTTCTTGTTCTTCGGTGTCTCGATCGGCAACTGCGCCTGTCTTGATCCGACAGTGACAGGGCAGGGCGGCTGGCTAGTATAGGCAGCCATCAAGCGGCACCGGAATAGCTATCGAAATGGCAGACAGAGACCTGGATAAAAGGAGCGGGCATGCGACGCTGGAACGGCTGGGGTGAAGAAACGACGGTGGTCGAACTGCCCGATAACGGGCGTGGGTTCCTCGCCGAACTGGTGGGCCCGGGCCTGACGCTGCCGGACGCGACGCTGGAGCAGGTACTGGCCAAGGTGCCGGCCTCGCGCCTGCCCGAGCATCCGCTGGTGGTGCGCGAAGCCCGGGACCGCCTGCTGCACGCTCGCGGCCAGAGCCTGCCGGACTGGCTGGCGATGCGCGAAGGCGACTTCGGCGTGTTCCCCGACGGCGTGGCCTACCCGCAGACCGCCGAGCAGATCCGTGAGCTACTGAAGTTCGCCGAGCTCTGGGACTGCCTGGTGATCCCCTATGGCGGCGGCACCTCGGTGGCCGGTCACATCAACCCGCCGGTGTCCGACAAGGCGGTGCTCACGGTTTCCCTGGAGCACATGAACCGCCTGCTGGAATTGGACGAGCAGAGCCTGATCGCCACCTTCGGCCCCGGCGCCAACGGGCCGCAAGTAGAAAGCCAGCTGCGCGCCCGGGGCTATACCCTCGGTCACTTCCCGCAGTCCTGGGAGCTCTCCACCCTCGGTGGCTGGGTCGCCAGCCGTTCCAGTGGCCAGCAGTCGCTGCGCTACGGGCGCATCGAGCAGCTGTTCGCCGGCGGTTCGCTGGAAACCTTCGCCGGTACCCTGGAAATTCCGACCTTCCCGGCCTCCTCGGCGGGGCCTGATCTGCGCGAGATGGTGATGGGCTCCGAAGGTCGTTTCGGCATTCTCTCGTCGGTGAAGGTGCGGGTCACGCGCATCGCCGAGGACGAGCGTTTCTACGCGGTTTTCCTGCCGTCCTGGGAGCAGGCGCTGGAAGGCATCCGCACCCTGGTGCAGGCGCGCGTACCGCTCTCCATGCTGCGCCTGTCCAATGCCGTGGAAACCACCACCCAGCTTGCACTGGCAGGTCATCCGGGGCAGATCGCCTGGCTGGAGCGCTACCTGAAACTGCGCGGCGCGGCCGAGGGCAAATGCATGCTGACCTTCGGCGTCACCGGCGACCGCGCCCAGAACGCGACCTCGCTGCGTGCTGCGCGGCGCCTTCTCAAGGCCTTTGGCGGCGTGTTCACCGGCACCCTGTTGGGCAGGAAATGGGCGCAGAACCGCTTCCGCTTTCCTTACCTGCGCGAAGCGCTGTGGGAGAACGGCTACGTGGTCGACACCCTGGAAACCGCCACCGACTGGTCCAACGTCGACAACCTGCTGAACCGTATCGAAGCCAGCCTGCGTGAGGGCCTGGCCGCCGAAGGCGAGCGCGTGCATGTGTTCACCCACCTGTCGCATGTCTATGGCGAAGGCTCGAGCATCTATACCACCTATGTGTTCCGCCCGGCGGCCAGCTATGCGCAGACGCACGAGCGCTGGCGCAAGCTCAAGCACGCTGCCAGCCAGACCATCGCCAACCACCGCGGAACCATCAGCCACCAGCACGGCGTGGGCAAGGACCACGCGCCCTATCTGCCGGTGGAGAAGGGCCCGCTGGGCATGGCGGCGATCCAGGCGCTGGCCGGGCATTTCGACCCGTCCGGCCGGCTGAACCCCGGCACGCTGCTGCAGGACTGAGACGATGCCTGCCTGGAATGCAGCCTGGCGTGCCGAGGCGTTGCCGGAACTGGCGGCGCGCGACTGGGACCTGATCGTGGTCGGCGGCGGCATCACTGGCGCCGGCATCCTGCGCGAGGCGGCGCGGCGCGGCTGGCGCTGCCTGCTGATCGAGCAGCGCGACTTCGCCTGGGGTACCTCCAGCCGCTCGTCGAAGATGGTCCACGGCGGCTTGCGCTACATCGCCAAGGGCCAGTTCGGCCTGACCCGCGACTCGGTGCGCGAGCGCCAGCGCCTGCTGGGCGAGGCACCGGGGCTGGTCGATCCGCTGAGCTTCATCATGCCGCACTACCAGGGCGGCTTCCCCGGCCCGCGGGTGTTCGGCGCCCTGCTCTGGCTCTACGACGCGCTCGCGGGGCGGCGAAACCATCTGTTCCATCGCCTGGAAGAATTGCGCTACCTGGCGCCGGGGCTGAAGGAAAACCGCCTGCTGGGCGGCACCCGTTTCGAGGACGCGGTCACCGACGATGCACGCCTGGTGATGCGTGTGCTGGGCGAAGCGCGTGCCGAAGGCGGCGAAGCCCTGAACGGCTTGAAAGTGATCGAACTGGACCGCCGCGATGGTCGCATTCAGGGACTGGTCGCCGAGGACAGCGAGAGCGGCCAGCGCTTCAGTATCCGCGCCCGCGCCGTGGCCCTGGCCACCGGCGCCTGGGCCGATGCCTTGCGGCAGAAGCAAGGCAGCGAGCACATCCGCCCGCTGCGCGGCAGCCACCTGTTGCTGCCGGCCTGGCGCTTGCCGGTCGCCCACGCCTTCAGCTTCATGCACGGTCAGGACAAGCGTCCGGTGTTCGTCTTCCCCTGGGAGGGCGCGACCGTGGTCGGCACCACCGACCTCGACCATCGCGACACGCTGGACGATGATGCCGCCATCAGCCGCGAGGAAGTGGACTACCTGCTGGCGGCCTGCGCGCAGCAGTTCCCGTCTGCCCGGATCAGCTCGGCAGATGTGCTCTCCACCTGGGCCGGGGTGCGTCCGGTGGTCAGCGATGGCGCCCCAGTGCTCAGGCCGTCGGACGAGAAGCGCGAACATGCGCTGTGGGTCGAGCCCGGCTGCGTGACCCTGGCCGGCGGCAAGCTGACCACCTTCCGCCTGCTGGCGCTGGAAGTCCTGGCGGCCTGCGCGCCGATGCTGGAGCGCCCGCTGGAACCCGCCGGCGAGCAGGTCTTCGAACCGGTGGCAGACATCGACTTGCCAGGACTCACTGCGCCACAGAAGCGACGCCTGAGCGGTCGCCATGGCCGCGCGCTGCCGGAGCTGGCGAGGGCAATCAGAACCCTGGGCAGCGCATGCATCGGCAACACCGATTGTCTCTGGGCCGAGCTGGCTAGGGCGGCGGAAGGCGAACTGGTGTTGCACCTGGACGACCTGTTGCTGCGCCGTACCCGTATCGGCCTGCTGCTGGCCGATGGCGCAGCCGCCGAGCTGCCGAAGATCCGCGCACTGTGCCAGCCACGCCTGGGCTGGGACGACACGCGCTGGAAACGTGAGGAACAGGACTATCTGGCCTTGTGGCGTCGCTGCTACAGCCTGCCGCACTGACCGCGGCCCCATTGAACGAGAGCCCCATGGATAACAACAACTACCTGCTGGCCATCGACAACGGCACCCAGAGCGTGCGCGCGCTGCTCTTCGATCTCCAGGGCAACCTGGTGGGCAAGGGCAAGGTCGAGCTGGAAGCCTATTTCTCCTCGCAGCCCGGTTGGGCCGAGCAGCACCCGGAGTACTACTGGGAGCAGCTGGGCGAGGCCTGCAAGCGCCTGTGGGCCAGCGTGGACATCGACCGCAGGCGCATCCGTGGCGTCTCGCTGACGACCCAGCGCGGTACCGTGATCCACGTCGACGAAGCGGGTCGGGCCCTGCGCCCGGCGATCATCTGGCTGGACCAGCGCCGCGCCGAGCCGGGCGAATCGATCAAGGGCCCCTGGGGGTGGCTGTTCAAGCTGGTGGGCGCGCAGGGCGCGGTGGATTACTTCCGTACCCAGGCCGAAGTGAACTGGATCGCCCAGCAGCAGCCGGACATCCACCAGCGCACGCACAAGGTGCTGCTGCTCTCCGGCTTCCTCACCCAGCGTCTGTGCGGACGCTACGTGGATTCGGTGGCCTGCAGCGTTGCCTACCTGCCGTTCGACTACAAGAAGCTGCAATGGGCCGCGCCGCGCGACTGGAAGTGGCAGGCGCTGGACGTGCGCCGCGAGCAGCTGCCGGAGCTGTTCAAGCCCGGCGAGAAACTGGGCGAGATCACTGCCCAAGCCAGCCGCCTGACCGGCATTCCCGAAGGCCTGCCGCTGATCGCCGCCGGCGCCGACAAAGCCTGCGAAGTGCTCGGCGCCGGCGCCATCGATCCGACCGTGGCCTGCCTGTCCTACGGCACCACCGCGACCATCAACACCACCCGTTCACGCTATCTGGAGACCATCCCGCTGATCCCGCCGTACCCCGCGGCGATCCCCGATCACTTCAACACCGAGGTGATGATCTACCGCGGTTTCTGGATGGTCAGCTGGTTCAAGCGCGAGTTCGGCCTGCGCGAGATGCAACGCGCGCAGGAACTCGGCGTCGAGCCGGAAAAACTCTTTGACGAACTGGTCGACAGCGTGCCCGCCGGCTCCATGGGCCTGATGCTGCAACCCTACTGGACGCCGGGCATCCGCGAGCCGGGGCTGGAAGCCAAGGGCTCGATCATCGGCTTCGGTGACGTGCACACCCGCGCGCACATCTACCGCGCCATCCTCGAAGGCCTGGCCTACGCGTTGCGCCAGGGCAAGGAGCGTATCGAGAAGCGCTCCGGCACCCGCATCCAGCGCCTGCGCGTGGCCGGTGGCGGCTCGCAGAGCGATGCGGCGATGCAGCTCACCGCCGACATCTTCGGCCTGCCGGCAGAGCGTCCGCATGTCTACGAAGCTTCCGGCCTGGGTGCAGCCATCGATTGTGCGGTGGGGCTCGGCCTCTATCCGGACTTTACCCACGCCATCGCCGCCATGACCCGCGTCGGCGATGTCTTCCATCCGCGCCCCGAGGCGCAGCGCACCTACGAGCGGCTGTACAGCGAGGTCTACCAGCGCATGTACAAGCAGCTCAAGCCGCTGTACCAGAGCATTCGCGAGATCACCGGCTACCCGGCCTGATCCGCCGTTGAAGGTTGGCGAAATTTTCCCGCGCTACTCTGGGTCCATTAGTTGACGCTCAATGGATCACTCGCGAGGAAGCCGACCATGATGCAACCCAAGGCCCTATTGATCCTGCATGGCAAGCAAGCCGCCAACGAGGAGGTGCGCGCCGCTGTGCTGGCTGCGCGCGAGGCGGGGCAAACGCTCGACGTGAGGGTGACCTGGGAGGCGGGCGACGCCCGGCGCCTGGTGGAGGAGGGCTTGGCAGCGGGCTATACGACGCTGATTGCCGGCGGTGGAGACGGCACCGTGCGCGATGTCGCCGAGGCGTTGGCCCAGGCCGGTGGCAAGGCCAGCCTGGCGATCCTGCCGCTGGGCACCGCCAACGACTTCGCCCGTGCCGCCGGCGTGCCGCTGGAGCCAGCCGCTGCGCTGGCCCTGCTGGAGGTGCCGGCGCGGCCCATCGACCTGGGCGAGGTGGACGGGCAGATGTTCCTCAACATGGCCACCGGCGGCTTCGGCTCCAAGGTCACGGCCAATACTCCGGAAGACCTGAAGAAGCTGCTCGGCGGCGCGGCCTACCTGCTCACCGGCCTGACGCGCTTCTCCGAGGTGCATGCAGCGCAGGGCCGCTTCAGCGGCCCGGATTTCAGCTGGGAAGGGGAATTCCTCGCGCTGGGCATCGGCAACGGACGGCAGGCGGGCGGCGGACATGTGCTCTGTCCCCAGGCGGCAGCGGACGATGGATTGCTCGATGTGAGCATCCTGCCGACGCCGCAGGACATGGTCGGCACCCTCGGCGCGCTGCTGGGCGGTGGGCTTGGTACCCAGGACCTGTTCGTCCGTGCGCGCCTGCCGTGGATAGAGGTCGAGGCGCACGAGGGCCTGGACGTCAATCTCGACGGCGAGCCGCTGGAGGGGCCCAGGCTGCGCTTCGAGGTGCGCCCTGCGGCGATTTCCATGCATCTGCCAGCGGACTCGCCCTTGCTCTCGTCGACCCAGCGGCTCATGGGCGCGAACAGCTGATCGGCCTGGCCGTGACAGAGTAAGTCGTGCATGATGGCTCCGGGCCGGTATCTTGTTTCCAAACGGATGGCCGATAGCTTTCCCGCACGACTCATTCCGAATCTGGAGCAGGCATGGCCGGTATTCTCGACACTGTCGATCAACGCACCCAACTGGTAGGCGAGAACCGCCTGGAAATCCTGGTCTTCCGCCTGGCCGGGCGGCAGCAGTTCGCGATCAACGTGTTCAAGGTGCAGGAAGTGCTGCAACTGCCGCGCCTGACACTGATCCCGCAGCGCCACCCGATGATCTGCGGGGTGATCAACCTGCGCGGCCAGACCCTGCCGGTGATCGACCTGTCCCGCGCCATCGGCATGCGTGCGCTGACTCCGGATGCCAACAGCACCATCATCGTCACCGAGTACAACCGTTCGGTGCAGGCCTTCCTGGTGGGCGGGGTAGAGCGCATCCTCAACCTCAACTGGGAGTCGATCCAGCCGCCGCCCGGTGGCGCGGGCCGCCAGCACTACCTGACCGCGATCACCAAGGTGGAAGACCGCCTGGTGGAAATCATCGACGTGGAAAAGGTGCTCGCCGAGATCGTGCCGATGAACACCCGCGTCTCCAGCGACCGCCTGGACGACAAGCTGCTCAGCCAGACCCGTGGCCGCGAAGTGCTGGTGGTGGATGACTCCAGCGTGGCCATCTCCCAACTGCGCGACACACTCGGCCAGCTTGGCTTGCGTCTGCATGTTGCGACTGACGGCCTGCGCGCGCTGCAGCAGCTCAAGCGCTGGGCGGACGAAGGCAACGACATGGAAGAGAAGCTGCTGATGGTCTTCACCGACGCCGAGATGCCGGAAATGGACGGCTACCGGCTGACCACCGAGATCCGCAGCGACCCGCGCCTGCGAGACCTCTACGTGGTGCTGCACACCTCGCTGTCGGGCAGCTTCAACGATGCCATGGTGAAGAAGGTCGGCTGCGACGACTTCCTCTCCAAGTTCCAGCCGGACCAGTTGGTGGAAGTGGTGCGTCGGCGGTTGCAGAAAGTCCCCGCCTGATCCTCGCTCCTACAGGGAACAGCCGCTCCCGCTCTTGTAGGGGCAAGTCTCTTCTTCTGAAAGTTCGTGCCTGTATTCCCTCTCCCTGAAGGGAGAGGGAATGGGATCGCGGCCGGCTGAAACTGCAGCGTCACCCCGCTCGGACGGCTCCCTCTCCCTTCAGGGAGAGGGCGGGGGAGAGGGGCTCCCAGCGCAGATGTTTCCAGATTGGAGCGGAGCTTCTCCGCGAAGTCCCTTCTTCCTGCTCCGTCAGTGTCAGGCGTCTGTCTGGGCGACCCATGCCCGCCACCGCAATGCCCATTGCTAGTCGCACGTCCCACGCCGTATAAGGTCGCTTTCGCCTGCATGAAAGGACGCTTCCCATGTACAGCCTGAGCGCGCTCTACCGCTACCCGGTCAAATCCACCGCTTACGAGCCGCTGGAGTCCGTCCGCCTGGACGCGCTGGGCCTGGCAGGGGACCGACGCTGGCTGGTGGTAGAGGCCTCCAATGGCCGCTTCCTCACTCAGCGCCTGCTGCCGCAGATGGGCCGCATCGAGGCGCGCTGGCAGGACGATTTCGCCGCCCTGCGCCTGCGCGCGCCCGGCATGGATGACCTGCTGGTGAATGTGCCCGGCCGCGACGACAACCTGCGCGGCGTACTCATCTGGCGCGACATGCTGCAGGTGCCGGATGCCGGCGAAGCCGCCGCCCAGTGGCTGAGCACCTTCCTCGGTCGCGACGTGCGCCTGGTGCAGATGCCCGAGCAGCGCGCCCGGCAGGTCGACACCGCCTACGCCGAGCCCGGCGAGCGTGTGCATTTCGCCGACGGCTTCCCGCTGTTGCTGATCGGCCAGGGTTCGCTGGATGACCTGTCGGCCAAGGTCGGACGCCCGCTGGAGATGCTGCGCTTCCGCCCCAATCTGGTGGTCACTGGCGCCGAGCCTTTCGCCGAAGATGGCTGGAAGCGTATCCGCATCGGCGACGTCACCTTCAAGGTGGCCAAGCCCTGCTCGCGCTGCATCCTCACCACCATCGACCCGCATACCGGCGAGCGCGATGCCGCCCGCGAGCCGCTGGCGACCCTGCTGGGCTATCGCAACGTCAATGGCGAAGCGCTGTTCGGCCAGAACCTCATTGCCCTGAACAGCGGCGAGCTGAGTGTGGGCATGGACGTGGAAGTCCTGGAGTAGGTCCCGCCATCGGGACGCTACAGGTACTCAAGGCATACACCGTTCGTGAGTGTATGCCCTCTGCGCTTTACAGCTTGGCGTCGACGCAACCGGTGCTCTGGCACTCGCGCTCACGCTCGCGCAGGACCGCCAGGCGCTCATTGGTCTTGTCCACCGCGCACTGCAGGTTGACGAAGTAACCGCCGTCGCGCTCGTAGCTGCACTGGGCGTCGCGGTCCTTGATCCAGGCGATCTGGCTCTTCTTCAGCGCAGCCTTCTGGCCGTCGTTGAGCATCTTGCGCAGGGTGCCGAATTCATTGTTCAGCTCGCGGTCCACCTGGGCGTATTCGGTGCTCAGGCAGTACACGCTGTCGAAGGCGTTGCGCGGCTTCTCGCAGGCGGCCAGAACGAGGTCGGTGCTCAGCAGGCCGGCGGCGAGGACGGTGACGGAAAGCAGGGTCTTGCGCATGGGAATTTCCTTTTCCTTGAAGGGATGAAGACCGTCCGGCGGGTGCCGGGCGGGGGAGTGGATCAGAGTTCGTCGAAGAAGCGTTCGTGCCAGTCGACGATGGGCTGCGGTGCGTTGAGCTTCTGCCCGTAGATCACCGCGTAGGACAGCACATTCTGCACGTAGGAGCGGGTCTCATCGAACGGAATGGTCTCGACCCAGACGTCGAAGGCCAGGTGACGCGCATCCTTCAGCCACTGCCGTACGCGGCCGGGACCGGCGTTGTAGGCGGCGGTGGCGAGCACGCGGTTGCCGTTGAACTGGCCGTGCACCTGGCTCAGGTACGCGGCGCCGAGCTGGATGTTCACATCCGGCACGATCAATTGCTGCGGCGAGGCCAACGGGATACCGAATTTCTTCGAGGTTTCCTTGGCGGTGGCCGGCATCAGTTGCATCAGGCCGGTGGCGCCAACGCCGGAGCGCGCGTCGGACATGAAGGCGCTTTCCTGGCGGGTGATGGCGAATACCCAGCTGGAGTGCAGGCCTCGGTTGCGCGCCTCGCGCACCAGGGTGTTGCGGTAGGCCATGGGGAAGCGAATATCCAGGTCGTCCCAGTACTTGGCCTGGCTGATCGCGCGGATGGCCGGGAAGTACCACTGCATGTCGTAGGCGATCTTCGCCTGGGCCAGCAGCTCGTCGTGGCTCAGGTGGCGGGCAGCGTGGTACCACTCGCGGCGGGCGTTGATGATCTCGCCGCGGGCGTAGAACTCCAGGGCGCGGCGGGTGCTCGGCGCATTGCGCACGCGCTGCATCGTCGCCGCGTCCAGCGATACCGGGCGATTGTTCAGCTGGTAGGGGGCGTTGATCCGGTCGGCGGCAAGGAAACCATAGAAATCACGTTCGCCGGCCACCGGCTGGTACAGGTTGATGGCCTGCTTGTTCTGCGGCTGCGCCAGTTGCAGCGAGCGCGCCTGCCAGTATTTCCAGCGGTTGGTCTCGGCCAGCGACGGTGGCAGGGCGCGGGTCAGCTCATAGGCGTCTTCCCAACGGCCCAGCCGCAGCAACAGGCGCAGGCGCCATTCGGTGACGGTGTCGTCGCGCAGTTGCGGGTCGTACTTGACCATCATCGGCAGTGCGCGTGGGTCGTAGCGGCGCGCCAGACTCAGGCCGATCTCGCGGGCGATGGAGACTTTCTCGTCGCTGGAGAAGGGCAGCACCGAGCTGTAGTAGTCCAGCAGGTTGATGGCTTTTTCCGGGTCCTGCTTGGCCAGGCGGCGCAGACCGAGGCCGACCACGTCGGCGGTGGCGTGGTCGCGGGCGCCGAAACGCGTGGCCTGGCTCAGCTGCGAAGGGTTCTGCGCGACGTTGACCATCAACGCGCCCTGGCTGCCGAGGGTCGGCAGGCGCTTGGAGAGTACCGTGGCGAGGCTGTAGTTGCCTTTTTCGGCAGCCAGCTTCAGGCGTTTCCAGACCTTCTCCTCGGTAAGTTGGCCGTCGGCCTGCCACAGGGCGAAGGTAGTGTCGCAGGCATCGGGCTGCGGCTTGCCCACCAGCCAGAGCTTCTCGGCGGTGGCGTAGCCGTCGGCCTTGTTGCCATGGCCCAACAGATACTGGCCGTAGAGGCAGTCCAGTTCGGTGAAGTTCATCTTCGGGTCGTAATAACGGACGAAGGTGTTCCAGTCACCGCGGTCGGCGAGCTGGCGCATCCAGCGCAGCTTCAGCCAGTTGATCTGCGGCAGGTCGCCGTGTTGCTCGATGAACCGCTCGATCTCGGCGTTGCTGGCGCTTTTCAAACGGCTGGTCAGTTCGTCGTAGGCCAGGTACGGCTGCAGGGGATAATCGGCCAACGCCGACTGGTAGCTGAAGTACGGGCCGCTGTCGCCGCGCGCAAGGGCCTTCTGCGCCTCGTCGTACATCTGGCGCTGCTGGGGCAGGGACGCTGCGTTGGCTGTCGAGGCGGACAGGCTGAGGATCAGGCAGGAAAACAGGGAGAAAAGGCGACCGCGCATGGCTCTTCCGGGAAGATGATCGGTGGGCGCTGGAGGGCGCGCGCCCGCTGCCGGGTAGCTTAGCCTGTTGCGCGCAGGGGGTGAAAGCGCCACCAGGGCTGCCCGGCTCAAAGAGGGACGAATGTCTCGCCCTGGCACTTTGTCTGCACCCCTCTGACTTTTCCGCGCTTTCCCTTAAACTGCGCGCCCTGTTTGTGGAGATACCCAATGACCCTGCTCAAGTTAACCGACGTGTCCCTTGCCTTTGGCACCACTCCGCTGCTGGATAAGGTGTCCTGGCAGATCGGTCGCGGTGAGCGGGTCTGCATCATCGGCCGCAACGGCACCGGCAAGTCGAGCATGCTCAAGCTGGTCAAGGGCGAGCAGAAGCCCGATGACGGCGACATCTGGCGCGCGCCCTCGCTGAAGATCGGCGAGTTGCCGCAGGAATTGCCGCGCGCCGACGACCGTACCGTCTACGACGTGGTCGCCGAGGGCCTTGCCGAAGTCGGCGAGCTGCTGGCGCAGTACCACCACCTGAGCATGCACATCGAAAGCGAAGAGGACCTGAACAAGCTGGCGCGCGTCCAGCAGGACCTCGAAGCCCGCGACGGCTGGCGCCTCGGCCAGCTGGTGGATACCACCCTGAGCCGCCTGCAGCTGCCGGCGGACAAGACCCTCGCCGAGCTCTCCGGTGGCTGGCGCCGCCGCGTGCTGCTGGCCCAGGCGCTGGTGGCCGAGCCCGACCTGCTGCTGCTGGACGAACCGACCAACCACCTGGACATCGGTGCCATCGCCTGGCTGGAAAACGCTCTGGCGGATTTCCCCGGTGCCGTGCTGTTCATCACCCACGACCGCTCCTTCCTGCAGGCCGTGGCCACCCGCATCCTCGAACTGGACCGCGGCCACCTGATCGACTGGAACGGCGACTACGCCAGCTTCCTCGTGCATAAAGAGCAGGAGCTGGCGGCGGAAGAAGCGGCCAACGCACTGTTCGACAAGCGTCTTGCCCAGGAGGAAGTGTGGATTCGCCAGGGCATCAAGGCCCGTCGTACCCGTAACGAAGGCCGGGTGCGCGCGCTGAAGGCGATGCGTAACGAGCGTGCCGAACGCCGTGAGCGCCAGGGCAAGGCCAGCTTCCAGATGGAGACGGCCGAGAAGTCCGGCAAGCAGGTGATAGTCGTCGAGAAAGCCGGCTTCGCCCATCCGGGCGGCCCGGCGCTGATCCGTGATTTCTCCCTGGTGCTGCAGCGCGGTGACCGCATCGGCCTGCTCGGCGCCAACGGCACCGGCAAGACCACGCTGCTCAAACTGCTGCTGGGCGACCTGCAGCCGACTTCCGGCAGCGTCAAGGAAGGCACCCGACTGGAAGTGGCTTATTTCGACCAGCTGCGTCACCAGCTGGAGCCGGAAAAGACCGTTATCGACAACATTTCCGAAGGTCGCGAATTCATCACCATCAACGGGCAGAATCGCCACGTCCTCAGCTACCTGGGCGACTTCCTGTTCTCGCCGCAGCGCGCCCGTACCCCGGTGAAAGCGCTCTCCGGTGGCGAGCGGGCACGCCTGTTGCTGGCTAAGTTGTTCAGCAAGCCGGCCAACCTGCTGGTGCTGGACGAACCGACCAACGACCTGGACGTGGAAACCCTGGAGCTGCTGGAAGAGGTGCTGCTGACCTTCGACGGCACCGTACTGATGGTCAGCCACGACCGGGCCTTCCTCGACAACGTGGTGACCAGCACCCTGGTGTTCGAAGGCGAGGGGCGCGTGCGCGAATTCGTCGGCGGTTACCAGGACTGGCTGCGTCAGGGCGGCTCGCCCAAGTTGCTGGGCGTGGGTGAGGAGAAGGCCGACAAGCCTGCTGCTGCCCCCGCTCCCGAACAACCGGCGGTTGTGAGTGCGCCGGTGGAAGCCGCGCCGAAGAAGAAACTGAGCTACAAGCTGCAACGTGAACTGGAAGCCATCCCCGGGCAGATCGACGCACTGGAGGCAGAAATGGCCGCGCTGCAGGCAGAAACAGCGGCGCCGAATTTCTACCAGCGTCCGCCAAGCGAGGCGCAGGCGGTTCTGGATCGCCTGGGGTCGCTGCAAGGGGAGTTGGACCAACTGATCGAGCGCTGGGCCGAACTGGAAGAGTGATCCGTTCGGTCCGGTGATGTGCCCGTGCGTATCGCTGATCAAAGACTGTTGGGGACGGCCGAATGGCAATCGAGTACCGCATCACCCTGGATGATGAGCACGAGTTCAGTTACCGCATCGAGCTGGAGCGTCAGTACGACGCCCAGATAGCCGCCCAGACGCCACGCTGGACGCGCCTGGAGAACAACCGTTGCAGCAATTGCCCGCTGAACCCGGCGCAGCATAGCCACTGCCCGGCGGCGGTGGATCTGCACCGGGTGATCGAGGACTTCCGTGGTTTGCCGGCCTTCAAGAAGGTCACGGTGCAGGTGCGCACGCCTGAGCGCGAATACATCAAGCATGCGGGGCTGGAAGAGGGGCTGCGCGCGCTGCTCGGCGTGATCATGGCCACCAGCGCCTGCCCGCTGCTGGGCCGGCTCAAGCCGATGGCGCAGCAGCACCTGCCGTTCGCCAGCAACCAGGAGTTCATCCTGCGCGCGGTGTCGCTTTACCTGATGCGGCAGTATTTCAATTTCCGCGAGGGACGCCATGCGGACTGGGAGCTGAAGGGACTGGTAAAACAATTCCAGCAGTTGCAGCTGGTGAACCAGGCGTTCTGGCAGCGGATTCACGAGACCTGCGACGGAGACTCGAACCTGAAGGCCTTCCTCAGCTTCTTCTCCATGGCGTCGAGCATGAGCTATTCGCTGGAGGCGCAGTTGCAGAAGGTGCGGCCGTTGCTGATGAGCGGGGACATGCTCGGCGCCTGAAACGAAGCGGGCCCCTCGGGGCCCGCTGTCTGCTTGGGTTGGCTCAGCCGGTTTTCTGCAGGCGTACGGCGAGGACATCGCAGGGCGCACCGTGCAGCACGTCGTTGGCGGTGGAGCCCAGCAACAGGGCGAGACCGTGGCGGCCGTGGCTGCCGACGACGATCAGGTCGCAGTCCTGCTCATCGGCGAGACGGTGGATTTCCTGGCGCGGCTGGCCATAGACCAGGTGGCACTGGGAGCTGGTGATCTCGGCGTAGGTGAGGGTGAACTGGTGCAGGCGCTCCTTGGCCTGGTCGAATTGCTGCTGCTGCAACATCGACAGGTCCATCGGCACGTCGCCGCCGAAGGCCATGGCCATGGGCTCGACCACATGCACCGCCGAGAGCCGGGCATCGTTGGCCTTGGCCAGCGCGACCGCCCGTTTCATCACCGGATCGCATTCTTCGGTTAGGTCGACGGCGACCAGAATGTGTTGGTAGGGCATGAGCGTCTCCTCCGGGGGACTCGTTAGTAAACAGTATGGCCCCAATGGCCGTGCTTGACCTGTTTGACCGGTATAACCGATATGACTACCTGGATGGTAATTCTTCTCATCGCTCTGGTGCTAAGCCCGCTGACCTGGCTGATCCCGTCGCGCGGCCAGCGCGGGCAAATGAACCTGCGCCTGCAGGCGCGCCGCCTGGGTCTGGCCATGCAGATGGCGCAGCAGGAATGGCCGCACTGGCTGGAACGGCAGCCGCCGCGCCAGTGCGCGCAATACCATCGCGCCCGCGGCAAGAGCCGCGATGTCTGGTGCTACTGGCAGAGCGAACCAGGCGTCTGGCTGGACCGCTGGCGAGAAGCGAGCGCACCCGCCGAGCTGGCGCAGGCGCTGGCCCGCCTGCCGAAGGATGTCTACCTGGTCGAGGCGACGCCGCAGTTTCTCGCGCTGTACTGGGGCGAGCGCGGCGACAGTAGCGACCTCGAGCGGGTCGCCAGCTTCCTCAAGCAGCATGCGTGAGGCGATCAGCTCTGTTGCGCGGCATAGAGCCCGGAGACTTTCTCCAGGTCTTCGATGATGCGGTCGGAGTATTTGTTGATCAGGAAGGGCACGCTGTTCTGGTTGTAGTTCTGCAGCGACTTCTCGATGTAGCGCCACTTGATCGCCACGCCGCGTAGTTCCTGACCGATCTCCGGCGTGGTCTGCGGCGCCTGTTGCAGCTTCACCAGGTTGATCGCGAAGCGGTTGGCCAGGTCGTCCAGCGGGCGCTCCTCGCCGCCGCCGAAGAAGCTCGCGCCCACCGAAGCATTGCGCGAGGCGTAGTCCACCGCGATGTCCTGCATCAACAGGCTCTGCTCGCGGGTCTGCTGGGTCAGCGGCGGAACCTTGCTGCCGCTTTCCTCCTGAATCTTCATGTAGAGCTGCTCGGCGGTCTCCAGCAGCTTGCGGTTCTGCGCCGCGAGGTCGGCCACCGGCTGCAGATCGGTATAGCCGCTGCTGTCCAGCGCGCCGGTAAGCGTATGCAACTGGGTCGCATAGGCCTTCCACTCATCCTGCAACTCGGCTTTGAGCTTCTTCGATTCGTTGCCGGGCATTTCCCCGAGCTTGCCCAAGGCGCCGGCGGCGCTCTGCGACGAGGCCTCGACCATCTTGGCGTACTTCTGGTCGCCCTCCATCGCGTTGAACATGAAGAAGTCGCCGAGGCTGCGCTGGGCGGCGAGGCGCGTCTGGTGGACGTTGAGCAGGTCGCTGGCGGCGTCGGCGACAGCGATGAGGGGCAGGGCGGTGAGCGCGAGCGCAGACAGCAGACGCACGAGCGGACGGCTGGGCATCGTTCCAACTCCTTGGAGCCATGGGCTTCTTGTTGTTTTGTATTGCACAGGTTCCAGGCGTCTGCCGGCGTTGGCAGAAGGCAGATCGCCATTGCGCCCGACTCTAGCGCGGGCCATGGGGTTTGAACAGAGGGATTCAGGACGGCGGTGCCAGATGACAATTGTCACGATAGGCGTGGTGAATAGGGCATCAGGGCTGCGCTGAATGCTCCGGGCCAGACGCCCCGGCCGCTTTGCGACTGTTACGTCTCGCCGATTGACAAGCATTGGCTTTTGCTAGAAGGTGGGCGCACCCAAATCAAACGGGCGTATGAATCGATCATTTGCCACGTGCGAAGGATCCAACATAACGCCCCGGCTATCGCGTCGGCGGGTGTGCCGCAAGCTTTGGGACTAACCTCGGCACTGCCGAACGGTCCCGATACACGGTGTCCGACGTGTGATTTCAAGCTTCCCTAGCGTGGAGATCAGTTGATGATTTACCAAGGTAAAGCCATCACGGTTAAGGCTCTTGAGAGCGGCATCGTCGAACTGAATTTCGACCTCAAGGGCGAGTCCGTCAACAAGTTCAACCGACTCACCCTGAATGAACTGCGCCAAGCAGTCGATACCATCAAGGCCGATGCGTCCGTCAAGGGCGTGATCGTGACCAGCGGCAAGGGCGTGTTCATCGTCGGCGCCGACATCACCGAGTTCGTCGACAACTTCAAGCTGCCTGACGAAGAGCTGCTGGCCGGCAACCTCGAAGCCAACAAGATCTTCAGCGACTTCGAAGACCTGAACGTTCCGACCGTAGCCGCGATCAATGGCATCGCCCTGGGCGGCGGTCTGGAAATGTGCCTGGCTGCCGACTTCCGTGTCATGAGTGCCACCGCCAAGGTCGGCCTGCCGGAAGTGAAACTGGGCATCTACCCGGGCTTTGGCGGCACCGTGCGCCTGCCGCGTATCATCGGCTGCGACAACGCCGTCGAGTGGATCGCCTCGGGCAAGGAAAACAAGGCTGAAGACGCGCTGAAAGTCGGCGCCGTCGACGCCGTCGTGGCGCCGGAGCAGCTGCAAGCCGCCGCCCTGGACCTGGTCAAGCGCGCCATCGCCGGCGAGCTGGACCACAAGGCCCGCCGTCAGCCGAAGCTGGAAAAGCTCAAACTGAATGCCATCGAGCAGATGATGGCCTTCGAAACCGCCAAGGGCTTCGTTGCTGGCCAGGCCGGCCCGAACTACCCGGCTCCGGTCGAAGCCATCAAGTCGATCCAGAAAGCCGCCAACTTCGGCCGTGACAAGGCGCTGGAAATCGAAGCCCAGGGCTTCGTGAAACTGGCCAAGACCTCGGTTGCGCAGAGCCTGATCGGCCTGTTCCTCAACGACCAGGACCTGAAGAAGAAGGCCAAGCAGTACGACGAGATCGCCAAGGATGTGAAACTGGCGGCCGTTCTGGGCGCTGGCATCATGGGTGGCGGCATCGCCTACCAGTCCGCCTCCAAGGGCACTCCGATCCTGATGAAGGATATCCGCGAAGAGGGTATCCAGATGGGTCTGAACGAAGCCGCGAAGCTGCTGGGCAAGCGCGTCGAAAAAGGCCGCATGACCCCGGCCAAGATGGCCGAGGCGCTGAACGCCATTCGCCCGACCATGTCCTACGGCGACTTCGGCAACGTCGACATCGTCGTCGAAGCCGTGGTCGAGAACCCGAAGGTCAAGCAGATCGTTCTGGCCGAAGTTGAGGGCGTGGTGAAGGAAGATGCGATCCTCGCGTCCAACACCTCCACCATTTCCATCAGCCTGCTGGCCAAGGCCCTGAAGCGTCCGCAGAACTTCGTCGGCATGCACTTCTTCAACCCGGTGCACATGATGCCGCTGGTGGAAGTCATCCGTGGCGAGAAGTCCAGCGAAGAAGCCGTCGCCACCACCGTGGCCTACGCCAAGAAGATGGGCAAGAACCCCATCGTGGTGAATGACTGCCCCGGCTTCCTGGTCAACCGTGTGCTGTTCCCGTACTTCGGCGGCTTCTCCAAGCTGCTGGGCTTCGGTGTGGACTTCGTACGCATCGACAAGATCATGGAGAAGTTCGGCTGGCCCATGGGCCCGGCCTACCTGTCCGACGTGGTCGGCATAGACACCGGCCACCATGGCCGCGACGTGATGGCTGAAGGCTTCCCGGACCGCATGGCCGTGGAAGGCAAGACCGCTGTTGACGTGATGTACGACGCCAACCGCCTGGGCCAGAAGAACGGCAAGGGCTTCTACGCCTACGAGACCGACAAGCGCGGCAAGCCGAAGAAAGTCACCGATCCGCAGGCTTATGAGCTGCTGAAGTCCATCGTCACCGAGCAGCGCGAGCTGACTGACGAGGACATCATCAACTACATGATGATCCCGCTGTGCCTGGAAACCGTGCGCTGCCTGGAAGACGGCATCGTCGAGACCGCTGCCGAGGCCGACATGGGCCTGATCTACGGCATCGGCTTCCCTCCCTTCCGTGGCGGTGCCCTGCGTTACATCGACTCCATCGGTGTGGCCGAATTCGTCGCCCTGGCCGACAAGTACGCCGACCTGGGTGCGCTGTACCACCCGACCGCGAAGCTGCGTGAAATGGCCAAGAACGGCCAGAAGTTCTTCGGTTGAGTGCGCAACGAATAGAGCGAGAGTGAATTTATGAGCCTGAATCCGAGAGACGCCGTCATTGTCGACTTCGGCCGCACCCCGATGGGCCGTTCGAAGGGTGGCATGCACCGCAACACCCGCGCGGAGACCATGTCCGCGCACCTGATCAGCAAAGTCCTGGAGCGCAACCCGAAGATCGACCCGGCGGAAGTCGAGGACGTGATCTGGGGCTGCGTGAACCAGACCCTGGAGCAGGGCTGGAACATCGCGCGCATGGCGTCGCTGATGACCCAGATTCCGCACACCAGCGCCGGCCAGACCGTCAGCCGTCTGTGCGGCTCGTCCATGAGCGCCCTGCACACCGCCGTGCAGGCGATCCAGACCGGCAACGGCGACGTCTTCGTCATCGGCGGCGTGGAGCACATGGGCCACGTCGGCATGATGCACGGCGTCGATCCGAACCCGCACCTGTCGCTGTACGCCGCCAAGGCGTCCGGCATGATGGGCCTGACCGCCGAAATGCTGGGCAAGATGCATGGCATCACCCGCGAGGCGCAGGACAAGTTCGGCGTGCGCTCGCACCAGCTGGCCTGGAAAGCCACCCAGGAAGGCAAATTCAAAGACGAAATCATCCCGATGGAAGGCTATGACGAGAATGGCTTCCTGAAGGTGTTCGACTTCGACGAAACCATCCGCCCGGACACCACCCTGGAAAGCCTCGCTGCCCTGAAGCCGGCGTTCAACCCGAAAGGCGGCACCGTGACTGCGGGTACTTCCTCGCAGATCACCGACGGCGCTTCCTGCATGATCGTCATGAGCGCCCAGCGCGCCCAGGACCTCGGCGTGCAGCCGATGGCCGTGGTCCGTGCCATGGCCGTTGCGGGCGTTGATCCGGCGATCATGGGCTATGGCCCGGTTCCGTCGACCAACAAGGCGCTCAAGCGTGCCGGCCTGACCATCAACGACATCGACTTCTTCGAGCTCAACGAAGCCTTCGCCGCACAGGCCCTGCCGGTGCTGGAGGACCTCAAGATCCTCGACAAGATGGAAGAGAAGGTCAACCTGCACGGCGGCGCCATCGCCCTGGGTCACCCGTTCGGCTGCTCCGGTGCGCGTATCTCCGGCACCCTGCTGAACGTGATGAAGCAGAACGGCGGTACCCTGGGCGTGTCCACCATGTGCGTGGGTCTCGGCCAGGGCATCACCACCGTCTTCGAACGCGTCTAAGCTTTCGTCGATGGGAGAGCCGGGGCCTTGTGCCCCGGCTTTCGTTTTTGTCGGGTGGGGATTGCCCGACGACCTTGCAATGAGCACAATCGCCGCCTTTTGGCCGGCCAAGGGGAACCGACATGCGCTTGCAGCCCGGACTGTATCGACACTACAAGGGACAGCAGTACCGCGTGCTCGGCGTCGCCCGGCATTCGGAGACCGAGGAAGAGGTGGTGATCTACCAGGCGCTGTATGGTGAATTCGGCCTCTGGGTACGCCCGCTGAGCATGTTCACCGAAGCGGTGGAAGTGAACGGCGAACGGCTTCCGCGCTTCGCCCTGGTGAGCGCCGAAGACGATCCGCTGGGTCTTGCAACCGGCCCGTCCGGCGAAACCCAAGCTTGACCTTGGCGCGACCGCCACTATATATAGCGGTGCCGCTCCTAGCTCCTCCCTCCTTATAAATTCATCTTTTCGACGCAGGAATCTTCCGATCCATGGGTAAATCGCTGGTCATCGTGGAATCACCGGCCAAGGCCAAGACCATCAACAAGTACCTGGGCAACCAGTACGTGGTGAAGTCGAGCATCGGCCACATCCGCGACCTGCCCACCAGTGGCTCGTCCGCGTCGAAGGAGCCTGCGGCGAAAGCGCGCAAGACGGCTTCCGAAGCGCCGGCCCTGTCGCCCAAGGAGAAGGCCAAACGCCAGCTCGTCACCCGCATGGGCGTCGACCCGGAGCATGGCTGGAAGGCCAAGTACGAGATCCTGCCCGGAAAGGAAAAGGTGATCGAGGAACTGCGCCGCCTGGCCAAGGATGCCGACACCATCTATCTCGCAACCGACTTGGACCGCGAAGGGGAGGCCATTGCCTGGCATCTGCGCGAAGCCATCGGCGGCGACGACTCGCGCTACAAGCGCGTGGTCTTCAACGAAATCACCAAGAAGGCCATCCAGGAGGCCTTCTCCCAGCCCGGCGAGCTGGATATCAACCGCGTGAATGCCCAGCAGGCGCGCCGCTTCCTCGACCGCGTGGTGGGCTACATGGTTTCGCCGCTGCTGTGGGCCAAGATCGCCCGCGGCCTGTCCGCCGGCCGCGTGCAGTCGGTGGCGGTGAAGCTGGTGGTCGAGCGCGAGCGCGAAATCCGCGCCTTTATCCCGGAAGAGTACTGGGAAGTCCATGCCGATCTCGGCACGCCGAAAAACGACAAGGTCCGCTTCGAAGTGGTGCGCGAGAAGGGCGAAGCCTTCAAGCCGCTGAATGAGGCCCAGGCCACTGCTGCCCTGGAGAAGCTCAAGGCCTCCAGCTACAGCATCGCCAAGCGCGAAGACAAGCCGACTTCCAGCAAGCCTTCGGCGCCGTTCATCACCTCCACCCTGCAGCAGGCCGCGAGCAACCGCCTGGGCTTCGGCGTGAAGAAGACCATGATGATGGCCCAGCGTCTCTATGAGGCCGGCTACATCACCTATATGCGTACCGACTCGACCAACCTGTCGGCCGACGCCATCGACATGGTGCGCGGCTTCATCGACAGCGAGTTCGGCAAGAAGTACCTGCCGGCCAAGCCGAATTTCTACTCCAGCAAGGAAGGCGCCCAGGAAGCGCACGAAGCGATTCGTCCTTCCGACGTCAACCTGCGTCCGACCCAGCTGTCGGGCATGGAGCGCGACGCCGAGCGCCTGTACGACCTGATCTGGCGCCAGTTCGTAGCCTGCCAGATGCCGCCGGCCGAGTACCTGTCCACCACCGTCAGCGCCGCTGCCGGTGACTTCGAGCTGCGCGCCAAGGGCCGCATCCTCAAGTTCGATGGCTACACCAAGGTGCTGCCGCAGCAGAGCAAGCCGGGCGAGGACGACGTGCTGCCGGAAATGAACCAGGGCGATGCGATGAAGCTGCTCAAGCTCGACCCGAGCCAGCACTTCACCAAGCCGCCGGCGCGCTTCTCCGAAGCCAGCCTGGTCAAGGAGCTGGAAAAGCGCGGCATCGGCCGTCCGTCCACCTACGCGGCGATCATCTCCACCATCCAGGAGCGTGGCTACGTCACCACCCACAACCGCCGTTTCTACGCGGAAAAGATGGGTGACATCGTCACCGACCGCCTCAACGAGAGCTTCTCCAACCTCATGGACTACGGCTTCACCGCCGGCATGGAAGAGAACCTCGATGACGTGGCCCAGGGTGAGCGCGACTGGAAAAACGTGCTGGACGAGTTCTACGGCGACTTCCGCAAGAAGCTCGACCTGGCCGAAGCCTCCAACGATGGCATGCGCGCCAACCAGCCGACCCTGACCGACATCCCCTGCCGCGAGTGCGGCCGGCCGATGATGATCCGTACCGCCTCCACCGGCGTATTCCTCGGCTGCTCGGGCTATAGCCTGCCGCCGAAAGAGCGCTGCAAGGCGACCGTGAACCTGATTCCGGGCGACGAGATCGCCGCGGATGACGAGGGCGAATCCGAATCCCGCGTACTGCGTGGCAAGCACCGCTGCCCGATCTGCAGCACCGCGATGGACGCCTACCTGGTCGACGAAAAGCGCAAGCTGCACATCTGCGGCAACAACCCCGATTGCGCCGGCTACGAGATCGAGGAAGGCCAGTACCGCATCAAGGGTTACGAAGGCCCCAGCCTGGAGTGCGACAAGTGCGGCAGTGAAATGCAGCTCAAGACCGGCCGCTTCGGCAAGTTCTTTGGCTGCACCAACCCGACCTGCAAGAACACCCGCAAGTTGCTGAAGAATGGCGAGCCTGCGCCGCCGAAGATGGACGCCATCCGCATGCCGGAACTCAAGTGCGAGAAGGTGGACGACATCTACGTACTGCGTGACGGCGCTTCCGGCCTGTTCCTGGCCGCCAGCCAGTTCCCGAAGAACCGCGAGACCCGCGCTCCGCTGGTGGCCGAGCTGCTGCCGCACAAGGAGGAGCTGGATCCGAAGTACCATTTCCTGCTGTCCGCTCCGGCGAAAGACCCGGATGGCCGCCCGGCGGTGATCCGCTTCAGCCGCAAGACCAAGGAGCAGTACGTGCAGTCCGAAGTCGACGGCAAGCCCACCGGCTGGCGTGCGTTCTTCGACGGCGGCAAGTGGAAGGTCGAAGACAAGCGCTGATGGAAGGCGCGTCCCGCCAAGGCGGGGCGCGCTTATACTGCCGAAGTCGACTGCAGAGGGCCCGGTCATGGCGAACGAACTCTATACCCGCACCAACCAGAAGCTGTTCTTCGCCGGCCTTGCTCTGGAAGCCTGGCGCAACGCTGAAACCGCGCGTGCGATGAATGCCCAGGCGCGCATCCAGGCCGAGCGCGAAGCGGCGCTGTTCCATCTCTACGGAGCGGTGCTGGGCGTGGCTCATGAGATCGCCGGTTACTACCGCCTACCCCAGGCCGGTGCGCCGCGCGTCGATATGCTGCTCAATGCCGAGGTGCTGGCTGCAGCTCCAAGCCCGGAGCTGGCGGAGATGGTCGAACTGGCGCAATCGCCGGAGGCCTGGTTGGGGCGCCTGCTGGCGGCCTATGCCGCGCTGTTCCAGCCGCCGACCGAGCCGAAGAAAGCCAAGGTCGATCCGACCCAACCGTTGATCCAGGCGGTGAATGTCGACGACGAGGCGCCGGCCGAACTGGGCAATGATGAGCTGGAAGCCTGGCGTAAAGCCCTGAAGGACCTAGTGCTGCGTTTCCGCGCTTCGCTCACCGAGCTCTGATTCGCGCATCACTGTGCGCCGGCCTTCCGGTCGGTCCATGCAAGCTTTGGCTAGGGTGTAGCGGATGTGGCTGTTACACTACGCGTTCTGCTGTGGAGAACGTCGCTATGCCAACCTCATTTCTGGAAATTGTCGAGCTGCCTGACGGGCGTATCGTGCTGCGTCGTGCGGACGAGGAGGAGGCGCTGGTAACCCTGGAGTTTTCCGCCGATGCCAAGGGATTCCTGCAGGGGCAGCACATCGAGATCGCCAAGGCGATGTTCAATGTCGGTGTACAGATGGCCGGTCGTCTTGCAGAAGGCGGCGACATGAGCATGGACGAAGAAGGTCCGCGCGTCCTGCACTGAGTTCTGCTGTTTCGCTTCGCCGCGCTCGCGGCGAAGCTCCTCGATCAGATCATCCCAGACGAATATTCAGGCTCTGCGCCTGGCCGGCAAAGGCGGCGCGGGATAGCTGCGTGCGCGCCTTCGGGCTGAGGTTCAGCCAGCTCACTACGGTGTGGCTGTTGCCCAGGCGAAGCGCCTCGCAGGCCAGGGCCTGGGCGGATGCCTGATCGCGAGCGGGCAGCAGCAGGATGCCCTGACGGTTCAGGCCGGCCTTGCGCAGCCAGTCCGGGGTCAGGCTGGATGGCGGGGCGATCAGTGTCAGCCAGCGCGAGTCGCTTTCCTCGCTCAGTTCGCGGAGCATCGGCGCCAGCAACATCAGGCACTGGCCGGGGAGGCCGCGCAGGGCGATCTCGCTGAATGTGCTTTCGTCGGCGACGGGCTCTTCTTCCAATAGCTCCGGGAGCAAGGGAGCAGTACCGCTTGCCCAGAGTGCTTCCTGGAACAGCGGGAGTTGCGGCAGGTTCTGCGGCTGCGGGTACTGCATGGATGTCTCCTGTTCAGCGGCGGATCACGCCGACGCTCAAGCCTTCGATGACCAGTTCCTGTTCCTTGAGATCGACCTCGATGGGGGCGAACTCCGGGTTCTCGGCGAGCAACCAGACCTTGCTGCCTTCACGCTTGAAGCGCTTCACCGTGACCTCTTCACCCAGGCGGGCAACGACGATCTGGCCATTGCGCGCCTCACGGGTCACATGCACGGCGAGCAGGTCGCCATCCATGATGCCGACATCCTTCATGCTCTGGCCGCGTACGCGCAGCAGGTAGTCGGCCGGCGGGTTGAAGAAGGTGGGGTTGATCCGGCAGGTGTCGTCGACGTTCTGTTCGGCGAGGATCGGCGCGCCGGCGGCGACGCGGCCGATAATCGGCAGTTCGTCGTCATTGGCGGCGGCCTTGGGCTCGAAGCCGGGAATGCGGATGCCGCGGGAGGCGCCTGGGGTCATCTCGATGGCGCCTTTGCGGGCGAGGGCTTTCAGGTGCTCCTCGGCGGCGTTGGGCGACTTGAAGCCGAGTTCCTGGGCGATTTCCGCGCGGGTAGGCGGGTAGCCGTTCGCTTCCAGGCAGCGTTTGATGAAGGCGAGGATCTCGGCTTGGCGCGGCGTGAGCTTCAGCATGTCCATACTCTGGCTTTTTATACAGTGACTGGAATTATATACAGTGATGGCCGGCTGGCAATGCTTTTATTGGTCGCGGCTGTCGGTGGAGCGTTCGCGCATGTAACCTTTTGATCTTGGCAGGCGTCTTGCTGTACAGAAGGTGTCTCGTCGCATTGCCATGATATTGGTAACAATCCATCGCACTTTGCTTGACAATACAAGACGCTGAAACGTATGTTTCAAACAAGTGTTTGTCAGGCGGAGTAGCCATGGCCCAGTCGGAAACCGTCGAACGCATCCTGGATGCTGCGGAACAGCTGTTCGCGGAGAAAGGCTTCGCCGAAACCTCCCTGCGTCTGATCACCAGCAAGGCGGGGGTGAACCTCGCGGCGGTGAACTATCACTTCGGCTCGAAGAAGGCGCTGATCCAGGCGGTCTTCTCGCGCTTCCTCGGTCCGTTCTGCGCCAGCCTCGAAAAGGAGCTGGATCGCCGCCAGGCCAAGCCCGATGCGCCGCGCGCAACCCTCGAAGAGCTGCTGGAGCTGCTCGTGGTCCAGGCCATGGCGGTGAAGCCGCGCAGCGGCAACGACCTGTCCATCTTCATGCGCTTGCTGGGCCTGGCGTTCAGCCAGAGCCAGGGGCACCTGCGCAAATACCTCGAAGAGGTCTACGGCAAGGTATTCCGCCGCTACATGCTGCTGGTCCATGAATCCGCGCCGCGCCTGCCGCCGCTGGAGCTGTTCTGGCGGGTGCACTTCATGCTGGGTACTGCGGTGTTCAGCATGTCCGGCATCAAGGCGCTGCGCGCCATGGCCGAAAACGATTTCGGCGTGAACACTTCCATCGAGCAGGTAATGCGCCTGATGGTGCCGTTCCTTGCTGCCGGCATGCGCGCGGATAGCGGTGTGAGCGATCCATCGCTGGCCGGTGCCCAGCTCAAGCCACGCACCAAGTCGAGCGCCGCACAGGCTCCCGCCAAGGTCTGATGCGGGCCCGGCTTCGCGCTGGGCTGCGCCGGCCCGATCGGCTACAGTAGCCGGCCATGGCCGATCTTGATCTTCTCCATATCTCCCTTGCTGACCAGATGCTCTACGGTTTTGCCGCTGGGCGTCTTGCCGTGCGTGTTCCGGTATCCAGCGCCGCCAACGGCGCGGGGGAGCGCAACGGATCCGGCTGCACGCCGTGCGGTTTGCATCAGGTCCGTGCACGTATTGGCGAGGATTTGCCCAAAGGTGCGGTCCTGAGGGGGCGACGCTGGACCGGCGAGACGTGGACGGCCGAGCTTCACGAGGCCTTTCCCGGCCGCGACTGGATCCTCTCGCGCATCCTCTGGCTCAGCGGCTGCGAGCCGGGGCGCAACCGGATGGGGGAGGTCGATACTTTCCGCCGCTACATCTACCTGCACGGCGCGCCCGACTGCGAGCCCATGGGCGTGCCGCTGTCCCACGGCTGTATCCGCCTGCGCAATGACGACCTGCTGGAACTCTTCCCGCGGGTGCCGCTCCATTGCCGGGTCCGAATCGAAGAGGCCGCCTGTCCCGATTGGCAGGCGGCGCAACTGAATTGAAAGGAATGCACATGCAAGGCTCCCTGATGCTCGACATCGGCGGCACCTGGCTGACCGCCGAGGACCGCCAGATCCTGCGCCACCCGGAAGTCGGTGGCCTGATCATCTTCGCCCGCAACATCGAATCGCCGCGCCAGGTGCGCGAGCTGATGACGTCCATTCGCGCGGTGCGTCCCGACCTGCTGCTGGCGGTGGACCAGGAAGGCGGTCGCGTACAACGCCTGCGCCAGGGTTTTCTGCGCCTGCCGGCGATGCGTGCCATCGCTGACAATGCCAATGCCGAGCGGCTGGCCGAGCAATGTGGCTGGTTGATGGCAACCGAAGTGCTGGCGGTTGGGCTCGACCTGAGCTTTGCCCCGGTGCTGGATCTGGATCATCAACGCAGCGCCGTAGTTGGCAGCCGCGCGTTCGAAGGCAATCCAGAGCGTGCCGTCACACTGGCGGGTGCGTTCATCCGCGGCATGCGCGCCGCCGGCATGGCTTCCACCGGCAAACACTTCCCCGGCCACGGCTGGGCCGAAGTCGATTCCCATGTCGGCATTCCGGAGGACGAGCGTACGCTGGAGCAGATCCGAGCCGTGGACCTGGTGCCGTTCCAGCGCTTGTCCGGCGAGCTGGATGCGCTGATGCCGGCCCATGTGATCTACCCGCAGGTCGATCCGAACCCCGCCGGCTTCTCTCGCCGCTGGTTGCAGGACATCCTGCGCGGCGAGCTGGGCTTCGACGGCGTGATCTTCAGTGATGACCTGTCCATGGCCGGAGCCCACGTGGTCGGGGATGCCGCCAACCGCATCGAGGCCGCGCTGAGCGCCGGTTGCGACATGGGCCTGGTGTGCAACGACCGCGCCTCCGCCGAGCTGGCCCTGGGCGCCCTGCAGCGCCTCAAGGTGACTGCCCCACAGCGCCTGCAGCGCATGCGCGCCAAGGCCTGGCCGGGCACCGAATACAAGCAGCTGCCGCGCTGGCAACAAGCCGTCGGCGAACTGCGCGCCGCTCAACTGATCGACTAAGGATTTGCCATGACTGTCTACGCCATCATCGGCGGCACCGGCCTGACCCAGCTCGAAGGGTTGACCCTGAAGGACGCCATCGAGCTGGACACGCCTTACGGCGCGCCTTCGGCGGCCATCCAGCGCGGCGCGTTCGCTGGCCGCGAGGTGCTCTTCCTTGCCCGTCACGGCCATCCGCATCGCTTCCCGCCGCACCAGGTGAACTATCGCGCCAACCTCTGGGCGCTGAAGCAGGCCGGGGCCGAAGCCATCCTGGCGGTGAACGCGGTGGGTGGCATCCACGCGGCCATGGGTAGCGGCCATCTCTGCGT
This sequence comes from Pseudomonas nitroreducens TX1, assembly GCF_000313755.1. Classification (GTDB taxonomy): domain Bacteria; phylum Pseudomonadota; class Gammaproteobacteria; order Pseudomonadales; family Pseudomonadaceae; genus Pseudomonas; species Pseudomonas nitroreducens_A. The sequence goes on along the minus strand of NZ_AMZB01000116.1, from coordinate 23,220 downwards.
GCCGCACCAGATCGTGGATTACACCTGGGGCCGCGAGCACACCTATTTCGCCGGTGACATCGAGCATGTCACTCACATCGACTTCAGCCATCCCTATGACGAGGCGCTGCGGGTCAAGCTGATCGCCGCCCTGCAGGGGCTGGGCTATGCGTACAGCAGTCATGGCGTCTATGCCGCGACCCAGGGGCCGCGCCTGGAAACCGTGGCGGAAGTTGCCAAGCTGGAACGCGACGGTTGCGACATCATCGGCATGACCGGCATGCCCGAAGCCGCGCTGGCTCGTGAGCTGGACCTGCCTTATGCCTGTCTGTCGTTGGTGGTGAACCCGGCGGCGGGCAAGTCCAGCGGTATCATCACCATGGCCGAGATCGAGCAGGCGCTGCACGAAGGCATCGGCAAGGTGCGCGAGGTGCTGGGGCGCGTGTTGGTGAGCTGATGGAGGACTTGTAGGAGCGAGCAAGCTCGCTCCTACAAAAAACAAAAGCCCGGCGAGTGCCGGGCTTTTTTCATTATTGCGCGGGCTGCGCCGGCGGCGGGGCGTCGAAACCACCGTCTGCCGGGGCGGCCGGGGCTGGCTGCTGCGACGCGTCCGGGCCGGTGGGCGCTTCGTCTTCCATGCCGGGCGGCGGCGCGGAAGCAGGCTTGGCGTTGAGCGGAGTCACCTTGATCAGCATGCCCAGGCTAGGATGGTCGAGGTAGGTGAGCACGCTGTTCTTCAGGCTGGCCTCCTGGACCATGTGCTGGCTGGCGGCAAGCAGGCCATCCTGGCCGAACTGGTTGATCCAGAAGTCGGTCTGGGTGTTCACGAAGCGTTGCTGGCTGAGGGCGACGGTGCCTTCCACCGGGAAGTGGCCGTCACGCTTGTCGCCTTCACTCAGGGAAACCCGCACCGGGTTGGCATCGATTTCCTGGCGCCAGGCCTTGTGCATCAGGACCTGGAACCCTTCGTTCTGCTTGAGCTTGGCCACCTGGGCGTCCATTGCTGTGGGGCGCGAACTGTCCGGCCCGGGCGGTTGCGCGCCCTTGGCCCAGTCGTCCGGGGCGGGGCGGCTGGCGAACACGGGGTCGCCGGACTGCTGGAAGAGAATCAGCTCCACCTGGTAGGGCTCGGCGAAGGCGGCGGGCGACAGAAGCGCCAGCGACAGCAGCAAGGGTTGGAACAGGCGCATGCACAGGGTCCTTAGTGAGTCTGTGGCGTGAGGCGCTCAAGGAGTGCCTCCAGCGTATTGAACCGTTCTTCCGGGCGCTCCATGGGCACCTGGAACTTGAAGAGGGTGGCCCCTTCGAATTTGTACCGATTGGGTTGGCTCTGGATCATCTTGATCAGCACCAGCGGGTCGACGCAGGTATCGGCGGCGAATTCTACCCGGCCTCCCTGCGGGCCGGCATCTACCTTCACGATCCCGAGCTTCTCTGCCTGCAGTTTCAGCAAAGTCAGACGAATCAGGTTCTTCGCCGGGTCAGGCAGTAGGCCGAAGCGGTCGATCATTTCCACCTGCAGCTCGCGCAGGCCGTCTTCGTCGGCGGCATTGGCGATGCGCTTGTAGAGGATCAGGCGGGCGTGGACGTCCGGCAGGTAATCCTCGGGGATCAGTGCCGGTACGCGCAGATTGATGTCCGGCCCCCCGCCCAGCGGCTGTTCCAGATTCGGCTGCTCGCCCTTGCGGATGGCCTTCACCGCGCGTTCGAGCATTTCCATGTAGAGGGTGAAGCCCACCGCCTGGATCTGCCCGCTCTGGCCGTCGCCGAGCAGTTCGCCGGCGCCGCGGATTTCCAGGTCATGGGTCGCCAGCACGAAGCCGGCACCGAGGTCCTGGGCGTTGGCGATGGCTTCCAGGCGCTTCTCGGCGTCCGGGGTCATCTGCTTGCGCGGCGGGGTGAGCAGGTAGGCGTAGGCCTGGTGGTGGCTGCGGCCGACGCGTCCGCGCAGCTGGTGCAGCTGGGCCAGGCCGAACTTGTCGGCGCGCTCGATGAGGATGGTGTTGGCGCTGGGTACGTCGATGCCGGTCTCGATGATGGTCGAGGCCACCAGCACGTTGAAGCGCTTGTGGTAGAAGTCGCTCATCACCCGTTCCAGGTCGCGCTCGTTCATCTGCCCGTGGCCAATGCCGATGCGCGCCTCGGGAACCAGTTCCGCCAGGTCGCGGGCGCACTTCTCGATGGTCTTCACTTCGTTGTGCAGGAAGTACACCTGGCCGCCGCGCAGCAGTTCGCGCAGCAGGGCTTCCTTGATCACCGATTTCTGTTCTTCCATGACGAAGGTGCGCACGGAGAGACGTCGCGCCGGCGGCGTGGCGATGATCGACAGGTCGCGCATGCCGGCCACGGCCATGTTGAGCGTGCGCGGGATAGGCGTGGCGGTGAGGGTGAGGATGTCCACCTCGCTGCGCAGCGCCTTGAGCTGCTCCTTCTGGCGCACGCCGAAGCGGTGCTCCTCGTCGATGATGACCAGGCCCAGGTTCTTGAACCTGACGTCGTCCTGCAGCAGCTTGTGGGTGCCGATGACGATGTCGACCTTGCCTTCGGCCAGCTGCGCCACGGCGCCTTCGACTTCCTTGGCGGACTTGAAACGGCTCATCACCTCGACGCTCACCGGCCAATCGGCGAAGCGGTCGCGGAAGCTATTGTAGTGCTGTTGGGCGAGGAGGGTGGTCGGCACCAGCACGGCGACCTGCTTGCCGCTGTGCACCGCGACGAAGGCGGCGCGCATGGCGACTTCGGTCTTGCCGAAGCCCACGTCGCCGCAGACCAGCCGGTCCATCGGCTTTTCCGAGAGCATGTCGGCTACCACCGCTTCGATGGCGGTCTGCTGGTCCGGGGTTTCCTCGAAAGGGAAGCCGGCGGAGAAGGTGGCGTAGTCGGCCTGCGGGTCTTTGAACGCGTAGCCCTTGCGCGCGGCGCGGCGGGCGTAGATGTCGAGCAGCTCGGCGGCGACGTCGCGGACCTGTTCGGCGGCCTTGCGCTTGGCTTTCTGCCAGGTTTCCGAGCCCAACTTGTGCAGTGGTGCCAGGGCGTCGTCGCTGCCGGTATAGCGGGCGATCAGGTGCAGGTTGGCCACCGGCACGTAGAGCTTGGCTTCGTCGGCGTATTCCAGGGCGAGGAATTCGGCGTTCTGGCCGTCGATTTCCAGGGTGATCAGGCCCATGTAGCGGCCGACGCCGTGGTCGATGTGCACTACCGGCGCGCCTTCGCGCAGCTCGGTGAGGTTCTTGATGACGTTCTCGCCGCCATCGCGGGTTTTCTCGCGGCGCCGGCGCTGCATGACACGCTGGCCGAACAGTGGGCTTTCGGCCACCAGGGCGATGCCCGGCTGGCCCTTGTCGCCGTTCAGCAGCAGGCCTTCGTCCATCGGTGCGATGGTGATCGCCAGACGGTCCCTGTGGTACAGGAAACCCGGCCAGCCCTCGACTTCCACCGGGCGCAGCTTCAGCCGCGCCAGAAGCTCAAGCAGTACCTCGCGGCGGCCGGCGGACTCGGCGGTGAAGAGGATGCGCCCGTCGAACTGCTCGATGAACTGGCGCAGGCGCGCCAGCGGTTCGCTGGCCTTGGCCTCGATGGCCAGTTCCGGCAGCGCTTCGGCGGGGAAGCGTTCGCGGCCGACACCGGTCTCGATCGGTTCCGGGCTGACCACCACGCGCGGCCAGTTCTTCAGGCGGGCGAAGCAGTCTTCCACCGGCAGGAAGACTTCGGCCGGCGGCAGCAGCGGGCGTTCCGGGTCGTAGCGGCGATCTTCGTAGCGGTTGCGCACGTCCGTCCAGAACTGCTCGGCGGCGGTCTCGATGCCCGGCAGGGAGAACACCTGGGTGTCCTGTGGCAGGTAGTCGAACAGCGTCGAAGTCTCGCCCTCTTCGAAGAACAGCGGGATGTAGTACTCGATACCGGCGGGTGTCAGGCCACTGGCGAGGTCCTGATAGATCGGGCAGCGGCGGTAGTCGACATCGAAACGCTCGCGGAAGCGGCCACGGAAACCGGTCACCGCTTCCTTGCGCAGCGGGAACTCGCGCGCCGGCAGCAGGCGGATGCTCTCCACCTTGTCGATGGAACGCTGGGTTTCCGGATCAAACGTACGAAGGGTCTCGATTTCGTCGTCGAACAGGTCGATGCGGTAGGGCAGTTCGCTGCCCATAGGGAACAGGTCGATCAGCGCTCCGCGCACGGCGAACTCGCCGTGTTCGTAGACGGTGTCCACACAGCGGTAGCCGGCGGCCTCGAAGCGGCTGCGCATCTGCTCGACGTCGAGTTTCTGGCCGACGTCCAATACCAGGCTGCTGCCGAGCAGGAACTTGGCCGGCGCCAGCCGGTGCAGGGCGGTGGTAATGGGCACCACCAGCACGCCGCGGCGCAGTTCGGGCAGTTGATACAGAGTGGCGACGCGCTGGGAGATGATGTCCTGGTGCGGCGAGAAGACGTCGTAGGGCAGGGTTTCCCAGTCGGGCAGCTGCAGCACCGGCAGGTCCGGCGCGAAGAAGCGCAGCTCCTGCTCCAGGCGCTCGGCGCTCTGGCTGTCGGCGGTCAGCAACAGCGTGAAACGCTTCGCCGGCCCAGCCGCTTCGGCGATGGCCAGGCTCAGGGCGGCTCCAGGGAGGTTGCCCCAGGATTGCTTGCCGGCCGCGGTCGGCAAGGTAGGAATACGTAATACGGACACGGGCAGTCGTGGCTCCGGTCGAGGAATTTGACCCATCGGATTGTAACTATCCCGATTGACGGATGTCAGTCATACGACCGCTGCGGATTGCCGGCGATTGTTCGCGCCGTCATAATGTAGCCCCTTTTTTCTTCTCCTACATGTGGAAGGTATTGCCCGTGACCCAGAAGCCCGACCAGTGTCTCGGTGAGTGGATCGATCGTGAAGCCCTCGCGGAAGCCATGATTCCGCTGATCGGTCAGCTGTACCGTAACAACAACGTGGTGACCTCGATCTACGGCCGTGGCCTGATCAACCGTTCGGTGATCGCGATCCTCAAAGCGCACCGCTTCGCCCGTCACCGCCTGGCCGAAGAAGGCGGGCTGTCGGTTCACGACACTTTCCCGATCCTCAAGGCGATGAGCGAGCTCAAGCTGGGCGCCGCCTCGGTAGACCTGGGCAAGATGGTTGCCAAGTTCAAGACCGAAGGTAATGGCCGCAGCATCGAGCAGTTCACCAAGGACGAGCTGGCCGACGTGGTCGGCAAGCAGAACGGCGGGGCCCGCGAAGGCACCGACGTCGTCCTGTACGGCTTCGGTCGGATCGGCCGCCTGCTGGCACGCATCCTCATCGAGAAGACCGGCGGCGGCGACGGCCTGCGCCTGCGCGCCATCGTCGTCCGCAAGGGCGCCGACAACGATCTGGTCAAGCGCGCCAGCCTGCTGCGCCGCGACTCCGTGCACGGTCCGTTCGATGGCACCATCACCATCGATGAAGAGCACAACACGATCACTGCCAACGGCAACCTGATCCAGGTGATCTACTCCAACGACCCGGCGTCGATCGACTACACCCAGTACGGCATCAAGAAAGCCCTGCTGGTCGACAACACTGGCAAGTGGCGTGACGCCGAAGGCCTGGGCCAGCACCTGAAGTGCCCGGGCATCGATCGCGTGATCCTGACCGCTCCGGGCAAGGGTGCGCTGAAGAACGTCGTGCATGGCATCAACCATGGCGACATCACTGCTGACGACAAGATCGTTTCCGCCGCGTCCTGCACCACCAACGCCATCGTGCCGGTGCTGAAGGCGGTCAACGACCAGTACGGCATCGTCAACGGCCACGTCGAAACCGTTCACTCGTTCACCAACGACCAGAACCTGATCGACAACTTCCACAAGGGCAGCCGTCGCGGCCGCGCCGCGCCGCTGAACATGGTCATCACCGAGACTGGCGCCGCTACCGCCGCAGCCAAGGCTCTGCCGGTGCTCAAGGGCAAGCTGACCGGCAACGCCATCCGCGTTCCGACGCCGAACGTCTCTATGGCCATCCTCAACCTGAATCTGGAAAAGGCCACCACCCGCGAAGAGATCAACGAGTACCTGCGCCAGATGGCCATGCACTCGGACCTGCAGAAGCAGATCGACTTCGTCGCTTCCCAGGAAGTGGTTTCCACCGACTTCGTCGGCTCCCGCCATGCGGGCGTGGTTGATGCCGAGGCGACCATCGCCAACGACAACCGCGTCGTCCTCTACGTGTGGTACGACAACGAGTTCGGCTACAGCTGCCAGGTCGTCCGCGTGATGGAAGACATGGCTGGCGTCAACCCGCCGGCTTTCCCGCGCTGATTCAGGCGGATCAGGAAAACGGGAGCTCTCGGGCTCCCGTTTTTCGTTAGTGGCACCCCCATAAAACATCAATAAAATCTGCCAATTCCCGAACCTGGAAAGACTTCAAATGGATGGACAACATCTGCATGAAGGCGAGCTGAAGCGCGGCCTGAAGAACCGCCATATCCAGCTGATCGCCCTCGGCGGCGCCATCGGTACCGGCCTGTTCCTGGGCTCTGCCGGCGTCCTGCAATCCGCCGGCCCGTCGATGATCCTCGGCTACGCCATCGGCGGCTTCATCGCCTTCCTGATCATGCGCCAGCTGGGCGAGATGATCGTCGAGGAGCCCGTTGCCGGCTCCTTCAGCCATTTCGCGCACAAATACTGGGGCGGTTTCGCCGGCTTCATGTCCGGCTGGAACTATTGGGTGCTCTACATTCTGGTGGGCATGTCGGAGCTGACCGCGGTCGGCAAGTACATCCAGTTCTGGTGGCCGAATTTCCCGACCTGGGCGACGGCAGCGGTGTTCTTCGTCCTGATCAACGCCATCAACCTGTTCAACGTGAAGGCGTTCGGCGAGACCGAGTTCTGGTTCGCGATCATCAAGGTCGTTGCCATCATCGGCATGATCCTGCTGGGCGTCTGGCTGCTGGTCAGCGGTGCCGGCGGTCCGCAGGCCTCGGTGAGCAATCTGTGGACCCATGGCGGCTTCTTCCCCAATGGCTGGAAGGGGCTGATCATGGTCCTGGCGATCATCATGTTCTCCTTCGGAGGCCTGGAACTGGTCGGTATCACCGCCGCCGAAGCCGCCGAGCCGAAGAAGGTGATTCCCAAGGCGATCAACCAGGTCATCTACCGGATCCTGATCTTCTATATCGGAGCCCTGGCCGTTCTGCTCTCGCTGTACCCCTGGGATGCCCTGCTGCAGAGCATCAACAGCGCCGGCGATCCCTACAGCGGCAGTCCGTTCGTGAAGGTCTTCTCGTTGCTGGGCAGCGAGTATGCGGCGCACATCCTGAACTTCGTGGTGCTCACCGCCGCGCTGTCGGTCTATAACAGCTGCGTGTACTGCAACAGCCGCATGCTCTTCGGCCTAGCCGAACAGGGCGATGCGCCGCGTGCCTTCGCCAAGGTCGATGACCGTGGCGTGCCGCTGCTGGCCATCGGTGTCTCGGCCTTCATTACCCTGGCCTGCGTGGTGGTCAACTACGTGATCCCGCACCAGGCGCTGGAGCTGCTGATGTCGCTGGTGGTCGCCGCGCTGGTGATCAACTGGGCGATGATCAGCCTGGCCCATATGAAGTTCCGCAAGGCCATGTCGGCCAAGGGTGTGCAGCCGTTCTTCCGCGCGCTGTGGTACCCCTTCGGCAACTGGCTGTGCCTGGCCTTCGTGGTCTTCATCCTCGGCATCATGCTGCAGATCCCGGGCATCGACGTGTCGGTGTACGCCATCCCGGTGTGGATAGTACTGATGGGGGTGTGCTACCTGTTCAAGCGCAAGACCCCGGCCAAGGCCAACGCCTGAGCCGATTGAGAAACGGGAGCTTCGGCTCCCGTTTTATTTGGGTAATGCACCTTTGCCAGAGTGGCAACAGTGGCGCCGGCTGCTTGCGGTAGAATGCCCGGCGCCGCGCACCTGGCGGCTGATGGAGATGACCTTGTCCCGTGCAAGCCTGTTGATAGTGCTGGTTCTGGCAGCCCTGAGCGGCTGCGGGCAATCCGTCGAGCGCTTCGGCGGGCCGACCATGGGCAGCAGCTACACGGTGCAGTTCGTGCCGACTGGCAAGTCGCCGGATTCAGCCAAGCTCAAGGCCGAGGTCGACGCGATCCTGGCGAGCCTGGAAGAGCAGTTCTCCACCTACCGCGACGACTCCGAGGTGTCCCGCTTCAACGCCTTGCCCGCCGGCGCCTGCATGGCCTTGCCGGCGGACATGCTGACGCTCTGGCGCTACGGCGAACAGCTTTCCCTGCAGAGTGGCGGCGCCTTCGACCTCAGCGTCGAGCCGCTGATGAACCTCTGGGGCTTTGGCCCGCAGTCGCGCAGCGAGAAGGTGCCCGATGCCGCTGCGCTGGAGCGCGAGCGAGCCCGCGTCGGCCATCAGCATCTGCGTCTGGACGGTGATCAGTTGTGCAAGGACGTCGACGCGCAGCTGGACTTCGACAGCATCGTCGCCGGCTACGCGGTGGATCAGGTCAGTGCGCGTCTGGCCGATTTGGGCCTGACCGATTACCTGGTGGAAATCACCGGAGAACTCAAGGCCGTGGGCCACAAGCCCGATGGCACGCCCTGGCGCATCGCCCTGGAAGTGCCCAGCGGCGAGCGCGAGCGGCAGGTGGAGCGCTCGGTGGCGCTGGACGGCATCGGCCTGTCCACCTCCGGCGACTACCGCAACTATTTCGAAGAGGGGGGGCAGCGCTATTCGCACACCTTCGATCCGCGCACCGGTGCGCCGGTGCGCCATGCGCTGGCGGCGGTCACCGTGGCGGAAGGCCAGGCGCTGCGCGCCGATGGTCTGTCGACCCTGCTGATGGTGCTGGGGCCGGAGGAGGGCTATACCTTTGCCGAGCGCAATGGGCTGGCGGCGTTCTTTATCGTGCGCCAGGGCGAGGGTTTCGTGACCCGCGCGACGACGCGTTTCGAAGCGCTGTTTCCGTCGCCCGAATGAAAGCTTCGGCGGGCATGATGGCACTCGCAACGGTGGCAACGGCATGTAGTGGCGGCAAAATTCGCCTACCTGCCGACCAAGCGCTAATGTGCAGCCTTTTGCCGCAGGGCTAAGCTGCGCCAATGATTTCGATCCGCCTCGGCGCATGTGGTGCCGGGGTTCTGCCGGGAGCACCAAGCGAGCGTCCCGGCCTGTTCTGAAGGAGTACGCATGGCTGTCTACAACTACGACGTGGTGATTCTCGGCACGGGCCCGGCAGGCGAGGGGGCAGCGATGAACGCCTCCAAGTACGGGCGCAAGCTGGCGGTGGTGGACAGCCGTCGCGTGGTCGGCGGCAACTGCACGCACCTGGGTACCATCCCGTCCAAGGCGCTGCGTCACTCGGTGAAGCAGATCATCGAGTTCAACACCAACCCGATGTTCCGCCAGATCGGCGAGCCGCGCTGGTTCTCCTTCCCGGACGTGCTGAAAAGCGCCGAGCGGGTGATCTCCAAGCAGGTTTCCTCGCGCACCGGCTACTACGCGCGCAACCGCATCGACATGTTCAACGGCACCGCCAGTTTCGTCGATGAACGCACCGTTGAAGTCGTCACCCCCAGCGGCGCCGTCGAGCGCCTGGTGGCCGACCAGTTCGTCATCGCCACCGGTTCGCGCCCGTATCGCCCCTCGGACATCAACTTCAACCACCCGCGCGTCTACGACAGCGACACCATCCTGTCCCTGAGCCACACTCCGCGCCGCCTGATCATCTACGGAGCCGGCGTGATCGGCTGCGAGTACGCCTCGATCTTCAGTGGCTTGGGTGTGCTGGTAGACCTGATCGACACCCGCGACCAACTGCTGAGCTTCCTCGACGACGAAATCTCCGACGCGCTGAGCTACCACCTGCGCAACAACAACGTGCTGATCCGTCACAACGAGGATTACGAGCGCGTCGAGGGCTTGGACAACGGGGTGATCCTGCATCTGAAGTCGGGCAAGAAGATCAAGGCAGACGCCCTGCTGTGGTGCAATGGCCGCACCGGCAACACCGACCGCCTGGGCCTGGAGAACATCGGCATCAAGGTCAACAGCCGTGGCCAGATCGAGACGGATGAGAACTACCGGACCTCGGTGTCGAACATCTACGCCGCGGGTGACGTGATCGGCTGGCCGAGCCTGGCCAGCGCTGCCTACGACCAGGGGCGTTCGGCCGCCGGCAACATCGTCGAGCACGATGGCTGGCGCTTCGTGAACGACGTGCCGACCGGCATCTACACCATTCCGGAGATCAGCTCCATCGGCAAGAACGAGCAGGAGCTGACCGTGGCGAAGATTCCCTACGAAGTGGGCAAGGCCTTCTTCAAGGGCATGGCTCGCGCGCAGATCTCCAACGAGCCGGTGGGCATGCTGAAGATCCTGTTCCACCGCGACACCCTGGAAATCCTCGGGGTGCACTGTTTCGGCGACCAGGCCTCGGAGATCGTCCACATCGGCCAGGCGATCATGAATCAGCCGGGCGAGCTGAACACCCTGAAGTACTTCGTCAACACCACCTTCAACTATCCGACCATGGCCGAAGCCTACCGCGTTGCGGCGTTCGACGGCCTGAACCGGATTTTTTGAAATACCCCGACCGGCGGCCTGAGCCGGTCGGGGGGAACCTGCTCAGCGATTCCCGATCGTGGCAGTGGCCAAACCGGGAAAGTCTGTGATCAGGCTATCCACGCCAAAATCGGCGAGCCGGCGCATCAGTGCCGGCTCGTTGACCGTCCAGACCGACACATGCAGTCCCTGCTTCTGCGCTTTCAGCAAGCGCTCCGGGGTGCACAGCATCCAGTTCAGCGCCAGCAGGTCACAGCCGTAATGCGCGGCGACCTTCAATGGGTCGAGCCAGGCGTATTCCGCCACCAGCCCGCGCGACAGTTCCGGCGCCAGCTCCTCCAGTGCGCGCAGCACGGTGCGTGAACTCGAGGTCACGGTGATCCGGTCGCGCAGGCCGAAACGGCCCACCAATTGGTGGATCGCTTGCACCGTGCGGCTGGCACGATCCTTCGATGCGCTTTTCACCTCCAGCTGCCAGTGCTCGAACTCGCAGCGCTCGAACAGTTCCGCCAGGCGCGGGATGGGGCAGGGGCGCACCCAGCCCGGACCGCCGTCGCGGGCGTCCATGCTCACCAGATCGTCCGCCAGTTGCTCGGATACCTTGCCGCGCCGGCCGGTGGTGCGCTTGAGCGTCGGGTCGTGAATCACCATCAGCTCGCCATCCCTGGACAGGTGCAGGTCCAGTTCACAGCGTTTCACGCCATGTTCCAGGCAGCGCAGGAAGCTGTTCAGGGTGTTTTCCGGTGCTTCGCCTTTGGCGCCGCGATGGCCATAGATCAGAGTCACTGGGGCTCCTTGGGAGTCGGTGGGAGGTCTTTGAGGTATTGCGAGCGGTGCTGGCGGACGGCATCGACCACCACCCCGCTTTCGAAATAGACGCTGAATTCGCGGTAGTCCCAGCGCGAGATAGGCGGTTTGCCCACCGCCGGGTGCTCTTCGTCCGGCAGGCCAAAGCGCTCCAGCACGGCCTTCTGGCTCTCGCCTCGGGCCGGCAGCACGATGTGCGGGTCGCCCTGGGCGCCCACGGGTATCGAGAGGGTATCCGCCAGCAGTGGCAGCGGAGTGACAAGGCTCAACAGGAGCAGCAGATGGCGCATGGATTTCCCTGGGGTCATTCTTCGCGGGCCTTGGCCTGACGACGTTCCGATGCCTGGCGCTGAAGGATGTGGCGGGCCAGCAACTGGCGCGGGGCATCGCCGAGCATCTCGAATTCGGTGCCGATCTCGTAATCCCCCTCGGTCTGCTGCTGGCAGTGGGTGACCTTGGCACGCAGCAGCAGGCCCAGGCCGTGGGGCAGCAGGACGATCTTCATCGCCAGGTCCTGGCCGACAGGCAGTGGCTGCGCGTCGCGGAAATCGATGCCGCCTTCGGACAGCGTCACCTTGCGTGCCGGGCCGATCTCGCTGAGCAGGCTCTGGGTCAGGGCCTGGGCGATCAGGTCGATGCGCTTGTTCATCACCTTCAGGTAGCTGGCCAGCGGGCGGTCGCGCTCATTGATATGCCGCAGCAGGTGTTGCGACTCGAAGTCGGTCAGGTGCAGGTCGCTGAGCAGATTGAACAGCGCGGAATCATCCTGAAGCACTTCTTGCGACTGGATTTCGTCCTCGCGCAGCGGGCGAAATTCCAATGCGAGCGTGTCTTCAATACGATAGTATTCGCGGCGGTCATCCGCGTCTGGAGTGGACATGGCGAACCCACGGCGGCAGTGATGGTCTGAGTGTAAAGCCGCCTGCCGAGCCTCGCCACACGGAAGTCGCACGCCAGATGGAACTGACGCCCGACGCACTCTTCACCTTCTCATTCGGCCCCACATGTTCAGACCCCTTTCCGTCTACATCGGAACGCGCTACACACGCGCCAAACGCCGCAGCCACTTCGTTTCCTTCATCTCGCTCACCTCCATGATCGGCCTCGCGCTGGGCGTCGTGGTGATGATCGTGGTGCTCTCGGTGATGAACGGCTTCGACCACGAGATGCGCACCCGCGTGCTGGGCATGGTGCCCCACGCCACGGTCGAGTCCTACCAGCCCATCTCCGACTGGCAGGGTATCGCCGGGCAGATCAAGACCCAGCACCCCAATGTGCTGGAGGTCGCACCCTTCATCCAGATGCAGGGCCTTCTCAGCGCCGGCGGCACGGTGCAGAAGGTGCTGATCAACGCCGTGGACCCGAACGAGGAGAGCAAGGTCTCGATCATCGACCAGTTCTTCCAGGAGGGCTCGCTCTCGAGCCTCAAGCCTGGCGAGTTCGGCATCCTGATCGGCGACAAGGCGGCGAAGAACCTCGGCGTGAAGCTGGGGGACAAGGTCACCTTCATCGCCCCGGAAGTCTCGGTCACCCCGGCGGGCATGTTCCCGCGCATGAAACGCTTTACCGTTGTGGGAACCTTCCACGTCGGCGCCGGTGAGCTGGACGGCTACGTCGCCATGGTCCACATCGACGACGCAGCCCGCATGCGCCGTCTCAAGGAAGGCCAGGTCGAAGGGCTGCGCCTGAAGCTCGACGATCTGTTCCAGGCACCGCGTACCGCCTGGGAAATCGCCCGAACCCTGAAGGGCAACGACTATTTTGCCCGCGACTGGACCCGCAGCCACGGCAACCTGTACCAGGCGATCCGCATGGAAAAATCCATGATTGGCCTGTTGCTGCTGCTGATTGTCGCGGTCGCCGCGTTCAACATCATTTCCACCCTGGTCATGGTCGTCACCGACAAGAAGGCCGACATCGCCATCCTGCGCACCCTGGGCGCCACGCCGGGGCAGATCATGGCGACATTCATGGTGCAGGGCACGGTGATCGGCGTCATCGGCACCTTCATCGGCGGCGTGCTGGGCATCCTCGCGGCGCTCAACGTCAGCTCCGCCATCGCCCTGCTGGAGCGCCTGCTGGGCCACAAATTCCTCAACGCGGACGTCTATTTCATCGATTACCTGCCTTCGCAACTAATGAGCGAGGACGTGATCCTGGTGTGCAGCGCCGCGCTGATCCTGAGTTTCTTCGCCACCCTGTATCCGGCCTGGCGTGCGGCCCGCACCCAGCCCGCGGAGGCCCTGCGTTATGAGTAAGCCGACCCCCAACGACCAGGCCGTCCTGAGTTGCCGCGACCTCGGCAAGCGCTACGAGGAAGGCCCGCAATCGGTCGAGGTGCTCTCCGGCGTGCAGCTGGAGCTGCTGCCCGGCGAGCGCGTCGCCATCGTCGGAAGCTCCGGCTCGGGCAAAAGTACGTTGCTGAATATGCTCGGCGGCCTCGACACCCCCAGCACCGGCAGCGTCTGGCTGGCCGGTGAGCAACTGTCGGCGCTGAACGAGAAGCAGCGCGGCCTGCTGCGCAACCGCGCGCTGGGCTTCGTCTACCAGTTCCACCACCTGCTGCCCGAGTTCACCGCCCTGGAGAACGTCTGCATGCCGCTGCTGATCGGCAAGACGCCGATCCCCGAGGCGCGTCAGCGTGCCACCGCGCTGCTGGAGCGCGTGGGTCTGGGCCATCGCCTGAGCCACAAGCCGTCCGAGCTGTCCGGTGGTGAGCGCCAGCGCGTGGCCATTGCCCGCGCCCTGGTCAACACGCCGAAGCTGGTACTGCTCGACGAGCCCACCGGCAACCTCGACCAGCACACCGCCCACGGTATCCAGGAGCTGATGCTGGAACTGTCGCAATCCCTGCGTACCGCCTTCCTGGTGGTGACCCACGACACCCACCTCGCCCAGCAGATGGACCGTGTGCTGCGCCTGGAGGAGGGCCGGCTGGTCGCCGCCTGAGGGATAACGGAATGTTCAGACCCCTGTCCGTCTTCATCGGCACCCGCTACACCCGTGCCAAGCGACGCAACCATTACATCTCGTTCATCTCCCTGACCTCGATGATCGGACTTGCCCTGGGCGTGCTGGCGATGATCGTGGTGCTCTCGGTAATGAATGGCTTCCAGAAGGAAATGCGCTCGCGCATCCTCGGCATGGTCCCCCATGCCGTGCTGCAGCAAACCAGCGGCCCGCTGGACGACTGGCAGCGCGTCGCCGAGGTAGCGAAGCAGAACCCGAAGATCGTCGGCGCGGTACCCTACACCGAAGTCGACGGCATGCTCTCCTACAAGGGCATGATGCAGCCCATCGAGGTCGATGGCGTCGATCCGGCGCTGGAAACCCAGGTGTCGATCATCGGCCAGCACATGGTTCGCGGCAGCCTCGATGACCTCAAGGCCACCGAGTTCGGCGTGGTCATCGGTGAGATCACCGCGCGGCGTTTCCACGTCAACGTCGGTGACAGCCTGCTGCTGATCGTTCCAGAGCCGAGCACCGCGCCCGGCGGCATCACCCCGCGCATGCAGCGCCTGAACGTGGTCGGCATCTTCAAGGTCGGTGCCGAACTGGACAGCACCCTCGCGCTGATCCACGTGGACGACGCGGCGAGCCTGATGCGCTGGCAGCCTGGCCAGGTGCAGAGCGTGCGCATCGCCCTGAAGGACCTGTTCCAGGCGCCGGACGTCGGTGCCGCCATCGCCAGGCAACTCGGCGAAGGCTACCGCTCGGTGGACTGGACCCATACCCAGGGCAGCCTGTTCAGCGCGATGAAGATGGAAAAGACCATGATCGGCCTGCTGCTGCTGCTGATCGTCGCGGTTGCCGCCTTCAACATTATCGCCACCCTGATCATGGTGGTGGCCGACAAGCGCGCGGACATCGCCATCCTGCGCACCCTGGGCGCCACGCCGAAACAGATCATGGCGATCTTCATGGTGCAGGGCACGGTGATCGGCCTGATCGGCACCGTCATCGGCTGCGTGCTCGGCGTGCTGGCGGCGTACAACGTCACCGCCATCGTCTCGACCCTGGAGCGCGTCGCCGGCACCCACGTGTTCAACTCGGACATCTACTTCATCAACTACCTGCCTTCCGATCCGCAGGTCAGCGATATCGTGCTGATCTGCGTCGCGGCGCTCTCCATGAGCTTCCTCGCCACGCTCTATCCAGCCTGGCGCGCGGCCTCGACCCAGCCGGCGGAATCGCTGCGTTACGAGTGATCGCCGGCCTAGGAAAAAGCCGCCCCTCGGGGCGGCTTTTTCGTTTCAGAGACCTTGTTGCAGATTGCGTAGCGCCCGGCGACGCCGCCAGCTGCGGCCGATCCACCAGCGCCAGTAACCTTCGGTGGCCAGGTAGCCGAGCAGGCCCACCAGGATGCCGCAGATCACCGAGCCCAGCAGGAAGGGCTGCCAGAGCATCGCCAGTTCGCCGCTGATCCATTCCCAGGTCAGGTGGTCGGGCAGGGCGCGGGCCGGGATGCCCATGACCCAGGCGCCCATCTTGTAGGTGCAATAGAAGACGGGCGGCATGGTGATCGGATTGGTCAGCCAGACCAGCCCCACCGAAATCGGCAGGTTGGCCCTTACCCACACGGCCAGGGAGGCGGCCAGCAGCATCTGCAACGGGATCGGAATGAACGCGGCGAACAGCCCCATGCCCATGGCGCGGGACACGGAGCGGCGATTCAGGTGCCAGAGGTTGGGCGACTGGATCAGCGGTCCGAGAAAGCGCAGGCCCTTGTGGTTCCTGATGCTCTCCGGATCCGGCATGTAGCGCTTGAAGATTCGGCGCGGCATGGAGGAAATCTCTGGCAGACGGACGACGCACCATTATGCCTAGCTAGGTGACAGTCATTCGTTGCCAACTATGTCCGTGTGTAACCGCCGACGCTCAAACGGATCGGCGGTTGTACCGCAGGCCAGGAGTCGCTCCGTTGCCTCGTACAGGGATGTTCGCGCTGGCCCTGGGTTTGCTGGCGCTGCGCTGGATGCCGGTGCTTCCACCTGGCTGCATCTTGCTGGTTCTCGCGTTGTCCGCGTTGCCTCTGTTACTGACTCGCGGCTACTTCATCGGCCTGTTTCTGCTCGGTTTCGCCTGGGCCTGCCTGTCGGCGCAGTGGGCACTGGATGACCGCCTGGCGCCGGAACTGGACGGCCGCACGCTGTGGCTGGAGGGCAGGGTGGAGGGCCTGCCGGATCGCTCCGGCCCCTCGGTGCGCTTCCTGCTCGCCGACGTCTCCAGCCCCCGCGCCAAGGTCCCTGCCACGCTGCGCCTGTCCTGGTTTGGTGGGCCGCCGGTGGAAGGCGGCGAACGCTGGCGATTGGCGGTGAAACTCAAGCGTCCCCACGGCATGGCCAATGGTGCAGGGTTCGATTACGAGGCCTGGCTCACCGCGCAGCGTATCGGTGCCACCGGCAGCATAAAGGACGGGCAGCGTCTGGAGGTCTCGAGTGGCCCCGGCGCCTGGCGTGAGGCTTGGCGACAGCGTTTGCTGGCGGTCGACGCTCACGGCCGCTCAGGTGCACTGGCCGCGCTGGTGCTGGGTGATGCCTCCGGGCTGACCACGGCGGACTGGCAGGTCCTGCAGGACACCGGCACCCTGCACCTGATGGTGATCTCCGGCTCGCACATCTCGCTGCTGGCCGGCCTGCTCTATGCGTTGGTTGCCGGGCTGGCCCGCTTCGGCTGCTGGCCGGTGCGCCTGCCGTGGCTGCCCTGTGCCTGTCTGCTGGCCGCCGCCGGCGCTTGGGCGTACAGCCTGATGGCGGGGTTCGACGTGCCGCTGCAGCGCGCCTGCGTCATGGTGTCCATTGTCCTGTTATGGCGCCTGCGCTATCGCCATCGAGGCCTGTGGGCGCCCTTGCTCGGTGCCTTGCTGGCGGTGCTGGTAGCCGAACCGCTGGTGGTGCTGTTGCCGGGCTTCTGGCTGTCGTATGCGGCGGTGGCGTTGTTGATCTTCGGGTTCTCGGGGCGGCTGGGGCGCTGGAACGGCTGGCGGACCTGGCTGCGCGCGCAATGGCTGATGGCGGTCGGGTTGCTGCCGGCATCCATTGCCCTGGGTTTGCCGCTGAGCGTTTCCGGTGTGGTCGCCAACCTGATCGCGGTGCCCTGGGTGGAATTGATCGTAGTGCCGTTGGCCCTGCTGGGGAGCCTGGCGCTTGGGCTTCCCTGGCTGGGCGAGGCGCTGCTCTGGGTATCGGGCGGTGTGCTGGAACTGCTGTTCCGCCTGCTCGGCTGGATGGCTGAGCTGGCGCCGGCCTGGCAACCGGTAGCGGCGCCGACCTGGGCGGTGGCATTGGCGATGCTGGGGGCGCTCCTGTTGCTTGCTCCGGCTGGCGTGCCCTTGCGGTCGTTGGGGCTGGCGATGTTCCTGCCGGTGTTCTGGCCGACGGTCCTGCTGCCCGCGCCCGGCATGGCTGAGATCCGCGTACTGGACGTGGGGCAGGGGCTTTCGGTGTTGATCCGCACTCGCAGCCAGGTCTGGCTCTACGACACTGGGGCGCGCAATGGCGATTTCGACATCGGCGAGCGCGTCGTCGTGCCGACGCTGCGCAGCCTGGGAATCGGTCGTCTGGACATGTTGATGCTCAGCCATGCGGACAACGACCATGCCGGCGGCGCCATGGCGGTGAAGCGCTCGCTGCGGCCAATGCAAGTCATCAGTGGCGAGCCGGAGCGACTGGCGCCCGAATTGCAAGCACGGCCCTGTCGGATCGAGCAGTGGCAGATTGATGGCGTTCGCCTTGCCAGCTGGGCGTGGGCAAGTGCCAGGGAAAGCAACGACCGCTCCTGCGCGCTGGAAATCCAAGCCAACGGCGAGCGAATCCTGCTCACCGGCGACCTGCCGCAGCCCGCCGAGCTGGCCTGGCTGGCGGCACATCCGGACGAGCACATCGACTGGTTGCTGGCCGGGCACCATGGCAGCCGCAGCTCCTCCGGTCCGGCTTTCCTGCGAGCGATCGGGCCGTCGACGGCGATCATCTCCCGCGGCGCCAACAACCCTTATGGCCATCCGCACCCGTCGGTCGTCGAGCGCTTCCGCGCGCTGGGCATCCGGATTCAGGATACGGCGGAGCAGGGCGCGCTGACCCTGACGCTCGGTGCCTATGGCGAGGTCCGGGGAGTGCGGGAAGGTGCACATTTCTGGCAGGAAAATTGACCCTCGGGCGGTCGGCTCGCCACGGCCCCTGTGCTAGAGTGGCGCCACTTTTTTTCAGGGGATTCACCACTGTGTGGGAACTGGTCAAAGCTGGCGGCTGGATGATGCTGCCGATCTTGCTGAGCTCCGTCGCTGCCATGGCGATCGTCGCCGAACGTCTCTGGACCCTGCGCTTGAGCCGCGTGGCGCCGCCGCAGCTGCTCGGTCAGGTATGGAAGCAGATCAAGGACAAGAAGATGAACAGCCAGGCCCTGAAGGACCTGCGCGCGTCGTCCCCGCTGGGTGAAATCCTCGCCGCCGGCCTGGCCAACTCCAAGCATGGTCGCGAGATCATGAAGGAGTGCATCGAGGAGGCCGCCTCCCGCGTCATCCACGAGTTGGAGCGCTACCTCAACGCCCTGGGCACCATCGCCGCCATGGCGCCGCTGCTCGGCCTGCTGGGGACCGTGTTCGGCATGATTCAGATATTCAGCGCCTTCATGGGCGATGGCATGGCCAACGCGCCGATGCTCGCCGGCGGTATCTCCAAGGCCCTCATCACCACTGCGGCCGGCCTGATCGTGGCGATCCCGGCAGTGTTCTTCCACCGTTACCTGCTGCGCCGCGTCGATGAACTGGTCATCGCCATGGAACAGGAGGCCATCAAGCTGGTGGAAGTGACCCAGGGCGATCGCGAAGTCGACTTCGTCGAGGAAGGCAAAGCGTGAAATTCCGCCGCAGAGCGGGCGGAGCGGCCCGCGAGGACGTCTTCATCAACCTGGCGTCGCTGATCGACGTGATCTTCGTACTGTTGCTGTTCTTCGTGGTCGCCACCTCCTTCACCAAGCCCTCGCAGCTCAAGGTCGAGTTGCCCGAGGCGGTCAGCGGCACGCCGCCGGAAGCGACCGAGATCAAGCAGCTGGAAATCTCCATCAGCGTCGAGGGGCACTACGCGCTCAACGGCCAGAGTCTGGCGCGCGACGACCTGGAAAACCTGATGAATGCCATGCAGCGTGAATCCGCTGGCGACAACAGCCTGCCGGTAGTGATCACTGCCGATGGCAAGGTGGACTACCAGTCCGTGGTCACCGCGATGGATGCTGCCGGCAAGCTGGGCTTCACCCATCTGCGCATCACCACCATCGAGTCCCGGGCGGACAAGAAGACCCCCTGATGGCGTTCTCCGACCGCCTGCTCGACGCCTGGTACAAGGGCCACCCGGCCCTGGCCCTGCTCAGGCCGCTTGAACTGCTCTACCGGCGTGTAGCCCGGCGCCGCCGGCAGGACTTCCTCTCCGGTGCCAAGCCGGCCTACCGCGCTCCGGTACCGATCATCGTGGTGGGCAACATCACCGTGGGCGGCACCGGCAAGACGCCGATGATCCTCTGGCTGATCGAACACTGCCGCGCCCGTGGGCTGAAGGTCGGCGTGGTCAGTCGCGGTTATGGCGCCAGGCCGCCACAGACTCCCTGGCGCGTGCGCGCCGAACAGTCGGCGGCGCAAGCGGGTGATGAGCCGCTGATGATCGTGCGCCGCAGCGGTGTACCACTGATGATCGACCCGGACCGCTCCAGCGCCGTGCGCGCGTTGCTGGCCGAGGAGCCGCTGGACCTGATCCTCTGCGACGATGGCCTGCAACACTACCGCTTGGCCCGTGACCTTGAGCTGGTGCTGATCGACGCTGCCCGTGGCTTGGGCAACCGCCGCTGCCTGCCCGCCGGGCCGCTGCGCGAACCGGCCGAGCGGCTGGCCGAAGTCGACGCCGTGCTGCACAACGGCGCGCCGTCCGATCCGCCCGGCGCCTTCTCTTTCGTCCTGCGACCTTCTGTCCTGGTCAACCTGGCCAGCGGCGAGCGTCGGGGTGTCGCGCACTTCCCCGCCGGTCAGTCGCTGCACGCGCTGGCCGGGATCGGCAACCCGCAGCGTTTCTTCGCAACGCTCGAGGCGCTAAACTGGCGGCCGATTCCGCATCCCTTCCCCGACCATGCGGCCTATACCGCCGAGCAGCTGCGCTTCACGCCGGAACTGCCGCTGGTCATGACCGAGAAGGACGCGGTGAAATGCCGGCCCTTCGCCGCGCCCGACTGGTGGTACCTCGCCGTCGAAGCGCAGCCGTCACCGGCCTTCGTCGCCTGGTTCGACGCCCAGCTCGAGCGCCTGCTCGCCCGCTGATCCGCCGTCGTCCCGCTCAATATTCCTAGCTCAAGGAACGCACCATGGACCCGAAACTCCTCGATATCCTCGCCTGTCCGCTGTGCAAGGGCCCGCTCAAGCTCACCGACGACAAGTCCGAGCTGATCTGCAAGGCCGACGGCCTGGCCTACCCGGTGCGCGACGGCATTCCGGTCATGCTGGAAGGCGAGGCGCGTACCCTGAACGTCGACGAGCGTCTGGACAAGTAACGTCATGACCCAGGCCTACACTGTCGTCATTCCTGCCCGCTACGCCTCCACCCGTCTACCCGGCAAGCCGCTGCAGGACATCGCCGGCAAGCCGATGATCCAGCACGTCTGGGCGCAGGCCGGCAAAAGCTCGGCTACCCAGGTCGTGGTTGCCACCGATGACCAGCGTATCGTCGATGCCTGTCAGGGCTTCGGCGCCCAGGTGGTGCTGACCCGCGCCGAGCACAACTCCGGCACCGACCGCCTGGCGGAAGTGGCTGATGCGCTGGGCCTGGCCGACGACGCCATCGTGGTCAACGTGCAGGGTGACGAGCCGCTGGTGCCGCCGTCGATCATCGATCAGGTCGCTGCCAACCTCGCGGCCCACCCGGAGGCTGGCATCGCCACCCTGTGCGAGGAAATCCACGACCCGGCCGCGCTGTTCAACCCGAATATCGTCAAGGTGGTCAGCGACAAGAATGGCCTGGCGCTGACCTTCAGCCGCGCCACGCTGCCCTGGGCGCGCGACGCCTTTGCCGTGGACCGCGAAAGCCTGCCGGCCAACGTGCCGTACCGTCGCCACATCGGTATCTACGCCTACCGTGCGCGCTTCCTGCGCGATTTCGTGGCCTGGGGCCCGTGCTGGCTGGAAGACACCGAGTGTCTGGAGCAGCTGCGTGCGCTTTGGCACGGCGTGCGTATTCACGTGGCTGATGCCCTGGAAGCTCCGCAGGCCGGCGTCGACACCCCGGAAGACCTGGAGCGCGTGCGGCGCATCCTGGGGGCTTGATGAAGGTCCTGTTCGTCTGCCTGGGCAATATCTGCCGTTCGCCCACGGCCGAAGGCGTGCTCCGCCACAAGGTTCGCGCAGCGGGCCTTGAAGATCGCATCGAGATCGACTCGGCTGGCACTGGCGATTGGCACGTCGGCAAGGCGCCGGACGCACGCACTCGCGCCGCCGCGTTGCGCCGTGGCTATGATCTGTCGAGCCTGCGGGCACGTCAGGTCTGCGTCGCCGACTTCTCCCGCTATGACCTGATCCTGGCCATGGACAACGCCAACCTGCGCGATCTCAAGCATCTGCGCGGCAGCGGCGCAAAGGCGGAGCTGGACCTGTTCCTGCGTCGCTATGAGCTGGAGATCGACGAAGTCCCCGACCCGTACTACGGCGATGAGGATGGTTTCGAGAGGGTGCTGGACCTGGTGGAAAGGGCCTGCGATGGCCTGCTGACGGAAGTGAAGGGGCGCCTGTGACGCTGCAACTGCAAGAACGCATTTCCCTCAAGCCCTACAACACCTTCGGTGTCGAGGTCACGGCGCGCTGGTTTGCCCAGGCTCATGACGATGCCGAAGTGCGCGCCGGTATAGCCGCCGCTGCGGAAAAAGGTCTGCCGCTGATGGTGATTGGCGGCGGCAGCAACCTCCTGCTGACCCGTGACGTCGAGGCACTGGTCTTGCGCATGGCTTCCCGTGGTGTGCGTGTCGTCAGTGATGATGGCGAGCGCGTGGTGGTCGAGGCTCAGGCCGGTGAGGTGTGGGACGACTTTGTGCGCTGGACCCTGGCGCAGGGTGTGGGCGGTCTGGAAAACCTGAGCCTGATCCCTGGCACTGTGGGTGCCGCGCCCATGCAGAACATCGGTGCTTATGGCGTCGAGATCAAGGATGTGTTCGCCGGTCTGACCGCGCTGGATCGCCAGACTGGCGAGCTGCATGAGTTCGGTCTGGAAGACTGCGCGTTTGCCTACCGCGACAGTCGCCTCAAGCGCGAACCGGGTCGCTGGTTGATCCTGCGGGTGCGCTTTGCTCTGAGTCGCGCGGCGAAACTGCACCTGGACTACGGCCCGGTACGCCAGCGCCTGGCGGAGGAGGGCGTGACTGCGCCGACGCCGGCCGATGTCTCGCGAGTGATCTGTGCCATCCGCCGCGAGAAGCTTCCGGACCCGACGGTGCTTGGCAATGCCGGTAGTTTCTTCAAGAACCCGGTGGTTTCGGTGGGCCAGGCCGACGTGCTGCGCCAGCACTACAGCGACCTGGTGGCCTATCCGCAGGGTGATGGGCAGATGAAACTCGCTGCCGGCTGGCTGATCGACAAGGCTGGTTGGAAAGGTTTCCGCGACGGTGCTGCCGGGGTGCATGCGCAGCAGGCGCTGGTGCTGGTGAACTACGGCGGCGCCACGGGCGCGCAACTGCATGGTCTGGCGCAGCGCATTCAAGGCGACATCCAGCAGCGCTTTGGCGTAGAGCTGGAGATGGAGCCGAATCTCTACTGAGGTTGCTGCAGTCGTGAAGAAGGGATGCCGAGGCATCCTTTTTTTTGTCCCCTTTCCACGCACAAGGCAGCTTTTGTAGGAGCGAGCTTGCTCGCAATCCTCCCAGAGTTGTAGAGCCCAAATGATCGTAGGAGCAACTGTCTTTTACTCGA
>NZ_AMZB01000115.1 GCF_000313755.1 Pseudomonas nitroreducens TX1 | reverse complement strand
CCAGATTGCGCACCGGCTTGGCCTGCAACTGAAAACTCATCCCCAAACCGCCATCGGTGTAGAGGATATCCGCCAGCTCGTTGAGCTGGTTCACCGCCTGGAGGAACTGCGGATTGAAGTGCAGGCCCTGTCTATTGCCGCTGTCGGGCATCCAACGGTTGCCTTCTTTGTGCAACACACCGCCCAGTTGCGTCTTGAGGAACTGATCGATACGCCCGCTGCCTGCGCGGATCATCTGGCCCAGCATGGGCAGGGAGGCATCGCTGCCGGTGGCGGAGAAGGGATAGCGGCCGTCGAAGGAACGTTCCCAGTTGCCGACGATTGCCCGCTGCCACTGGCGATTCAGGCTGGCCGCCGAGGGCTGCAGTACGCCGTCCCAGGCCTGGTTGAGCGGCTGCACGAAGAGGTTCTGGCCGAAGCCGCTCCATTCCGCGCCCAGGCTGGCGGCGATCAGGCTGCCGTAGTCGAGTGTGTCGGTGAGGTCCACGCTCTTGCCTTGGAACACCGTCTGTGCCAGCGCCTGGGTCATGGCCTGCGGGTCGGTGGCGGTGGTGATCTGCTGCAGCTTCAGGCGCACCCGCGTGGCGCGGGTGAGGAAGGCCTGCAGGCTCAAATTGTCTCCGCCGGTTGTAGCAGAGAATTTTTCCTTGCCGAGCAAGGCGAGGAGCGGACCAAAGGTGCTGTCCAACGGGCCCTGTGGGCCGGAGGCCTTCTGGTCGGTCACCGGCTGCTTGTCCTTGTCGAGGAGCTGCTGCGCCGACTTCATCAGCGAGTCGGAGAGCGCCTCGCCCTTGACCTCGGTCTTGCCCTGGTAGGCCAGGGTGTTCATCAGCGCGATCAGCGGCGACTGGCGCACGTCGCTGAGCAGGGTCAACTGGCTGATGGAGTCCGACAGGCTGTCCGCCTTGCGCCAGCGGATGCTGTTGAGGAAGGCGAGCCAGGCGTTGCTGAAGTCCTGGAAGTAACGCTCGGTCAAGGGTGATGTAGGTACCGCCGGCATTGAGGGTGATCTTCTTGCTCGCCGTGATACGGATTTCGTCCTCGGTGCTGGTGATCTCCAACCCCTTCCGAGCGATCAGCTCCATGCAGTCGTTCTGCGCCTGGACCTGCACGGCGCCCTGGTTGGCAATGAGCTTCAGCCCGAGCTTGCGCACGAACAGGCTGACGCCCTCGCCCACGCCGATGAACAGGCGCTTCATCACGCTCATGTCAGCGTGGCTGCCCGCGTTAAGCATCAGATTTCGTTGTGCGGCAACCTGCAAGTGCTGGCCGCTGGTCAAGGCGATGCCATTGGGCGCGCTGAGCAGCAGGACGGAGGTTTTCAGCTCTTGCAGATCCTGCTTGAGCAGGTCGATCTGTGCCTGGACCTGGGCCGGTTCGGCCTTGGCGGTCTCGGCGTCGCCGGACAGCTTCTGCATCTCGTCGCCGGCCTGTTCAAGGCGAGACACCGCCTCTCGCATGGCGAGTACCTCGCCCTGTGCGCGGGGCTGCTCGTCGGCACTGATGAATAGGCCCTTGCCGCTTCGGATCGCCCCCCAGCCATCGGTGCGCAACTCGAACCCTTCGCCGCGCTTCTGCCGCTGCGCATCCACCAGATGCCCCAGGTTGAGCTGGCTCTTGCCGCTGTATTCGGTGCTGAGCTTAATGTGCTCCTTGCCCCGCGAGTCATCCATGCGCAGCTTGTTGTTGGCGGGCGTGCGCAGAACGTTGCGCTTGTAGTTCTGCAGAGTGACGTGGTCGGGGTGCTGCGAGTCGTGGATGGCGTGGGCGATGTAGGGCCGGTCGGGGTCGCCGTTTTCGAAGGCAATGCGCACTTCGGTGCCCTGGATCAGCGGCAGGTGCAGGCCGTAAGTGTCCCCGGCGTAGGGGCGCGCCAAGCGGAGCCAGAGGCTCTCACGGCCGGCCGGCCAAGTGTCTCTATCGAAAAGGAAGTGGCATTTGTAGCGGCCTTCCTTGTCGATGTGGGCGTACAGGTCGTGCGGTTCCGGACTGGTGACGCGGGCAGGGATGGTGCCGGCGATTACTGGCCGGGCTGGTACTTCCGGGCGGAAGCAGATGGTTTCGGCGTAGGGAATCGCCTCGAACTGCACTTCGAAGCTGCGATCACGGGCAGCGCTGGTGTGCAGCCGGACAATGACGGCGCCGGAGGCGAAGTCTTGCGATGCGCCCTCGGTTTTCAGTACCTGTCCGGGCACGACGGCCGGGCTGCTGGTGCTGCCGGTCAGGCGGGTACGGGCGTTGAGATAACGCTCGTGGGCCAGGCGTGCATAGAAGTAGCCGCTCTCGCTTTCCAGGTCCTCGTCCTGGGCGTAGGCATCGCCCAGGACGCTGTGCGGGTCGCCGTAGTGGTAGGCCTCGCCGTAGGTGGTGGGAGACGACTGGAGCAGATCGACGCCGGCGTCCAGCTGTGCTGCAGCATCGCGGTAGTAGTAGGCGCGGTTGTCGACCTGCTGCTGGACCACCTTGTGCCGGAACTGCAAGTCCCAGACGGCGTCCTGCCCGCTGGATTCCAGCGACGACAGCGGGCGAAGCGGCAAGTGCGGTGCGACAGCGTAATGGCGCTGATCATCGTGGAACTCGACGACTTCGATGCGCAACCGCGCGTCCATGCTGAAGCAGTACCAGATGCCGACCTCGGCAGCCAGGCGCTGGATGAAGGCCAGGTCGTCCTCGCCGTACTGCATCACCTGTTCGCGTTGCGGGTACTCGCGGGTCAGTTCGAAGAGGAAGTCCTGCCCTTGGAAGTCGTTACGCCGCAGCACCTGCTCGATGATCTCCGGCACGCTCTGGTTCTGGTAGAGGCGAAACTGGCGCGCGCGATCCAGCAATTGCAGCCGCGGCGCGAACGTCACTTCGTAACGGGCTTCGTCCCGCGAGACGGACAACAGACCGAAATGGGTAATCGTGCCGTGCAGCGTGCGCAGCGGCGCCGCCAGGGGCGGCGTATAGCCGGGAATGCCGAGTTGTTCAGGCGGCGCGCGCAGGCTGAAGCTGGCGTCCCGGCACAGGAAGCGGTCTGCCGTGAGGTCGCGATCGGTGCTGGTGAATTCGATGCGGTAGACGAAAGGCTCGCTCAGCGCTTCGTCACCGCTGAACGCCAGTACATCGAGAGGTATATCAAGCCCCTGTACGCCGAGAGAATGGCGACTGTGGTCGAAGAAGGTGCGCAGTTCATTGAGCATCGGTCACTTCCTCTTTTGCTGGGTTGGCGTCGTCGTCGAAGGCGATGACGACGCCCTCCTCCTCGTCGTAGCCCAGGCGCAGCCCACGACTGGAGAGCTGCTGAGCCTGGCGCTGCAGAAGCTGCTGACTGAGCACCGGGAGGATCTGCTGGTTGAGCAGGCTGTCGATGTTTCGAGCGCCACTGTCGGGCAGCAGGCAGGCGGCGACCAGGGCATCCGCCAATACATCGTCGATCTGGCAGGTGATGCCGTAGTGACGTTGCAGGCGCCTGGCGACCTGGCCCAGCTTGATGGCAACGATGCGCTTGAGGGCGTCGGCATCCAGCGGCCGGTAGATCAGGGTCTGGAAGCGCGCCAGCAACGCGGGCTGGAAGTGATCGCGCAATACCGGGCGCAGGAGTTCCTGCAAGTCGCTGTCGGGAACGTCGGGACGTTCTTCGACCATCTGCTGCAACCAATCGCTGCCCAGGTTGGAAGTCATCAGGATGACGGTGTTGCGGAAGTCGATCTCGCGCCCTTCGCCGTCGCGCATGAAGCCGCGGTCGAAGACCTGATAGAACAGGTTGAGGACGTCGCGGTGGGCCTTCTCTACTTCATCGAGCAGCACAACGCTGTAAGGACGTTGGCGGACCGCTTCGGTGAGCACGCCGCCCTGCCCATAGCCGACGTAGCCCGGAGGTGAGCCCTTGAGCTGGCTGACGGTATGGGCTTCCTGGTACTCGGAGAGGTTGAGGGTGATCAGCGATTTCTCGCCGGCGAACAGGCAGTCGGCCAGGGCCAGGGCCGTCTCGGTCTTGCCCACGCCGCTGGTGCCCACCAGCAGGAACACGCCCAGTGGCGCGTTTTCGGGGGTCAGGCCGGTCTTGGCGGCACGCAGGCGCTGGGCCAGGGCGGACAGGGCGCTGTCCTGCCCTATCACCCGCTCGCCCAGCCGCTTTTCCAGGTCCAGCAGGCTGGCTTGCTCGTCCTTCAACAGGCTGCCGAGGGGAACGCCGGTCCAGTCGGCAATGACTTCAGCGACGCTGCGAGCTTCCACGTCCAGCGTCAGCAGGGGCTGTTCCTGCTGGGCGTCGGCCAGTTGCGCCTTGAGCGATTCAATATCGCCGGGATCAGGCGACTCGGCCTGGCGGGCCCGAAGCAGTTGCCGGGTCAGCTCGCTCTCGCGCTGATATTGCCGTTCGAGACCTTCCTGGCGTTGCCGCAGGTCGGCTTCGCTCACGGCGATCGCTTCCAGGCGCTCACCGGCGCAGGTGCCGGCCAGTTGCGCGTCCTGCTCGAGGGCCTGGCGCTCCAGCTCCAGGGCAGCACGTTCAGCCTTGACCTGGACCAGCACCTGGGGTTCGCAATCCAGGCCCATGCGCACCCGCGCGCTGGCGGTGTCGAGCAGGTCGACGGCCTTGTCGGGCAGATGCCGCCCGGTGAGGAATCGGCGCGACAGGGTGACGGCGGCCTGCACCGCTTCATCCTGGATATGCACGCCGTGGTAGCTGGCATAGCGGGCCTTCAAGCCACGCAGCATCAGGCAGGTGCCGGCGTCGTCGGGCTCGTCGACCTTGACCATCTGGAAGCGCCGTTCCAGGGCGGCATCACGCTCGAAGTACTGCTTGTACTCGGACCAGGTGGTCGCGGCGATGGTGCGCAACTCGCCACGGGCCAGGGCGGGCTTGAGCAGGTTTGCGGCATCGGCGCCGCCGGCCTGGTTGCCGGCGCCGATCAGGGTGTGGGCTTCATCGATGAACAGCAGGATCGGCGTCGGCGACTGCTGGACGGCGTCGATGACGTTCTTCAGGCGCTGTTCGAACTCGCCCTTAACGCCAGCGCCAGCCTGCAGCAGGCCGAGGTCGAGGGTGCGCACGCTGACGGGTTTGAGGCTGTCCGGTACGTTGCCTTCGGCGATGCGCAAGGCCAGCCCCTCGACCAGCGCGGTCTTGCCCACACCGGGCTCGCCGACCAGTATCGGGTTGTTCTTGCGTCGACGACCGAGAATATCGATCACCTGGCGGATTTCGTTATCCCGGCCGTAGACCGGGTCGATGCGCCCTTCCCGCGCCTTGGCGGTGATGTCCTGGGTGAACTTTTCGAGGACGGCGAGCAGCGCATCCGGCTTGTCCCTGGGCGCGGTCAGTTCAGTGCGCGGAGCCACGGCCAGGGCTGCCTCTCGCTGCTGTTGCGGCCGCTCCTCCGACTGCTCGTCAAGCCACGGCAACAGGCGTTCCAGCTGCACTTCGCCGAGGCTGAGCAGGGGCCACGCGGCTTCGCATTCCAATAATGTCGGGGTCTCGATCAGGGCTCCGAGCAGATGGATCGAACGCAGGCTCTGGTTGTCGTCATTCAGCGAGGCGCGCAGCCAGGCGCTCTTGATGAGTTGTTGGAGCTTTTCGCTCAGTTGCGGTTTGCCGCGTACCTGGCGCGGCAGGCTGTCGAGATGGTCCAGCAGGCCTTGCCAAATACTGTCCAGGTCCCATTCGTAGCGTCGCGCGATCAGGGTCAGGTCGCCCTCGCCCTCCTCCAGCAGCTTGAGCAGCCAATGTTCGATGCCAATCGCTGGATGGGCGCGTGTCTGGCACAGGGAGGCTGCAGCGCTCAGTGCCTGGGCGCAGTAAGGGTTGAGGCGGCGAAGCAGGTGGGCGGGCTGCTGTCCCATGATGCGTTCCTTGCTCGTGACGGTAGCGCTGCCGGAAACCGGAGGAGACCCGTCACTGGTGGTGTCTTGGGAAGTGGCCTGCCGCCGGAACCCCGGCGGCAGGCCCGATCACGGCAGTCGGGCCAACCCGACTGCCGACCGGTCGGCGTCAGGCGGTCTGGCGCTCGTTCCAGGCATCGGCGTGGATGATGTTGCCGTCCTTGTAGGTCCAGGTGATCTTCTCGTAGCGCAGCTCCACCTCTTCGAGGTGGTTGTGCTTCTCCTTGGAGGGGTCCTTGATGTCGTGCATTTTCGGCGCGACTTTCACCACCTTGACGTTCTCCAGAAGGGTGTTGAAGTACTCGACCTCCTGACCGGCGTCATCGATGCGGTACCACTTGAACTCGGCGCTCTTGAGGGTCTGGCCGGAGCTCACTGCCTTGTAGAAATACGGGCTGGACGCATCGATTTCCTTGGTGAACTTGAACGGTGTATGAATGCGGGTGCCGGTGAGCTTGCCGGTGTTGTTGTCGGTGGGGATATACAGGCTGTGATCCTGGGCCACGACTTCGACACTGCCTTCGCGGCTCTGGACGTTGACCGAACCCTTGATGTCCGCGCCGCCGTCGTCTTTCAGCCACAGGTAAACGGGAATTGCCATGGGGAAGTTCCTTCTATTGGGAGGAGAGCGTCGCCTGGTAATGGGGCGACTGGGGTTGTCCTTCCGGTGCCTGCGCCGGGACCACACAAGCTCCCGTTTCCGGCACCAGACGGATATCGACCCGGCGGTTGGCCGCTCGGCCCGCCGGTGTGTCATTGCTGGCGATGGGTTGCGAGGCGCCATGGCCTTGCACCGCGAAACAGCTGTCAGGCAGGTCGCCCATCTTCTGCATCCAATCGCGGACGGCGCTGGCGCGGTTGCGCGACAGCGCCAGGTTGCGGGCGTCGTCGCCGGTGGAATCGGTGTGCCCGGCGATGACGATCAGCCAGCCCGGTTGCGCCTTGATTCCCACAAGCGCGTTGATCAGTACCTTGGTCGAGCCCGGTTTGAGCTCGGCGCTGCCGCTGGTGAACAGCGAGAGGCTGTCAAGCCGGACGGGATCGGGGATCTTCGTGGCAGGCTGGACGATGGCAAGCGGTGGCCGATAGGCCGCGATTGCAGCCAGCAACGGAGGACGAATCCGTTCGGCGGTATACAAACCGAGCCCGATAGACAGCGGTTCGCCTTCGCGATAGAAGCGATCCAGCCTGGCGGCATCCTTGCGAAGAACGGCGACCGCCTGTTCCCGCAGACCGTGTTCAGGCTGGCTCGGCGTGGCAGGCGCGGGGATTGCCTGGTAGCGGCGCAGGTCATCGCTCACCTGGCGCAGTAACAGCACGTTCTGCCAAGCGGAACTGCACAGCGCAACGACACCAGCGAGCACGAACAACCACAGCGCCCACAGCATGGCCCGCCGCCTTGGTGCAAGGCCTGGATGTCGAGGCAACAATGCCAGGAATGGATCAGGGAATGGCAGCGTGGCATTGCCGCCGGGATCAGCCAGCGAATTCGCGTCCAGTGAGGTCCGCTCATGCAGCCAGGTTGACCAGAGATTGCCGGTAGGAGCCGCCGACGCACCGGGAACCAATGCAAGCGCGCAGGCGACAGGAGGACAAGCGACAGCCCGGATATCTCTTGACGACAAGTGCGGCAACACCGCGCTCGCCAGCCAGCTGGCCAGGCTTTCGGCTTCTACGCACAAGCGCATACGCAGAGCACGCGAAGGCGTATCTGCGGCGCTCTGTTGCCAGTGATCCAGCGAAGCGCTCCTGGTGCCCTCGAGAACCGCCAGCTCTTCATGGTCCGACTCGCTGGAGAACCAGGAGCTCTGGTTTCGCGCCGCGGGCAGGTAGCTTCCCAGCAGAATCGGCAGCGGCACCCCAGCATGGCGAACACGGGAAACCTGATGGCGGAATGATTGGATGCGTCCCGCCAACAAGGATTGATCCAGTTGTTCAGCGGGATTGACGATGTAGAAGGCGCTGATCTGTCCAGCCCAATGCGGTCTGTTCGCCAGCAGGTAGTCGATGACTACAGGCAGACGATCCTGCCCTGCGGCACGCAGGTAGCAGCCCTGATCCGATACCCGCACGACAAGTTGACTGGCCGGCGCGTCGCCGAACAAGGCCGGCAATCCATCTCCGCAGACAACGACGACGGGCTGGCGAAATTCAGCGGCAGGCAACACGGAATCCTTGGCCAGCACCACCGTCTGCCGCTGGCGTGAAGCGAGACGCCCTGCGAAGAACCAGCCAAGCCCAGCCGACAGGATGACGAACGATGCCGCAAGGCTCCGCTGCAAGGGCGATAACGGCAGGATCGCCAGAGTGAGCACCAGCCCCAGCACCCCGGCCCATAGCCACAAGGCACGCGTCCATTTGAACTGCACGGGCATGCTTACACCTGGCCGGGTAGCAGGGTGGCGACGGTATCGACCAGCAGGCGCTGCAATACCAACCACAAGCCCACCAACAGCA
Source organism: Pseudomonas nitroreducens TX1 (assembly GCF_000313755.1). Taxonomy (GTDB): domain Bacteria; phylum Pseudomonadota; class Gammaproteobacteria; order Pseudomonadales; family Pseudomonadaceae; genus Pseudomonas; species Pseudomonas nitroreducens_A. Next base: position 88,573 of record NZ_AMZB01000115.1, on the reverse strand, counting down.
CCGCAGCCGCCGCGATGTGCAGCCAGGGCTCGCCGAGCCAGCGACGCCATCCGCCGCCGCTCGCGCGGATTAGCAGCGGAGCCTTTGCAGCCGCCCCAAAAGGCTTCACCTGTTCGTTAAGTGCACTCAGCAGGCGCTCGCGCTCGGGGTCATCCTGCTGCGGGTAGCGCCCCAGGAATCCCAGCATCAACACGCGCTGGTAGCAGGTCAGCACCCGCAGATCCGGCGCAGGTTCGGCCAGGGCTTCGCGCATGTCCTCGTAGAGCTGTTCGCCGGCCTGGTGACGATTGAAGAAATGCGCCTGCAGGGGTCTGGCGGACCAGACGTCATACGATGGACGGCTGGCCCTGCGCATCACCATCTCGTCAAGCAACGCGCATTGCGCATAGCAGATCTGGTTGATCCCGCGCTGGCTCATTCCGGCCTCGATGAGGCCGTTGCGGCAGTCTTCGATCTGCGTTGTGCAATGCTTCCAGAGTGCATCGCCGTCCAGCGTCATGGCGCCCTGCTGCAACTCCACCACCAGCAGGTAGGTATCCTGGAGCAGCGCGTCGATATCGACGCCGCTGGCCTTGCCGAGCATCTTCGTCATGAGCGCAGCACCGCGAACAGGTCAAGTTGAACATCCCCGAGCGTGCCCGGGACATAGAACGCGCAGAACCCCGAGGACAACATTGCCCGCCCCTTGGCGTGGCCCAGGTCGAGCGCGAAGTACTGGTTGCCCAGGCGTACCGGAACGGCTGCAGGGACGTGGCTCAGCGGCAGCAGCGGAACACCGTCGAGCGCCACGTTGATCAGATGATCGACGTCGTCCGGGGCCCCTGCCTTGCACAGCCGGGGGAATTGGCTCTGTATTTGCGCGGCCGGCAGGCTGGAGCGCACAGACAGGTAGAAGTCCGCACCGTCGACCTCGCGCAATCGTCCGTCATGCAGCGCCACTTGCCAGCGGTGCGAACTTGGCTTTTCAAGATCCAGGGCGATGACACGCGACGGCAAACTGGCTTCCAGCAATGTGGAAATCAGACGGAACAGTGGCGGGAAGACCATTTCCAGCTGCTCATGGCGGTACCCTGGAATGGCAGCGATGTCGTGCTCGAGTGAGAAGGTCAGCAGGCCGCCTGCCAGCTTGATCAACTCCTGGTAGACCAGCTCCGGGTGCCGGCCTGGATGTGCCAGCAGGTCCGCCAGAACAGGCTGATAACTGTTCAGGGCATTGAGCAGCCAGAACAGAGACACGTCGGCGACGGCAAAGTCAGCCATGCGTTGATTGCTTTCTCGGCGCATGCCCATCAGACGGCTGCGCTTGGCGGCCAGCTGAGTCATGAGATTGTCCAGTTGCTCGACCAGTTGCGGCTGCGCATCAAAGCTCAGCAATGGCGGGATGAACTTGACATCCAGTGTCCAGACTCCCTGCCCGTCACGTATGACACGAGCTACCGGACAAGTCAGGTATTCGGCGTTCTCGTCACTGTCCAGACGCAGCGACAGGACGTTCTCGAGTACCGCCATGGACTGGGTGTCATCCCCGTACAGGTCCTGGACGTCCCGCCAGTCCTGGCGATAACGGATGGGCTGAGACGGTTTGCCTTCGTTCATCAGGCAATTGCCGCCATTGGCCTGCTCCAGCGGCAAGGCCAGTAACACGGTGGCAACGGCAACCGACTCGTCTGCCAGCCGGCCGAGATCCATGGCCGGCGGCAGTCGGTCGGCTTTGTCGCTGTCGATCAGGGTTCCATCCGGAAGCCGCACCCGCAGCAGGACAGCTTTAAGCTTGCCCAGCCGTAGTGCGTCCTGGTCGAACTGCGCAGCCAGAACCCCCCAGGGGTGGACCCACGACATTCTCGCAACGCATTCGTTGGTCCAGGCCTCCCAGCGTGCCTGTTGCTGGAATTGCTGCGGGGAAAGCAAAGCCCCCGCAGCCCATAAGGGGCGGTCGATCTTCATGAATGGCTTCCGTGACGATGCTTAGGCTTTCGCCTTGGGCATCTGCGAGACCAGAGACAGGTTGACGTCCATGCCTTCCACCTGGAAATGCGGGATGGCATAGAGCTTCACGCGGAAGAAGCCAGGGTTGTCCTCGATGTCCTCCACCGTCACCTTGGCATCGCGCAGCGGGTGCGAGGCCTGAAGGTCGTCACTGGGGTCCGTCATCTCGGTGACCAGGCCACGGATCCAGTTGTTCAGTTCCAACTCCAGGACACGGCGATCCTTGGTGGTTCCGATGTTTTCGCGCTGGATCAGCTTGAGGTAATGAGCGATGCGCGAAAGCAGGAAGATGTAGGGCAGACGCGCATTGATGCGGCTGTTCGCAGTCGCATCGGCTGTCTCGTACAACGCGGGTTTCTGCGCCGAGTTGGCAGAGAAGAAACAGGCGTAATCGCGGTTCTTGTAGTACGAGAGTGGAATGAAGCCCAGATTGGCGAATTCGAATTCGCGGGTTTCCGGAATCATCACTTCCGACGGGATCTTCACCTGGTTGCCGGTGCCCAGGTCATACAAATGGATCGGCAGGTCGGTGACCGCCCCGCCCGCCTGCGGACCGCGGATCTGAACGCACCAGCCGTTGTTGATGAAGCTCTTCACCATGTTGGCGGCGAAGGCGAAGGAGGCATTGGTCCAGAGGTACTTCTCGTGGTCCGGGCCCTTGACGCTTTCGATGTAGTTGAAGCTGCGTACCGGCACGGTGTCAGGCCCATACGGCAGGCGACCCAGCACCCGCGGCATGGTCAGGCCGATGTAGCGGGCGTCGTCGGAGTCGCGGAAGGACTTCCACTTCAGGTATTCGGCACGGTCGAAGTAGTTACCGATATCCTTGATCGCGGCCACCTCCTCCATCGTTTCCTTGCCGAAGAAAGCCGGCCCGACAGCACCGATGAAGGGCATGTGGGCTGCCGCGGCCACCTTTGAGATATTGCGCAGCAGGGAAATGTCCCGCGGTCCGCGATCGAACTCATAATTGGAAATAGCCGCTGCGATGGGCTCGCCGCCCGGCGTGTCGTATTCCTGGGTATAGGTCTGGGTGTACAGGCCACTCTGGGCGATCTCGGGAGCGTCCTCGAAATCCTGCACCAGGTGGTCCTTGCTGATGTCCAGCAGTTCGATGCGTACGTTCCGCCGGAAGTCGGTCTGGTCGATCAGCGACTTCACGCCGCGCCAGGTGGATTCGACTCGTTGGAAATCAGGGTGATGCATGATCGCATCCAGCTGGCGGCTGATCTGCTCGTCCAGTTGGGCGATAGGTTCGTCCAGCAGCGTCTTGTCGAGGCGCTCAACCTTCTGCGAGGAGCGTTTGAGCAGATCGAGGAAAACGCTGACGGCAGCGGTGACGCGCTCATCGGCGGAGACATCCGAAAGCGCGTCGGTGCTCTGGTAGACCTCGATGCCGGTCAGCGACGAAACCGGGTTGAGGTTGATCTTGTCGAACAGTGCGGCATAGACGCCCTGTCCCTCACGAGTCAGTACGGTATTTCCGGCGCCGGGGGCGGTATTGGTTTCCACGGACATGTCGTCTCTCCTTAGTGTGCTGCGTCGTGCGGAGCCAATGCGGCCAGCTCGGCACGCAATTCATCGCTGAGTACATCGTTCTTGAGGATGCGCTCCAGCTCGCGCCGGAAAGTGACGTTGTCCAGGAGGTTCGACTTGAGATCGCGCAGGAGGTTGCGCATGGCCAGCAGCGCACGCAGCTCCGGAAGTTGGCGGGCTACCTGCTCCGGTTCGAAGTCCTTCATATTGCGGAAGGTGAGCTCGACACTGGTATCGGCACCGTCTTCCACCAGCGTATTGGGTACCGCCAGTTTCAGGCTGGGGTGGAATTCGCTCAGTACGCTATTGAAGTTGTTCTTGTTGATGTTGACCTTGCTGCGTTCCGACAACGGCCGGTTCTCGCGCCCATTGCTGTAGTCGCCCATCATCAGCAGTTTCAGCGGCAACTCGACTTTCTTCTGGGCCCCACCCGTGTGCAGGTCCAGTTTTATATTGACGCGAGCTTTTGGAACTTCATTCTGAAAACTATCGGACCCCATGATTACCTGCCTTACAATCCCTTTGTTAATGCAAGCACATACCGCGAACGCACTGAAACGCGCCCAAAGCATGCGACGAGTTGGAAATATTATTTACGCCAACTGCCTGATCCATCTAACCCGATGTTTGTATATGAGTTTTCTGACGTACCTGGTTTTTCGAAATTCATACAGGCAATCGTTCGTGGCGAAAACCGCTCAAGCCTGCCACGTACTTTTCGTAATTCAACCCCAACCAATAGGTCTGACTAAATTCAGGAAACGCCCTACACACTTCAGTCAGAATTCGACTTAAATAACTCAAATTTCAAACTTCAGAGAAACAAGTTGCCGCAAGAAAAATCAACACTGTTCATTTTCCAATCAACAGGCGGCCCTGTGCTTTTTTGAAGGATTCTCGACCGCCACCTCTCGATCACCCCTCCATCGTTCTTACCTGCGACCCGCGGATCGTTCGCTACGCTGCCGGGCAGAGCAGGGTCGAGACGAAGTCAAGGAATTGCTGGTGTTCTGTTGCCGCCGTTCGTCCTTGTAAGGAAAGAATGTCCCGTCGTCCCTAAGGAACACGCCAAAGCATGACTGCGATGCCCCCCCAGGCGCCCATCCTCGACCTGCGCCCGTTGATGTTCGAGACCTTCGTCTGCACGGTGGCGGTGATGTCATTCGTCGCGCTGATCGGTCCGGTGGCTCGCACCCTGGGCCTGGCTCCCTGGCAGGCGGGAATGACGGTGACCGTCGGTGGCATTGCCTGGATGCTGATGGCGCGGGTCTGGGGCATCGCCAGTGACCGCCTCGGCCGCCGTCGCGTGCTGCTCAGCGGTCTGGCCGGCTTTGCAGTGACCTACGCCTTGCTCTGCGCGTTCATGGCGCTGGCGCTCAATACGTCGATGCCGCCGCTGCCTGCCTTCATCGGCATAGTCGCGCTTCGCGGACTGGCAGGCGGCTTCTATGCCGCCGTGCCGGCCTGTTCGGCGGCGCTGGTGGCAGACCACGTGAGTGCGGAAAAGCGCGCTGCAGCCATGGCCGGGCTGGGGGCGGCCAGTGCCGTGGGCATGGTGGTCGGGCCAAGTTTCGCCGGGCTGCTGGCCATGCTTGGGTTGGCCCTGCCACTGCTGCTCACCTGCCTGCTACCGCTACTGGCGCTGTGCATGCTGTGGAAGTGGCTGCCACATCACGAACGCGCGAACGAACGCAAGGGGCCAGCGCTGGCGATCAGCGACAGGCGCCTGCGCCGCTCGCTGACCCTGGGCTTCATCGCCATGGTTTGCGTGACAGTGGCGCAAATGACCGTGGGCTTCTTCGCCCTTGACCGCCTGCGGTTACCCCCGGCCGATGCGGCCCGCGTCGCTGGCATCGCGCTGACCTCGGTGGGTGTGGCGCTGATCTGCGCGCAGATGCTGGTACGCAAGCTGAACTGGGCACCGCTGCGCCTGATTGTCGTAGGTGGCAGCGTCTCTGCGCTGGGCTTCGCCACAGTGTGCTTCGCCATGGTTCCGTGGATGCTCTACGCCTCCTGCTTCGTTGCTGCCGCCGGCATGGGTTGGGTCTTCCCCGCCGTTTCGGCGCTCAATGCCAACGCGGTGGAAGCCGACGAGCAAGGCGCCGCGGCCGGCAGCCTGGTGGCAGTGCACGGCATGGGCATGATCAGCGGCCCGCTGCTGGGCACCCTGCTGCATCAGGTCGACAGCCGCGCCCCTTATCTGCTGGTCGCCGCATTGCTACTGCTCGCAGTCGCCTGGGCAGTGCTACCGCGCAAGAGGCTGAACGGCATGTGAACTGGCGAACCCAGCGCTGCTGGCAGCTATCGCCAGATAGAACTCCGCGTAGGCGCACGTTCAGGGGGACGGCTGCGGCAGGAGAAGGCCAGGCTTGCGAGCTGTGGATCAGGCGTGCCAGCAGCGATACCAACCTTCCTGCTCGGTCACTTTCAGCGGTGCGTGGTACAGCGCCGACAGATGCTCGCTGGTGAGAATCTCGGCCTTGGGTCCGTCCGCCACCACCTTGCCGTTGGCGATCAGCACCACGCGCTCGATCTCAGGAATGATCTCGTCGAGATGGTGGGTAGTGATGATCATCGCGTGGTCAGGGCCGCAGAACCGCCGCAGCAGCTTGAGCATCTGCAGGCTGGCGCCCATGTCTAGGCCGTTGGCCGGCTCGTCGAGGATCAGCGCGCGGGGCTCGTGAATCAGCGCCCGGGCCAGTAGCAGGCGGCGTTTCTGCCCGGTGGACAAACGCTGGAACATGCAATCCGCATAATCGTCCATTTCAACGGTAGCGAGCAGTTCGCGCGCCTTCGCGACCTGTTCCGGGGTGGGTTGCAGATGGCCATGGCTGCCGATGGCGCCGAAGAAACCGGAGATCACCACATCCAGCGCCCGGGTGAAGGGCGTGTAGTCCTCCTGCAGGTCCTGTGACACGAAGCCGATGCGGCTGCGCAGATCCCAAAGGGTGACGTTCTGCAGGCCGAACAGGTTCAACGAGCTGTCGGGCCGGTCCACCGGATAGAGTTCACGGCTGATCAGCTTGAGCAGAGTGCTCTTGCCAGCGCCGTTGGGGCCGAGGATGGCGACTTTCTCGCCTTCGCCAATGTGCAGGGAAAAACCATCCAGCACGCGGGTCTGCTGCTGGTAGGCGGTGACGTTGTTGAATTCGATCATGCGGGTCATTCATCGACGGACAGCGGGGCGTCAGTTCTACCATGAGCTGTGCCACGCTGTCTTAAGTGCGCCCTAACATGAAATGGCTAGCGTAACGCCCGCTTGCCTCGCATCCAGGGGTACCCTGCCATGATCGACCCGGAAACACCCTCGCTGGACGATGACATCTGTGTCCACATCTTCTCCGTCTCGGCCACCATGGTCGGCGTCTGTCTGACGGTCATCGGGATCATCCGTGTAGTCATCACACTGCGTCAGGAGGACCTGATCATCGACGATCTGGTCGCGGTCAACCTGATGTTCTATCTGACATCCGCGTTCTGTTCCTACTGGAGCCTGCGTGCTCACCGCACGCGGCGCGGCCGGGTAATGATGCACATCGCCGACACGGTCTTCCTCATCGCCCTGGCGTTCACGGCGATCAACGCTGGTGCCATCACCTGGGCCGTAACCACCACATGAGCTGCACACCAGCCGGAGGTATTCCGGCTGGTGTGCGGAGTGACGGTCATACATTCCCTGTCTGTTTGCGCCATGAGCACTAACGGCTCAGTCGAGCAATTGCAGGAACACCCTGCAGCAACTCCGATCACATCACCGGCGGCAGCCTCGATATCCCTCAGCGCGCGGCCGGAGCCATCAAGGCGGCGCCGCAAGGCACCCGCATCGAAGTCGGCGGCCACAGCGACATCGTCCCGTGCTTACCCCGGCTCCACTCATCTGAAACCCCTAGGCCGACGCCCTTAGCGTAAAGAGTTCATTACACCCCGCCCCAGGCTTGCCGCTCGCCGCCTGCCAAGCCTGCTGCCAGAAAACGGAGGCTTGGCTATTTAAATCGACGCACGTTATGCCGGAATGATCATTGACAGGCTGACGGCGCTTCAGTGTGATGGCCTTTCGTTCAGGCAAATGGCATTGCCGGTTGACTGTGTGCGTTGTCTCCGCAATGTCGCGATGACGAAGCTTTGGCGATCCCGACGGTCGCTTTCGAAAGTTATCTCGTTTCATCGACACAGGAGATGCCGGCGATGTTGAACCAGGCACCCCGGAATACCCAGGACGTCGAATTCGACGAGCAATTCCTCCTCGCCTTCGAGATCCAGGTCCTGCAAAAGGCCCTGCCCGCCTTTGAAGAGGCCTCGCGCTTCGCCCGCGACAGAGGCCTGCGCTGCAGCGTGGAGCTGATCACCAACGCTGACGGCCACCCCGAGCTCAGCCTTAGCGCTACCCAGCGCGATGACCTGCCGGACAGTTGCTATCGTCTGATTGCCGACCCGTCCTCCCAGGGCATAGTCCACGAAGAGTTCACCGCAGTGAACCGCCGCACGCGCCGCCAGGGCGCACGTCTGGCGACGCTGACCTCGCGCTCGCTGGAGCTGCAGCTGGAAGCCTTCTTCATGCACGCCTTCGGCATGCGACTGGACTACAACGTGCTGCGCCTGGACTACTCTTACGAGCATGCTTCCGGGCTATAGGCTTTTTCCGACGCCGCCGGTCGTCGGTACGGCCGGTGGCGGAACGAGCGTTCCGTCGGACAGTTCCTGCAAAGGATGACTTATGGCAACGATGAACGCATCGAAGTCGCTATTATTCGCGCCCTGTGCGCCATCTCGTGCGTGTTTCCTCGTTGTCGCTTCGCCATGAATGAATTCCTCGTGCATTTTCAGGACGGTCACTGCCTGGGCAAGACCGTGCTGCGCTCGTTTTCCCGCCAGATGACCCTCTCCGAGGCGCGCGTGCGCCTGCAGGCCTGCTACCCGCTGCGCGTTCCGCACCTGCTGAACATCCTCCACCTGACGCCGATGCTGCCCGGCCGCTGATCCGGCTCATCGGGCAGCCGCGCAACACGATCTGCTACCTGGATGCGCGAGCCGGCGCCGCCTGAGCCTCGCCCAACCCGGCGAGGGCTTGTCGCGCAGCTTCCCCGGCCTGCTCCAGCACCCGACGTTTCCAGCCGTCCTCATCCACGTAGAAGGCGTCGCGCAACTGGCGGCGGATACGCAGGACTTTCTGCTTCGATACCCCTGGGTTGTTTGCCAGCCACTGGTCCGCGCGTAGCGCCTTGAGCACCCGCAGCCCGGACAGCGTGCCGTACTCCAGCGTAATGGCGGTCAACTCCGCCTGCGGGCATTCGCTGGCCGCGGCAAGGACCATCAGCCCCTTGAGCGGGACCGACACCGACTCGCCCTTGTACGACGACGTTACTTCATCGCCCCACCAGCGGCGGGTGCGCGCCAGCGATTGTGCATCGTTCGCGCCCACGTAGATGCGTTCTCCGTGGCCCTTGGGGCCAAGGCCGGTATGCAGGTCGATCCAGCCGATCCGCGAACAGTTCCGGCCATGCTGGCGCAACACCTGGCGCACCGCCCGGTTGCTCCAGGTCGGTTGATCACCGATATAGAACAGGCCCTTGGGATGACTGTCCTGACCGCTGGCAATCGCCGCCTGCAGCTGTTTACGGCCGTGGCGCATGGCGTAGCGCAGCAGGCGCAAGTGGCTGGCAAGGGAGGGCCAGCGGCGCGGAACAAGGATCGGGTCGAGCGCCCCGTAGGCCTGGTTGCGCTGGCGCGGCTGGGAGAAATCGATGAAGTTGCGGTTGAGGTCGACGTTCTCATGGGTCCAGCGCCGCCACCAGGAAAAACCGTAGGGATTTGCCGCATGCAGGTAGAGCACCGCGCAATCCGCCTGGGCACATTGCTCCAGCCAATCGGGGTCACTGAGCAGCGCGACCTGCACCGCCGAACCGCAGAAGCCTTCCACGCCGTGGCAGCCGCTACTGATGATCAGCAGGTTCTGCGCATCGCGCGGTCCACTGCGTGCCACGTCCAGGGCGAGCGGTTCGCCATCCCGGCCGGTCAATGGATGACGGTGGGATTCGACGGCCAGCCCGGCGGACAGGCAGGCAGCGAGGAACTTGCCACGCGCTTCGGCGTAGCTCTGGGAAAAGCAGGCAGACGGGTTCATCACCACTCCGGATGATCAGGTTTTTGCGGGGCCCGCAGTGCGGGCCCTTCGGGGGATATCAGGCGTGGCCGACAGCGCCGGGCAGCGGGGCTTCGCTGTACTCGCCCTGCAGGGCCTGGCGGGTTCGCTCGGGGGCAATGATCCGGCAGCCGAGTACGGCGCCGACCACGGTGAGCACGCCGAACAGGCCGAGCGCCGTCTCGAAGCCATGGGCGATGTCGCCGCCGCGCAACTCGACCAGTTGGCCGACAATCCAGGGCGCAAGCATGCCGGCGCTGGTCATGCCGCCGATATGGATCGCCAGCATCGAGCCGCGTTGCGCACTCGGGGCGATGTAGGCGACCAGGGTGTTGCAGAAGGTGGGCAGGACGTTTACCAGGATCGCACCCAGGGCGTAGAGCACCAGGATCGCCAGGCGCTCGCCGTGCAGCAGGGTCAGCGCGCAGAAGGCAACACCAGCGACCGCCGCGCAGGCCATCGGCGGCAGCACCATGGCGCGCTGCACCGAGGCGCCACGTTTCATTGCCCGTTGCGACAGCGTGGACAGCAGGAGGTTGGCGAGGATCACCCCAACCGTTACCACCATCACGGTATAGCCCGACTGCATGGGCGTCATGCCCTGGCCTTTCTGCAGGTAGACCGGCACCCAGCTGTACACCAGCGCGGTGGGCAGGTAGCTGAGGAAGCCCATGAGGGTGATCCAGACGAAACTGCGGTTGAGCAGCAGGCGGCTGTATGGCAGGCGCAGCGACGAACCTGGCCCCTCCTCCTCGGTCTGATGCCCTTCGCGGCCAAGGATCAGCCATACGACGAGCCAGCCCAGCCCGAGTACCGCCAGCAGGAAATACGCCGTGCGCCAGCCGAAGTGCTGGATCGCCAGCGGCAGGCTCAGCGCGCCGAGCACCGCGCCGAGCATGATCGATACCTGGATCAGCGCCGAGGGCAGCACGCGCTCCTTCGGGCCGAACCACTTGAAGCAGGCGTGTTGCGTCACCGCCGTGCCCGGTCCGGTGCCGGCTCCCAGCAACAGGCGCCCGGCGACGAGTGCGGCGAAGCCGCTGGACAGCGCTACCAGCAGTTGCGAGGCCATCCACACCACTGACATGCCGGCGAGAATCCAGCGTGTCGGGAAGCGGTTGGCGAGGAAGCCCACCAGCACGCCGGAGATCGAGTAGAGGAAGAAGAACGCACTGCCGATGAAGCCGAACTCGGTCGGCGAGAGCTTCAGCTCGTCAATGATCTGCGCGCCAGCGAAGGCGAAGATGGTCTTGTCCAGCACGCTGATGACCATCACCAGCATCAGCAGAATGAGGACTACGGTGCGCTGTTTCATGCCTGCCCTCCTTTCGACAGCGAAGTCTCCACCAGTCGCACCCAGAGCGCGGCGCCGAAGGGAATGGCGCCGTCGTTGAAGTCGTAGCCGGGGTTGTGGACCATGCAGCCGCTGGGGCCGCTGTTGCCGTTGCCCAGGGCGATGTAACAGCCAGGGCGGCGCTCCAGCATCCAGGCGAAATCCTCGCTGCCAAGGAAGCCCGAGGGGATCTCGGAGAGCAGCCGCTGCGGGCCGACCAGCTCGCTCAGCACCTGACGTGCGAGGCGGGTTTCTTCCGGCGTATTGACCAGCACCGGCACCAGTTCCTCGTATTCGTACTGCAGCTCCATGCCGTGCGCAGCGGCGACGCCACGGCTGATTTCGCCGATACGCCGCTTGAGCAGCTCACGCACCTCAGGCTTGGTAGCACGCACGCTCAGGCGCAGGTCGGCATGGTCGGGAATGACGTTGGCCGCCTCCCCCGCCTTGAGCATGCCCACGGTCACCACCCCCACTTCGGTAGACGGCACGTTGCGCGCGACGATGCTCTGCAGCGCCAGCACCAGTTCGGCGGCAGCAACTATCGGGTCACGGGTCAGGTGTGGCATGGCACCATGGCCGCCGACCCCGGTCAGGCGGATCGATACGCGGTCCGACGATGCGGTCAGCGCGCCTTCGCGAGTCAGGAAGCAGCCCACCGGCAGGCCCGGCGCGTTGTGCAGCGCGTACACCGCATCGCAGGGGAAGCGCTCGAACAAGCCGTCGTCCATCATCGCCACGGCGCCGCCCAGGGTTTCCTCGGCAGGCTGGAAGATCAGGTTGAGCGTGCCGTCGAAGTTGCGCTGCTCAGCCAGGTCGCGGGCGGCGCAGAGCAGGATGGCGGTGTGGCCGTCGTGCCCGCAGGCGTGCATGCGGCCGGCGTGCTGGCTGGCGTAGGGCACGCCGCTGGCTTCGTCGATGGGCAGTGCATCCATGTCGGCGCGGATGCCGATGCTGCGCGCGCTGCTGCCCTGGCGCAGGACGCCGACCACACCGGTGCCGCCCACACCTTCATGGACTTCATAACCCCACTCGCGCAGGTAACCGGCGACGATGGAGGCGGTGCGAGCTTCCTCGAAGCCCAGCTCGGGATGCTGGTGAAGGTCCCGGCGAATCCGGGCGAAAGCTTCCTGGGAAGCGAATAGTCTTTCGACTGTCGGGTGCTGCGAAAGGGGCTGCTGACTCATGCCGCATCCTGCTCATTGTTCTGTTGTGGCCGGCAGGATGCCCCACGCGCGATACGCTGAATAATGACCTTCGCGCATGCTTATCAAGGCTGGTTATCGACGCCTGCTCGCCATGTGGGACTGCTCCCGGATCAGTCGGCCTTGCGCAGGTGCGGGCCCTTGAAGGCGTAGACCAGCTCATCCACCAGGGTCTGCGCCTCTCGCGTCATCAGTTCCGGCGGGCGGCAGACCAGCGAGATGTCGGTGCCCGGCACGGTTTCGGCGATGTCCAGCGCATCGAGGGTTCCGGAGATGATCGGCAGGTCGAACACTCGCCGCGACCAGAAGCTCACCGCATCGGTATTGGCTGCCAGTTCCGCGTAGAGCACCACCGAGGCGCACTCGATGACGCGCTCGGGGTGGCGTACCTGGTACTGCTCGAACATCTGCCCGGCGAGGGAGACATCCAGCGAATCGGGCACCAGCCATTCCTCATCGAGCAACTCGTGCAACGAGCGCGCGTGGCGCAGCGGGTGGCCCTTGCGCACCGCCAGTGTGGTGGGCTGGGCGTAGAGCTCCTGCCAGTGAAAGCCGTCGACGTTGCGCGAGGCCGGCTGCGAGGTCAGCACGAGGTCCAGCTGGCCTTCGCGCAGACCTTCGAGCAACTTGGCCGGGCGCAGCTCACTGATCTGCAACTGCACCTTGGGGTAGCGCTTGCGGTAACGCAGCAGGCTGGCGGCGAATTGCTGGCTGGGCGTTACCGGTGACACGCCGATGGCCACTCGTCCATCCATGGCGCCCTTCAGTGTCTCGATCTCGTCCCGCGCGCGGCGCACTTCTTCCACCACCAGACGGGCACGGCGCACCAGGCGCTCGCCGTATTCGGTCGCGGTGATGCCACGGTTGGAGCGCACCAGCAGCGGCACGCCCAACTCGGCCTCCAGCTCCTTGATGCTCTTGGACAGGGCGGGCTGGGAGATGTGCAGCAGGCGTGAAGCTTCCTGGATGCTTCCGCTCTCGCAGATCGCGACGATGGCGCGCAGTTGATGCAACTTCATGGAGTGGTCGTCGGCTCGGGGATCGGTAACAGCTCGGACCATAAAGCAAAATCGGGGCCGGCGTGAGTAACGGTTGGTAAACGGGAGCGGACTGTCCGGTCGCATCGAACGTTATTTTGTGGGAGCGAGCTCGCGAATGATCTGGAAGAACGCTGGCCCGCCCTCTCCCTAACCCTCTCCCTGAAGGGAGAGGGAGCTGTCCTCAGCCTGGGCCGACTTCAAAGCCGGCTGGTCAGCTCGGAGCATCAGAGCACGCCGAATGGCTCCCACTCCCTTCGGAGCGGGGCGCGCAGCCATGGCTGGAGAGAAGGTGTAAAAGGCGAAAAAAGCGGCCCGAAGGCCGCTGAATGAACACAAGGAGCGCCGGGGAGTGCCAATAGAGCCCGCCGTCAGCGGATGCCCGTGGCGCGCAAGGCGTTGGGGGTGAAGTCATTGCTGCTCGACTGCACGGCGAAGTCGTAGCTGCTCTTCTCCTCGTTGCGCAGGCCGGATACCGTGTAGCGGCCGGACAGCACGTCATAGTGCGTCTCCGCCGTCAGCCAGGTGAACTGCTGGTCGTAGAACGGCCGTGCATGGCCCTCGGACACGCGCCAGAGGTTGCCGCGACCGTCGTAGGCGTCGGCCTCGGCGATCTGCCAGCTGTCCTCGTCGATGTACAGGTCACGCTTGCTGTAGATGTGGCGCTGGCCCGGCTTCAGGGTCGCCACTACGTGCCACACCCGGTGCAGCTCGTAGCGGGTGTGATCCGGATTCAGGTGGCCAGGCTTGACGATGTCGTCGTATTTCAACGTTGGCGAGTCGAGCGCGAAGCTGTTGTACGGGATGTACAGCTCCTGCTTGCCCACCAGTTTCCAGTCGTAGCGATCCGGCGCGCCGTTGAACATGTCGAAGTCGTCGTAGGTACGCATGCCTTCCGCGCCGGGGCTGTCGTAGCCCACCTGCGGGGCGCGGCGCACGCGGCGCTGGCCGGCGTTGTACATCCATGCCATGCGCGGTTCCTTGACCTGGTCGATGGTCTCCAGCACGAGCATCACGCTGCCCGCCCGGCGCGGCGGCGAAAGAATCTCCTGGCGGAAGTAGTAGAGGATGTTGTCCATTTTCGCCGGGTCGTAGTCCTTGAGCCCGAACGGGAAGGCGAACTGCTCCTTCATGTAGCTGATGGTGTAGGCACCGTTGGCTTGGGGGTTCATTTGCGCGGTGGTGCGCAGCATCGCGTTGCCACGGTAGCGGGTGACATGGTTCCAGATGACTTCCAGGCCGTTCTGCGGGATCGGGAACGGCACGGTCATGCTGAAATTGTTCAGCCCGTTGCCGCCCTCGGCCAGCGAGGTGGCGGTGGCATTCTTCTTCGCCGCGTCGATCACCGCCTGCGGGTAGCTGGCGCTGCGGTGGCTCGGGTAGACGGGGATGCGGTACGTCTCGGGGAAGCGCTGGAACATTGCCAGCTGGCCCGGCGTCAGCTTGTCCTGGTACTGGCTGGCATTCTGCGCGGTGATGGTGAACAGCGGTTTGTCGGCCGCGTACGGATCGGCGAGGAAACCACCGGCATCGACCTTGCCGGCGTTCGGCGCCAGGCCACCGGTCCAGGCCGGGATGCTGCCGTCGGCGTTGCCTGCCTTTTCCGCGCCGATGGGCGTGAGTTCATTGCCCAGGCGCGCGGCCTGGTCGGCACCGACCGCGGCCATGACCTGCCCGGCGAGCAGGCTGAGCGTCAGGCAGCCCGCCTGCAACCATTGCGTGTTGTTCATGCTTGTACCTCTGGGACGGATAGGCATCAGAAGCTGACGCCCAGGCTGACGGCGAGGAAGTCGCGGTCGGTGTTGACGTTGTAATCGCCGCCGAAGTAATCGGTGTAACTGATACTGGCGGTGTAGCGGCTCAGGTACTCGGCATCGACGCCGACGCTGACCGACTTGTCGCCCTCGTTGAAGGTCGGGCCGTAGCCTTCCACGTCGTGGGAGAAGGCCAGGTTCGGGCGCAGCGAGACACCGCCGATCAGGTCGTTGTATTCCAGCCCCGCGCGTACCCGGTAACCCCAGGAGTTCTGGGTGTAGAAGCCCTTGTCGTCGCACTGGCCAGGGTTGGCGGTGTTGACCACCTTCTGGCAGATTGCGTTGCCCGACAGCCCCAGCAGCGCCGAGCTGCCAGCGCTGGCCAGCTCGCCGTTGCCGTACACGCTGCTGCGGCCGAAGCGCAGGTCCGAGCCATCGGTGGAACCCAGGTCGCCGATATGGCCGAAGCCGATCTCGCCGACCAGGGTCAGGCGTTCGGCGGCGATCACCGGAATCTGGTCGAAAGTGTTGGTGAAGGTCATCTGCGCCTGGGTATAGGGCATGCGCTTGTAGCCCTGGATCAGCGAGCCGTAGCTCGAATCCGCCCAGCCGCTGGAGAAGATCGGCAGGCCGCCGTTGACCAGCGGGCTGGTCGCTGCGGAGCCGAGCGTAGCGGCGCCGGAAACGTCGCTGGAGTTGATGCCCAGGGGCATGTTCGGCCGGTAGCTGATCTCGCCCTGCACCGCGGTGCTGCCCCAGGTGGTGTTGAAGCCCAGGCCGTAGAGGCGGATGTCCTCGGGGTAGTCCAGGTACCAGCGCGCGGTGCTCACACCGCCCTGCCCGATCAGGCCGCCCACCGGGTCGGCAAGCGCGCCCTTGCCCACCACCCAGTTACTGGTCGGCGTGCGGCTGTGGTAGTTCATCGCGTAGGCGGAGAACTCGGTGTCGTTAACCATCCAGCGCAGCGCCACGCCGAACTGGCCGCCGTCGCGGGCGTCGTGGTCCTTGGTGCGTGGCACGTAGCCGTAGCCGCCCTTGATGCCGGTGCCGTCGATGTCGCGGTCGAAGTCGCTGCCGTTCACCGCCATGTTGATGTCGCAGCCCTTGGCGGCCACGTCGCTGCCGAAGAAGGTGCCGCAGTTGTCCGGCACGGTCTTCTCCCACTCCAGCTGGTAGAAGGCTTCCATGGACAGGGTATCGGTGAGCCCCTGGTTGAAATACAGCATGCTCACCGGGATCAGCGCTTCCTTCACCTCGGAACCGGGGCGGCGCAGCGCGGCAACGTCCGCCGGGTTGATCGAGTTGATGCCGTTCTGGATGAAGGTGCTCTCGCCCCAGCTCACCACCTGGCGCCCCAGGCGCACGGTGCCCGGCAGGTCGCGGATGTTGTAATTGTGGTAGAGGAACGCATCGAGCAGCTCGGCACCGGAGGACTGGGCAGCGGTATCGCGACCGCTGTCGTCGATGTCGTAGAGGGGGCGGTGCTCGTCCTTCAGTTCGAAGTCGTACCAGTACTTGCCACGCAGGAACAGGCCGCTGTCGCCATATTTCAGCTCCAGGTCATGCAGCCCCTTGAAGATCTTGGAGAAGGTCTCGCCCTTCTTGAAGTTCAGTCGGCCGTCATCGGAGGTCTGGCTGGACGCCGTGCCGCCGTTGCGGGTGCCGATGAACTTCTTGTCCGGGCTGTCCATTGCCCAGCTCGCGCCGATGGACAGGGTCGAGTCGAAGCGACCCTCGATTTCCCCCACGTTGAAGCTCACTGCCTGAGCCGAAGATGCCCCGCCAAGGGCCATGCTGGTCGCCAGCGCCAGCGCGTGCGGCCTGAAGCCTGCGGCGCCGGTTATTGTTTTTCTCATGCTGCTCTCCGCCTGGATCGTGCTGGTCACGGCAAGCCGTGCCACCCCTGCTCCGCGGCTCGAGGGCCGGGAGGCGGTGGCATGGTAAGAGCGCTGTCACAACGCTGACTTCTGAAAAAAAGTGATGCCCATAGCCAGAATGGAAGCGCCACCGGGGTACTGCCCGTGGGTGATAACCGACGGCTATTGCAATACCCAGGATTCAGCCGACCGCCGCCGCGCATTGCCCTAAAGTCCGCCGCCATCAGCGACTCCCCAACGATGAGGTGGACCATGAAGATTGCGTTGACCGGCGACAGCATCCTGCAGCGCCGCCTGAACAGCCGCGAAGACGAAACCCTGCGCCCGCTGTTCGACCTGCTGCGCGGCGCCGACGTCAGCTTCACCAACCTGGAAGTGCTGCCCAACGACTTCCAGGGCGACGCCGTGCTGGAAAGCGGCGGCTCGCACTTCGGCGCGCCGTCCTGGGTGCTCGACGAACTGGTGGACGGCGGCTTCGACCTGTTCTCCACGGCCAACAACCACAGCCTCGACTACGGCATCTCCGGCCTGCATGCTGCCCACGCCCAACTGGACAAACGCGAACTGCTGTACGCCGGCACCGGCCGCAACCTCGAGGAAGCCCGCCGCCCGGTGTACTGCACCAAGCCCGCGGGCACCGTCTCGCTGCTGGCCTGCACCTCCACCTTCGGCAAGGGTCAGGAAGCCAGCGAGCAGACCCGCGACATGCCCGGCCGCCCCGGCCTGAATCCGCTGCGCTACGACACCGTGCACCAGCTCGACGGCGCACAGATGGAAGCCATGCGCGGCATCATCGCCAGCCTCGGCTTGGACCGCCTCTACCAGGGCGCGGTCGACCTGGGCTTCGCCCATCCGATCCCCGACCCGTCGCTGGCGGTGTTCGGCCCCTTCACCCCGCTGCTGTTCCGCCAGGGCGAGTCCTCGCGCCTGCGCACCCTGCCGCGCAAGAAGGACATGGACGACATCCTGCGCTGGGTCGAGGAAGCGCGGACGCTGTCCGACGTGGTGGTGCTGAGCATCCATGCCCATGAGCTGGGCCACGATGCGACCGGGGAATGGAACCTGGAAGTGGCCGCCGAATTCATCCAGCCGGTGGCGCGGCGCATGATCGATGCCGGCGTCGACATCGTGGTCGGCCACGGCCCGCACCTGCTGCGCGGCATGGAGATCTACAACGGCAAACCGATCTTCTACAGCCTGGGCAACTTCATCGGCCAGAACGAGCTGGTGGAACGCCTGCCGGTGGACAGCTATGAGCAATTTCGCGTGGACCGCAACCAGACGCCGTCGAAGGTGTTCCTGCAGCGCACCCAGAACGACACCCGCAGCTTCCCCTCCGATGCGCGCTTCTGGGAGAGCCTGGTGCCGGTCTGCCAGTTCGACGGCCGCCGCCTCACCGGAATCGAACTGCACCCGGTGAGCCTGGGCCTGGGCGAAGCGGTGCACCGCCGTGGCCGCCCGCGCCTGGCCGAGGGCGAGCATGCACAGGCGATCCTGCAGCGCTTCGCCGCGCTCTCCGAGCCCTACGGGACGCAACTGTCCATGGACGGCCCGGTGGCGCGCGTCCGCCTCTGATCAGGCGCCAAGCGCTGCCACACCTTTGTAGGAGCGAGCTTGCTCGCGAACCGCCTGGCAGCGCTGGTGCGGGGAAAACTGTTCGCGAGCAAGACTGGGCGTCCCCTCGCTCCTGCAACGATGCTCCCTGCAAGTGCGGCGACCATGACCGCTCAGCCGAAATTTCGATGGCGGTGAAACCCTGCCCGGTCAAAACCAGCACCCCCACCGCAGCAGGAGTGCCTGGTATGACCGTGAACATCGACAACCTGAACATCGCCCTGCCCGTTGGCAAGACGCCCACCGACACCCTGGCCATCGAGCTGCCCGGCCCGCAAGCGCTGGAGCAATACCCCGAACTGGTGACGCGCTTGCCCGACGGCAGCCTGCGCCTCACCGCACCGACCCTGGGCGCAGCCAGCAAGAGCGTGCACCGCACCCGCTGCGAGTGGAAGGAGCCCATCTACTGGGCGCTGAGCAGCGCCACCGAGCACGTCAACCGCCAGCGGATGGCCGTCACCCAGGTCAACTCGGCGCAAAAGGTGGTGATCGCACAGATGCATGTGAAGGACGATGACAGCCCATTGCTCAAGGTGTTCTGGCAGAAAGGCAAGCTGACCATGGGCTTTCGCCAGAGCTTCAACCAGGAGACGCCGGTGAACAGCACGGTGCTGGACAGCGTGCCCCTGGGGGCGGATTTCGACATTCTGGTCCGCGCCACGTCCAACCTGACGCTGACGGTCCAGGCCAGCTGCAACGGACGCACCTCCAACGTGGCGCCCATGACCCTGGATGCCAGTTGGGCGGCACGGATCTTCGATTTCCATGGCGGGGTCTACAACCAGATCGACTTCAGTGCGACGACGCTCGCCACCGATGCTTCCGTGTGCGTGATCAAGGACCTGCAGATCAGGCATGCGTGAGAACAGGTAACCCCGGCGCACGTCCGACCCGATCGCGGACGAAGTCCGCTCCTACGCAGGTAGTAAGTGCCTTGCACTTCCCTCTCCCTAACCCTCTCCCTGAAGGGAGAGGGGACCGGTCGGTGCAGGAGGAATCCATGGCATCAGCCGGCACGGACAGCTCCTTCTCCCTTCGGAGCGGGGCGCGTAGCCAGGGCGGGGGGAGAGGGCTGGGCCCAGCACAGGACTATCCCAGTAGTAGAGGACCTTGTGCGCGAAATCCAAGCGATGCTATCCATCCCTCCGGCAAACACCACCTGCTGATGCGCGCGATCGCGCTCATGGCCCGCTCCTACAGAAATACGACGGCATCCGGTAGCCTGTGATCGCACTCCACCAGAGCCCAAGAGCATGCCCGCCCTCACCTGCCCGCACCTGACCGGCCAGCACGTCGAACTCCTGCCCCTGCGCGCCGAACACGCTCAGGCCCTCCTCGATGCCGCCGCCGACGGCGAGCTGTGGAACCTCAAGGTCACCGTGGTGCCCGGCCCGGATACCGTCGACAGCTACATCGCCAAGGCCGAAAAGGGCCAGGAGGACGGCACTGTCCTGCCCTTTGCCATCCTCGACCGGCGCACAGGCAAAATCGTCGGCAGCACCCGCTTCTGGAAGGTCGACCGCGCCAACCGCAAGCTGGAGATCGGCCACACCTGGCTTGCGCTATCGGCGCAGCGCACGCCGATCAACACCGAGGCCAAGCTCCTGCTGCTCACCTACGCCTTCGAGGCACTCGACTGCGTGCGCGTGCAGTTCACCACCGACGAGCTGAACGAGAAGTCCCGCGCCGCCATCCTGCGCCTGGGCGCAGTGCAGGAAGGCATCGTCCGGCATGAACGCATCATGCCCGATGGCCGCAAGCGCAACTCGGTGCGCTTCAGCATCATCGACAGCGAATGGCCCGAGGTGAAGGCGCGGCTGCTGCAAAGGCTCGGCCGCGCCACGGCCTGATCTCATTGAGGATCAGATCAGCCCGGGTAGAACACTTCGTCGCTATAGGGATACCACCAGGAATGAATCTGCGGCTGGTGGTCGATGATCACCATCTTCGAGCGGCGGAACGCATCCAGGCCCTGGCGGCCCAGTTCGCGGCCCATGCCGGACATTTTCCAGCCACCGAACGGCAGCGCATCGTTATCGATCAGCGGGTTGTTCACCCAGACCATACCCGCTTCCAGGCGGTCCGCCGCTTCCATGGCCTCGGCCAGGTCGGTGGAGAACAGCGAGGCGCCCAGGCCGAAGGGTGAATCGTTGGCCAGCCGCACGGCCTCGTCGAAATCCTTTACCTTGCAGATTGCCGCCACCGGACCGAAGCACTCCTCGTGGAAGATCGCCATGGCCGGGGTGACGTCGGTGAGGATGGTCGGCTCAAAGTACCAGCCCACCGGGAATTGCGGCGGAATACGCCCGCCGCAGACCAGCGTGGCGCCCTTGGCCACGGCGTCGTCCACCAGGCGAATCACCTTGGCGCGGGCCGCTTCGCTGACCAGCGGGCCGATCTCCGAGCGTTCCAGCCCATGGCCGATGCGCAGTGCGCGGGTGCGCTCGGCGAAGCGCGCGACGAACTCATCGTGAATCTCGTCAACCACGAAGAAGCGCTCCGCCGAGGTGCAGATCTGCCCCGTCAGATGGAAGGCCGCGGTCACCGCGCCGGCCGCCGCCACTTCCAGCGGCGCGTGGCGGGAGATGATCATCGGGTCGCTGCCGCCGGCCTCGATCACCGCCGGCTTCATCCGCTCGGCGCAGGCTACGGCCACCGCCTTGCCCGCTGCCACGCTGCCGGTGAAGGCCACGGCGTGGGTACGCTCGGACTGCACCAGTCGCTGCGCGGTGCTGGCATCGCCCGGCACGCAACTGACCATGCCCGTCGGCAGCACCTTGAAGTGCTCCATGAATTTCAGCGTGCACAAGGTGGTGCTTTCCGCCGGCTTGACGATGCAGGCGTTGCCGGCGGCCAGCGAGGCCGCCAGGGTCCAGCACATCAGCAGGATGGGGAAGTTGAACGGCATGATGTGCACGCTCACGCCATAGGGTTCGTAGCGCACATGCTGGAACGAACCGAGCTGCGTGGTCCCGGCCACCTTGCCGGCCTCGTCGCGGGCCATTTCGGCGTAGTAGCGGAAGATCGGCGCGCAGTTGGCCAGCTCGCCCATGGCCTCGGGGAAGGGTTTGCCCATTTCCAGGGTCATCAGCCGTGCCACTTCGCGCTGGGTGGCCTGGTCGGTCTCGATGGTATTCGCCAGTTGATGAAGGATCGCCGCGCGGGACTTCGCGTCCACGCGTTTCCACTCGCGCTGGGCGGCATTGGCCGCGTCGATGGCAGCGTCTACGTCCTGCGCATCGCACAGGGCAATGCGGCCGACCATGGTCAGGTCGGCGGGGTTGATGATGTCGCGCACGCGCTGCGTCGCCACGCCCTGGTAATGCGGGCCGATGAAACGCAGGGGCAGATCAACGTGAAAGCCGGTCATGGAATACTCCGCAGGGACTCGGATGAGGCCAGACGCTGGGCGATCACGTCGCTCTCCAGCGGCTGCCGCCAGTTCGGCAGATGGGAATCGAGCAGTGCCGCCAGCGAACGCAGGTGCTCGTTGTCGAGCGCGCGCTGGAACAGGCGCAGCACGCGCGGCAGGTGTTTGAGGTAACCGTGCTTGCCATCGCGTTTGGCCAGGCGCACGAAGATGCCCAGCACCTTGGCGTGGCGCTGCGCGGCGAGCACCTGGAGATCGGCCATGAAGCGCCGGCCGTCCACTTCCGGGCGCTGGCTGAGGTAATGGGTGAGCAGGGTCACGCGCAGCGTTTCGGGAATATCGCGGCGCGCGTCTTCAAGCAGGGACATGAGGTCGTAGGCCGGCGCGCCGAACAGTGCGTCCTGGAAGTCCAGCAGGCCGCACGCCGCCACCCCTGCCCTGCCCTCCAGCAGCATCAGGTTGTCAACGTGGTAGTCGCGCAGCACCAGCACTTCGCGGCGCATCGAGACGTCGCGCCAGAGCACCGCGAACTCTGCCAGGTAGCGCTCGCGAACCAGCGCGGCAGCCTTTTCGCCCACCAGCAATGGCGCGTACCAGTCGATGAACAACGCCGCCTCGTCCGCCAGCTTCTGCCCGTCGTAGGCCGGCACGCCTTCGGCCGCTTGCGGGCCGGCACGGTGCAGGCGTACCAGGGAGTCCACGGCGAGACGGTATAGCTCCATCTCACTGTGGCCGGCGGCGAGCAACCGAGTGTAGGTGGCGTCGCCGAAGTCCTCGATCAGCGCCAGGCCCAGCTCGCGGTCGGCCGCCAGCACGCCGGGCGCCGACAGCCCGCAGTCGCGCAGCAATTGCGCCACCCGCAGGTAGGGTGCCAGCGGCTCGGCGCCGGGTGGCGAGTCCATCAGCAGCAGGCCCCTGCCATCGACGCGGAAGTAGCGCCTCGCCGAGGCATCCGCCGGTAGCGCAGTGATGGCCGCGCCGGCCAGGCCGCCGCTCGCGAGGAAAGTCTCGCGGGCGGCAGCGCGGGTGGTTTCGCAGGGCAGGTTCATGGCATCACCGGATCATGTAGACCTTCTTGATGGTCTCGTGCACGGTGCACACGCCCTTCCAATCCTTGGGAAAGAAGGCCGCGGTGTCCGGCTCGATCTCGATCACCTCGCCGGACTCGTGGACGTAGGTGCAGCGGCCTTCGAGGAAGTGGCAGAACTCGTCGCTGGTCACGTGGCAGAACCACTTGCCTGGCGTGCAGTGCCAGATGCCGCATTCGGACTGGCCTTCGGGCCCCTTGTGCAGCACCACGCCACTAACGTGGGACTCGCCCTCCAGCATGGTCGGGATCACGCCCCAGTCCTTGAGTTCGGTGACTTGCAGCGGGCGGTGGATAACGGGGGTCTTCATGTCTTTCTCCAACAATGGCCACCCACACGGGCGGCCGGATAAGGCGTAGGGCGAATAACCGCTTGCGGTTATCCGCCGAGGGGTTCGGCGCAGGATCGACGGCGGATAACGCTTGGGGCGTTATGCGCCCTACGAGTCCTCCAGGTCAGGCCAACATGTAGAGGTTGCGAATGGTGGTGTGCACGGTGCATTCGCCAGTCCAGCCAGCCGGGAACAGCACCAGGGTGTCGGGCTCGACCTCGACCACCTCGCCCGCGTCGGAGCGGTAGGTGGCGCGGCCGGATACGAAGTGGCACAACTCGTCGCGCGGGATCGACAGCCGCCAGCGGCCAGGGGTGCAGACCCACAGGCCGGTCTCGGGGCTGTTGTTCGGTCCCTTGAACAACAGGCGGCCGCTGGAATGCGACACGCCTTCCAGCGCATCGGACTGCACGCCCCAGTCCACCAGGTCGTCGTACGTGCGGGCACCGCGAATGTGCGGCGCGCTGGACGCTCCATTAAAGAAGGACTCAGGCATGGTTCACCGCCTTGCCGCCCATCAGTTGGTCGAGGATGCGCGCGGCGTCTTCCGGCCCCTTGCGCGAGCGCATGTAGTCGCTGGTGCGCGCCAGGCGCTCCTGCATCAGCTCATCGCCCAGCAGCTGGGCGATGTTGCGCGCCAGGTCTTCCTCGCTCCAGTCGTAGCGGTCCATGCGCAGGCCGTGGCCGCTTTCCTGGGCGCGCATGGCGTTGTCGTGGCCGTCCCAGACGTAGGGCATGACGATGGCCGGCTTACCGAAGAACAGGCACTCGGTGAAGCTGTTGTTGCCGCCATGGTGGATCACCCCGTCGACCTGAGCGATCACCGAGGGCTGCGGATACCAGTTGGAGACGATCACGTTGTCCGGCAGGTCGGTGTACTTCTCCACGTGCTCGCCGACGTTGAACAGCGCGCGGTACGGCAGCTTGCCGATGGTGTTGACCAGGCGCTTGAGTAGCTCGACGTCGCCCGAGCCCAGGCTGCCGAAGCTGACGTACAGCAGCGGCTTGTCGTTGTGTGCCTTGAACTGCGGAATCTCATACGGCTTGTCGGTGCGCACGCAACCCTGCAGGTAGTGGAACTGCCGCGCCGGCAGCGGGTGGCGGCGCTGGAACTTCACCGGGTCCGGGTACAGCAGCAGGTTCATGTAGGGCGACTCTTCGAAGAACACGCCCAGCGGATACGGCCGCTCGCCGCACTGGGCGAGGAAGTCATTGAAGTCGGCATGGATCGGCGCGATCACTTCCTCGAAGCGCTTCTGGAAGCGCGCGTGGCCGTCCTTGTCGTCCACGCTCATGCCCGACAGGTACGGCGGGATGTCCGGGTCGTGCACCTCGTTCTCCGAGCAGGAGATGATCCGCACCCAGGGCTTGCCGTAGTGCTTGATGGCCGGGAAGAGAATCACGTTGTCCACGCAGATCAGGTCCGGCTTGATCTTGTCGAGGATCGCCGGCAGCTCCTTCTGCGCCCACTTGGCGGTGGAGACGATGGCCTCCCAGCACTCCTTCACATAGTTGTCGAGCTGGTCGATGGGCGCCTTGCGGAAGTTGGGGATGTGGCCGTTGATGAAGTCGGTCCAGTAGCGCGCCATCTCCTCGGCCGGCATCGGCTCGGACATGTTCACGTAATGCTCCTCGAAGCCATAGGCGGCGTACACCCCGGTCATCCCCGGGTCGGTGAGGAACACCGCCTTGTGCCCCAGCGCCTCGCAGGCCTGGGCGATGCCGACGGAATTGAGGGCCGGGCCATAGGCGGCCTCGGGGAAGAATGCGATGACCTTGCGTTCACTACTCATGGTGCTCTCCTGTCGATCTTGTTCTTGAAGCAATCAGTGAGTCAGCACGCGGCCGTGCCGCGCATCCCAGCCCAGGCGCACCGGCATGCCGGCGGCGAGGCGCAAGAAGTCGTAGTCAGACGACGGCACGCGGACGATCAGCGGCTTGCTGGACAGCGCCGTATTCACGTGCAGGTTGGTGTCCAGGCCGTGGTAGGCAACTTCCGCCACCTGGCCCTGGATCTGGTTGTCGGTGGCCGGCGTGGCATCGGTGAGCACGCGCAGGCGCTCCGGGCGCAGCGCCAGGGTCACGCTCTCCGGGCTCGACTCGGCGGTGGTCTCGATGTTCAGCACTTGGTCGCCCGCCTGCAGGCGATTTGTGCCCACGCGGCGGCCCTCGATCAGGTTGCTGACGCCGATGAAGTCGGCGACGAAGCGGCTGCCCGGGTTCTCGTAGAGTTCGCTGGGGCTGCCGCACTGGCAGACCTTGCCGTCGCGCAGCACGGCCATGCGGTCGGACATGACCAGGGCTTCTTCCTGGTCGTGGGTGACCATGATGAACGTGATGCCGCTCTCGTGCTGCAGACGCTTGAGTTCCAGCTGCATCTTCTCGCGCAGCTTCTTGTCCAGCGCACCGAGGGGTTCGTCCAGCAGCAGCACACGCGGGCGCTTGACCAGCGCGCGTGCCAGGGCGACGCGCTGACGCTGGCCACCGGAAAGCTGGTCCGGGCGGCGGTTGGCGAGCTGGCCGAGTTGCGCGGTCTCGAGCACCGCATCCACACGCTGGCGGATTTCACCGGCCGGTAGCTTCTCCATTTCCAGGCCGTAGGCAATGTTGCCGCGCACGGTCATGTTGGGGAACAGCGCATAGGACTGGAACATCAGGTTCAGCGGTCGCTTGTTCGGCGGCAGCGGCGAGATGTCCTGGCCATTGAGATAGATGGCACCGGAGGATGGCGTCTCGAAGCCGGCGATCATGCGCATCAGGGTGGTCTTGCCGCAGCCGGAGGGGCCCAGCAGCGCGAAGAACTCGTTTTCGCGGATCGCCAGGGACACCTGGTCCACCGCCGTCAGGCCCTCGCCGTAGGATTTGCTCACCTGCTCCAGCACGAGCAGGTCGGATGACTTAGTCATGGGCTTTGGGCACCTTGTTCAGACGTTGGGAGGCGAACAGCGCGGTGAAGCTGACCAGCATCACCAGGGTGGCGAGGGCGTTGATTTCCGGGGTCACGCCGAAGCGGATCATCGAGTAGATCTGCATCGGCAAGGTGGTGGAGGCGCTGCCGGAGCCTGCGTTGAAGAAGGCGATGATGAATTCGTCCACCGACAGGGTGAATGCCAGCAGTCCGCCGGCCAGCACGCCGGGGAAGATCGCCGGCAGCAGTACGCGGCGCGCGGTGGTGAACCAGCCGGCGCCCAGGTCGATGCTGGCTTCGAGGATCGAGTAGTCGAAGTGCTTGAGCCGCGTGCGAACCACCGCGCAGACGAAGGCGATGTTGAACACCACGTGGCTGAGGATGATCGAGTGCAGCCCCAGGCTCATCTTCAGCAGGTTGAAGAAGCTCAGCAGCGCGATGGCCAGGACGATGTCGGGGATGATCATCGGCGCCATCAGCAGGGTGTCGGCGATATTGCTGCCTTTCTTGCCGCTGTTGCGTGCGCGCATTTCCACGCCCAGCGCTAGCAAGGTGCCGAGCACGCAGGCGATGAAGGTGGAGGTCAGTGCGACGATCAGGGTGTTCAGCGCCGCGTGCTGGATCGAGGCATTGGCCAGCAGCTTGGCGTACCACTTCAGCGAGGCGCCGCCCCACGCGGTGGGCAGGCCGCTGGCGTTGAACGACAGCAGGATCAGCACCAGGATCGGCACATAGAGGAAGGCGTACACCAGCCAGAGGTGCGTGCCCAGGGCGAGTCCGGACGGGTTACGCATGGCGCTCGCCCTCCGCGCCCTGGGCCCGGCGCGAGACCAGGGCCTGGATGAACAGCAGCAGCATCATGATGCCGATCAGGAAGAAGCTCAGCGCCGCGCCGAACGGCCAGTCCCGCGCGGTGAGGAACTGCGCGTAGATCAGGTTGCCGACCATCTGCACCTGCTTGCCGCCGAGCAGGTCGGCGGTGATGAAGTTGCCGATCGACAGTACGAAGACGAACACCGCGCCGGCCGCCACGCCCGGCACCGACAGCGGCAGGATCACCCGGCGGAAGGTGGTCCAGCCGGAGGCGCCGAGGTCCCGCGAGGCTTCCCAGAGTTCGTTGTCGATGCGCGACAGCGAGCTGTAGATGGCGAGGATGACGAAGGGGATGTAGTTGTAGACCAGCCCCAGCACCACGGTGGCATCGGTGTAGAGCAGGCTGAACGGCTCCCCGCTGTAGCCCAGCAGGCTGAACAGGCGGTTGAGCAGGCCCTCGCGGTTGAGCAGCACGATCCAGGCGTAGGTGCGGATCAGGTAGTTGCTCCAGAACGGCAGCATCACCAGGAACAGGTACACCGCCTGCCGGCGTGGCGTGGTGCGGGTGATGGCGTAGGCCGCCGGGTAGCCGATGAGCACCGCGAACAGCATGGCAAGGCCGGCGATCTTTGCCGAGCGCAGGAGGATGTCGAGGTACAGCGGGTCCACCGCGCGGCGATAGTTTTCCCAGGTGAACACGTAGTCGATGCCGCCATAGGCACCGCGTTCGAGGAAGCTGTAGACGAGCACCAGCAAGCACGGCAGCAGCAGGAACAGGGCCAGCCAGCCCAGACCGGGCGCGAGCAGCCAGGCCGACAATTTGCGGTCGGCGGATAAAGCGGTCATGCGTAGTTCCCCCAACCCCACGCCAGGCGGGGTGCTTCAGGGTTATTCCGGAGAGAATTGCGGGGCGCCAGTGCGACACCCCATCGGCCTTACTGAGCGGCCATGATTTCCGTTACGGCGCGGGTGTACGCCTTCTGCGTCGAGCCACCCACATCACGCAACTGCTGTTGCTTGACCAGTTCGGCCGGCGTGGTGGTGAGGTTCGGGTACTTGGCCAGCAGGTCCGGCTTCAGGGTGGCCATCGCCGCCTGGTTGGGCACCTTGTAGAGGATGTTCTCCGCGACCCAGGCATGATTGGCCGGTTCGAGCATGTAGTTGATGAAGCGGTAGGCGGCGTCGGGGTTCTTCGAGCTCTTCAGCACGACCATGGTGTCCACCCAGAGGTCGGAGCCCTCCTTGGGCACCACGAACTTGATCGACTCGTTGGCCTGGGTGCCGTAGTTGCACCAGCCGTCCCAGGCGTGGGCCATCAGCGCCTCGCCCGAGGCCAGCTTGGAGTAGAAGGTGGTGTCGTCGAAGGACAGCAGGCGCTTCTTGGTGGCGATCAGTTGGTCGCGCACCGCGTTGATCTGGTCCGGGTTGCCATCGTTCACCGACCAGCCGTTGGCCAGGAAGCCCGCGCCCAGCAGCCAGCGGTCGGTGGCCAGCATGGTGGTCTTGCCTTTCAAGGCATCGGAAGGCTTGAGCAGGTCGCTCCAGCTCGAAGGCGCCGGGCTGACTTTGTCCGAGCGGTAGCAGATGCCGGTGGTGCCCCAGGTGTACGGCACGGAGAAATGGTTGCCGACGTCGTACTCGAGCTTCTGCGCTTCGGGGTAGAGATTCTTCAGGTTCGGCACCTTGGCCGGATCGATCTCGGCGAGCAGGCCCTGCTTGTGCAGGATCTCGGCGAAGGGCGAGGAAACGAACACCACGTCATAGCCTTCGCCGCCGGAGGCCATGAGCTTGCCCATGATCTCTTCGTTGGTGGCGTGCAGGGATTTGTCGGCTTCGAGGCCGGTGGCCTTCTGGAACTTCTCCAGGTTGTCCGGGGCCATGTAGCCGTCCCAGATGGAGATCACCAGATCCTTGGCGCTGGCCGTAGTGGCGGACAGCGTGAGCGCGAGGGTCGCCCCTGCGTAGAGCATGGTCTTCAGCTTCATCTTGCGCACCTGACGATGGTTGTTTTTGTGTGTCGACGGCAGCGGAACGAAAAGCGTACTACATGTCTTTTTTTCAAAATAAAAACCGAATGACTGGCGAAGTCAACAATTTCCTACAACCATTTCTCACATTCTTGTTGGACCATCCTCGCTATGGCATAAGGGGTCGCCCTCTATGACGGGCCTGCTGGAGAGAAGCCGCTTGAGCAAGGACACCGAGAAAAAACCACGCACCAACCACCTGGAACTGGCCCGGCGGATCATCGAGCACGCCCAGGACAGCGGGCTGGGAGATGGCGACGGGCTGTCCGAGCAGCAGCTGGCGCGCACCTTCGGTGTGTCGCGCACGCTGATCCGCGCAGGGCTGGACCTGCTGCTGGAACAGCAACTGGTGGCCCATGAGCCGGGCAAGGGCTATCGCCTGGCGGCCGATCCTTCCGCCCAGGTGCTGGGCCCCGCCCTGCCCCAGGCCGAAGAACAGGCGCTGGCCGCCTCGGTGCTGCGCGACCGCATGGCCGGGCGGTTGGGCAACAGCCTCAGTGCCAGCGAGCTGATGCGCCGCTATGACATTGGCCGTGCCGCCGCGCAGAAGGTGCTGGCGCAGCTCAGCGAAGACCAGGTGCTGGAGCGCGGCGCCGGGCAGAGCTGGTCATTCCGTCCGCTGCTGAACAACCTCGCGGCGCTGGAAGACAGCCTGCGCTACCGCCTGATCCTGGAGCCAGAGGCGCTGCTGGCGCCCGGTTTCGACCCCGACCTTGCCCGTCTCGCGCTGCTGCGCGGCGCCATGCAGGACCTGCTCGGTGCGCCCATCGAGCGCTTCGACGTGGCGCAGTTCCGCGAGCTGGACATCGGCTTCCACGAGTTGATCGCCCAGGGCTGCGGCAACCGCTTCGTCGGCGACGCCCTGTTGCAGCACCAGCGCCTGCGCCGCCTGCCCAACCTGCTGCCGATGGTCAGCGTGCACCGCCTGCAGGAAGCCCTGCGCGAACACCTGCGGATCATCGAGCAGATCGAGCGCGGCCAGCTGGAAATCGCCGCCGACCTGATGCGCCTGCACCTGCGACTGTCCTTCGCGCAGCGTCCGCAGACCGCCAACCGCGGGATTCCGCAGTCGCTCGCCGGAGCGCGCCGCTAAGTATTTTTCACTCACGGTGTTTTTTTTAACGAAAAAATGCAGTATCAGTTTCACGCAGTGCCCGTGAGAGCCTGTTTACGATCTCGCGAGCTAGAGCAAAACAAGGCAAAAACAGGCGAGGATGCGGAGTTTACGAGCTGTAAATGAGCAATCCGAGCCTGTTTTTAACGCAGTTATGCCGACGCGCAGCAGATCGTAAACAGGCTCTGAGCAACACCCGGATGTGCCCATGACGCAAAAAACAAGAACCATCGCCTTCTTCCCCGAGGCCAGCTTCGGCGCCGCGCTGAACTGCATCGGCATCGCCCAGGCCCTGCGCGACCTTGGCGCGCGCCCGGTGTTCATCTGCCATGCGCATTTCCAGGGCATCTTCGCCGAGTACGGTTTCGCCGAGTACCCGTTGCAACTGGACTCGCCGCTGTCCGCCGCCGACCACCAGCACTACTGGGAGCGCTTCATCGAGCGCAACGTGCCCTATTTCGACCAGCCGCCCCTGGTGCAGATCGACAGTTACGTGGCGCCGGCCTGGGAAGCCATCATCGACACCGCCATCGAGTCGGAAAAACCGCTGCAGCAGTTGCTCGCCCGGCTCAAGCCCGACGCCATCGTGCTGGACAACGTGGTCAGCTTCCCGGCCATCTCAGCCGCCGGCTGCCCCTGGGTGCGCATGGTCTCGTGCGCGGAAACCGAGCTGCCCGACGCTGCCGTGCCGCCCTACCTGTCCGGCGCCAGCAGCAGCGATGCAACAGCCTGCGCGACGTACCGCGAGCATTACCTGCAAGCAACGAAAGCGGCACACGAGCGCTTCGCCCGCTTCCTCGCCGAGTGCGGCCACCCCGCCTTGCCCGCCGGCCAGTTCCTCGAGGATTCGCCCTGGCTCAACCTGCTGCTGTCGCCGACGCCGGTGCGCTACGCGCGCGAAAAACCGCTGCCCGCCGAGCGCTACCTGTACCTGGACGGCTGCGTGCGCAGCGAGGCGCCGTACGTCCCGCCGCAGTTCCCCCGGCATGATGACGCACCGCTGATCTACGTCAGCTTCGGCAGCCTCGGCGCCGCCGACGTGGCGATGATGCGCCGGCTGATCGACGCGGTGGCGCAGCTGCCCTACCGCTTCCTGATCAACGTCGGCGCCTACCGCGAGCACTACGACACGGTACCGGACAACGTCTACCTCGACAGCTGGTACCCGCAGCCAGCGGTGCTGCGCGAGTGCCAGCTGTTCATCCACCACGGCGGCAACAACAGCTTCTGCGAGGCGCTGTATTTCGGCCTGCCGTCGGTGATCATCCCCTACTGCTGGGACGGCCACGACAACGCCCGGCGCGCCGAGGAAGTGGGCGTAGCGCGCTACCTGCCGCGCTTCGAGGACCCGCTGGCAGTCCTGCCCGCCGCCCTTGCCGAACTGCTCGCTGACAAGGCCATGGCGCAACGCCTGAGCGCCGCGCGCGAACAGATGCAGGCCTCGCGCGGCACCGAAGCGGCGGCAAGGGCAATTCTGGGCATCTGTTCGGACCAGGCCTGAGCCTTTCGATCCCGCTCGTTCCGTGCACATGCGGATGCACCGCCGCTCCGCCCTCGCCGCCTCATGGCGGACGCAGGACAGCAACGCCTTCAATTTGCACGGCACGACAAAAATTGTAGAGTGCCTGGATACCCCAGCGACTGCGCCCCCTCGACTTCGGCGTCGTCCAACCCGCCGAAGCCTCAGGTGACGAGCGGCCGCCTTCGCGAACGACGAGAAAATGCATGACTGAATCGACCCTGCAGGGCGGCGAGGAAACGGCGCAAGCCCCCGGTCCCGTCGGCCTGTTCGAGGCCTTCCTGTTCTGGCTGAAACTGGGCTTGATCAGCTTCGGCGGGCCCGCGGGTCAGATCGCGATCATGCACCAGGAGTTGGTGGAGCGCCGCCGCTGGATCAGCGAGCGACGCTTTCTTCACGCGCTCAACTACTGCATGTTGCTGCCCGGCCCCGAAGCCCAGCAACTGGCCACCTACATCGGCTGGCTGATGCACCGGACCTGGGGCGGAGTCATCGCCGGGGCCCTGTTCGTGCTGCCCTCGCTGTTCATCCTGATCGCCCTGTCGTGGGTCTATATCGCCTTCGGCGAAGTGCCGGTGGTTGCCGGCATCTTCTACGGCATCAAGCCGGCGGTGACGGCCATCGTGCTCCACGCGGCCCATCGCATCGGCTCGCGGGCCCTGAAGAATGGTTGGCTATGGGCCATAGCCGGGGCGTCCTTCGTGGCCATCTTCGCGCTCAACGTGCCCTTCCCGCTGATCGTGCTGATGGCGGCCGTGCTGGGTTACCTGGGCGGACGCTGGCTGCCGGGCCAGTTCGTCATCGGCGGCGGACACGACGCCGCCAGGACCCGTTATGGCCCGGCGGTGATCGACGACGATACGCCCACGCCCGCGCATGCGCGCTTCCGCTGGCAACGCCTGCTGCGGCTGGCGGTGATCGGCGCCGCCCTATGGGTTCTGCCCATGGCCCTGCTCACCGCTTCTTTCGGTTGGAACGGCACGCTGACCCAGATGGGCTGGTTCTTCACCAAGGCCGCGCTACTGACCTTCGGCGGGGCCTATGCAGTGCTGCCCTACGTCTACCAGGGCGCGGTCGGCCATTATGGCTGGCTGTCGCCGACGCAGATGATCGACGGCCTGGCCCTGGGTGAAACCACACCCGGCCCGCTGATCATGGTGGTGGCCTTCGTCGGTTTCGTTGGCGGTTATGTTCATCCGATGTTCGGCGCCGATCACGCCTTCCTTGCCGGCGCCGTCGCCGCCAGCCTGGTCAGCTGGTTCACCTTCCTGCCGTCGTTCCTGTTCATCCTCGCCGGCGGCCCGCTGGTGGAGTCGACGCATAACGAGCTGAAATTCACCGCACCGCTGACCGGCGTCACCGCCGCCGTGGTCGGCGTGATCCTCAATCTGGCGCTGTTCTTCGGCTATCACGTGCTCTGGCCGCAAGGCTTCGCAGGCACGTTCGACTGGCCCTCGGCGCTGATCGCCATTGCCGCGGCAGTTGCGCTGTTCCGCTTCAAGCGCGGCGTAATCCAGGTGTTGCTTGGCTGCGCGCTCGCGGGTCTGGCAGTGCATTTGCTGCGCGGCTGACAGCAGCGCCAACGGCAGACGCAGGGAATGGTGACAGCCAGGCCAAAAGGTCATGCCTGAAGGTTCTGTAAGATTTCCCCGCCTCGCTCCACAGATACCGCAGCGGACACCACGCTGATCTACGCGCTGCCGCCGCTGGCTCGCCTGAGCGGCCTGCGCCACGTCGAGTTGCCGCACGGCCGGGATCAACCGGCCCCTGCGGCGGCGCTCCAGAAATTGCCTGGCGGCGCGCCCCGCCGCCAGGCCAGCGCAGATCAGCCGGCGAGGAACGCCCGCTGCTGCGCCAGGTCCTGCTCGGCCTGTCGTTCCAGGCCGATGAAGCGCATCACCCGCTCGCCGCAGTCGCCGTTGCGGATGCTCGCCGGCGCGGCGTCGACCTGCACCTGGCCGTGCTCCATGAAGATCACCCGGTCGGAAATCGACAGGGCGAAGTCCATCTCGTGGGTGACGATCACCATGGTCATACCTTCCTTCGCCAGGTCGCGGATCACGTTGAGCACATCGCCCACCAGCTCCGGGTCCAGCGCCGAGGTCGGTTCGTCGAACAGCATGATCGCCGGCGCCATGGCCAGCGCGCGGGCAATGGCCACGCGCTGCTGCTGGCCGCCGGAGAGCTGGTGCGGGTACTTGTTCGCATGGGCCAGCAGGCCGACCTTGTCCAGCAGTGCCAGGGCCTTCTGCTCGCAGATGTCGCGCCCGGCCAGGCCGTGGAAGCGCGGCGCCAGGGTGACGTTGTCGAGGATGGTGCGATGAGGGAACAGGTTGAAGTTCTGGAACACCATGCCAATGTGCTGCACGCCCTCGCGCAGGCGCGCAGGGTCCGGCTTGCCGGCTTCGATGTAGGGCTTGCCGAACAGCTCGATAGCGCCGCCGTCGATGCCCTCCAGGCCGTTGACGGTGCGAATCAGCGAGGTCTTGCCGGAGCCGGAGGGACCGATGATCGAAACCACCTCGCCGTTGCCCACGCTCAGGTCGACGCCCTTGAGCACTTCATGGGTGCCGTAGCTCTTGCGGATACCCTTGAGTTTCAGCGCGGGCGGCGCACCGGCCGGGGCGACCTCACGACTGGCCACCGGGGTTGCCGGAAGGTTCTTGCGCACGCGCTCCAGAGCTTCGGCGGCCAGGGTGTCCGGCTTGCGGGCATTGAGGTCCAGGCGGTGCTCCAGGTACTGCAGGCCCCAGCCGAACAGGGTGACGATCAGCACGTAGTAGATGGCGACCGCGGACAGGGTCTCCATCACCAGGAAGTTCTGCGCATAGAGGCGCTCGCCGACCTGCAGCAGCTCGGTGAGGGAAATGACCGAGACCAGCGAGGTCAGCTTGACCACGGTGACGTACTCGTTGATCAGCGTCGGCAGCGAGATGCGGAACGCCTGCGGAATGACGATCAGGCGCTGGATGCCGATGCCGCCCATGGCCAGGGCGCGACCCGCTTCCTTCTGGCCCTTGGCCACGGAAATCAGGCCGCCGCGATGGATCTCGGCCATGTACGCCGCTTCGGTCAGCACCAGGGCCAGCAGGCCGGAGACGAACGGATTGGACAGCAGCACGCCGCTGGCCGGGAAGAGCTGCGGCAGGTTGTAGACGAACACCACCAGCACCAGCAGCGGCACGCTGCGGAAGAACCAGATGTACAGCGCCGTCGGCGCACGCAGCCAGCGCGATCCGGAGAGCTTGGCGCAGGCGAGGAAGAAACCCAGGACCATACCGATCAGCCAGGTCAGGGTGCTCAGCTCGATCACCGTGACGCACGCTTTCCAGAAATCCGGCAAGGAGAACAGGGAGAAGAAGTAGGACCAGTCGAATTGCATGGAGACCTCGGCGAACGAGGCTGGCGCGAGGCCAGCCCCGTCTTTCATGTTGCGTTAAAGCGAAATCACTCGGTCGCCGGAGCTTCTTCCAGAGCGTACTTCTTCAGCAGGGCAGCGAATTCGCCGCTGTCCTTGGTCTTCTGGAAGGCGCTCTTGAGTGCGTCGTACAGTTCCTGGTTGCCCTTCTTCACGTACATGCCCAGGGTCTGCTTGTAGATCAGCTCGCTGGAGCTGACCACCACGCGGCCCTTGGAGCGCTCGGCGATCATGTGCGCGGCGCCGGAAATCTCCACCTGGGCCTGGACGTTCTTCGACAGCAACGCCTGGGTCACTTCCGGCGCGGACGGGTATTCGCTCACGCTGATGGCGCCCTTGCCGTTGGGTACGCAGTAGGTCTTGGACAGCTCCTCGAACTTCGGCACCCAGGTGGTGCCCTTTTCCAGGCCGATCTTCTTGCCGCAGAGGTCTTCGGGCTTCGCCGGGCGCTCGGTGCTGTCGGCCGGGACCATGATGGCTGCGCCGGTCTGCGCGTAGGGGATCGCCAGGGCCTGCGCGGCACGCTCGGGGGTGACGTACATGCCGGAGATCACCGCATCGAAGTGGCCGGCGTTCAGGCCCAGGATCAGCCCGGAGAACTTGGTGTTGACGAAGCTCGTCGTAAGGCCCATGTGCTTGGCCAGCAGCTCCGCCAGCTCGGGGTCCGAGCCGACCACCTTGTCGCCGTCATAGGACTCGAAGGGCGGGTAGGTGATTTCCATGCCGACCTTGAACTGCCCCGGCGTGGCGGTCAGGGCGGCGCTGGCGGTCTGCAGGGGGCCCAGGAGGACTGCGCCGACGACAGCGGCGGCCAGGAGGGTGCGGGTGGTTTTCATGGTGATTGCTCCAGTCTAGGGTTGCGCGCGGCTTCAGGAAGGCTGCGTCTGTTTTTTCAGGTGGCCGAAGCTGGACGGCTTGCGCGCCCGCTCCGGCAGTGCCAGCTCGCCGTCGGCGACCTTGCGGCGCAGGTAGCTGTAGGTCTGCAGCGCCTGGCTCCACATGTGCTCGCCGATGGCGATGGTTTCGTAGTCCTGGCTGCCGTTGTCGAACTGCGGCAGCGGGCGGATCTGCGTGTGGTAGTCGCAGGCGTAGAACAGCGGGAACGAGTAGCGCTCCTCGCGCACGGTGCGCACGCGGTGGGCGGTGGCGACGAAGGCGCCGTTGGTCATCACCTCCAGCATGTCGCCGATGTTCACCACGAAGGCACCCGGCACTGGCGGCGCGTCGATCCACTCGCCGTCTTCGTTCATCACTTCCAGGCCCGGCTGGGTGGCGTGCAGGATGGTGAAACACTCGTAGTCGGTATGTGCCCCGATGCCCGGTGCATCCTGCGCTTCGCCATCGAAGGGGTAATGGATCAGGCGCAGTTTCGACGGCGGCCGGCTCACCAGCGGGTCGAAATAGCCCTCCTCCAGGCCCAGCGCCAGGGCGAAGCCGTCGAACAGCTTGCGGCCGAGGGCGAACACCGCCTGGTAGTAGGCGCTCACCTGCTGCTGGAAGCCGGGCACCTCCGGCCAGCGGTTCGGCCCCAGCAGCGGCGTGCCGGCCAGCACCAGCGGGTCGTCGGCGGGCACTTCGAAGCCGACGTCGAAGGCTTCCTTGTGGTCCGGCTTGCCCTTGGCGTAGACCTCCTCGCCTTCGGGGACGAAGCCCTTGTGGCTTTCCGATACGCCGATGTAGTGGCGCATCTTGGCGTCCAGCGACTGGGCGAAATAGTCCCGCGCGGCCGCTTGCAGACCTTCGATCAGCGCAGGATCCAGGCCGTGGTTGCGGATGTAGAGAAAGCCCACTTCTCGGGCGGCCTTGCCCAGTTCGTCCGCCACCGCCTGACGTTCCTCCAGGCGCGGGCTGAACAGCCCGCCGATGTCGATGACGGGGATGGAGGTGAAGGCTCTGCTCGCTTGCTCCTGCATGTTCGATGGCTCCGGTTCGGATTCAGGATTGGAGGAAGCGCTGGAAGTGGCGACGCTCTTCGTCGGCCATCCAGCGGTTCAGCGCCCACAGATCGGCGATCGGGGCATTGGTGAAAGGCAGGTGGTGCAAATAGCCGTCCGGGCCGAATTCCGGGGTCAGAGTCGTTATCTCTTGGCCGCGAGCCCGCTGGGCGTGCCACACGGCCTCCCAGTGCCGCTGGTGGAAGGCCAGCGCCTTGGCGTATTCCGGCGCGCCGGGGTGCGGCACTTGCGGCCCCTGGTCGTAGCCGACACGGGCCTGGATGTGCTGCACGCGCTCGACGAAAGGCGCGAGATCATCGGCGGGGTCGTCGAGCAGGCGCTCGCAGACCACCACCCAATGGCTGATGTCGGTGGTGAAGCGCAGCTCGGGCACCTGGCGGATCAGCTCGAGGGTCACCCAGGGGCTGTATAGGGAACGTGCGCGGTGAATCTCGAAGAGGCAGGTCAGTTCCTGCGCGGCGGCCAGCTCCAGGGCGCGGCCGAAGAAGTCGACCTGCGCGGCAAGCGGCCAGCGATCGTTGCCGGCCAGGGTGTTGACCAGGCGCGGCGACAGCTCGGCGGCGTAACCCAGCTTGCGCTGCAGGTCGTCCAGGTGATCCTGCGGGCTGGCCGCCTGATCGGGCAGCACGTCGTGGGCGGTGAACAGGGTCGCGATATAGGGCACCCCTTCTGCTGCCAGCAATCGTGCATGGTCGGCGCGGATGGCAGGCTCCAGGGGCAGCCGCGCTTCCAGGCCGTCGAAGCCGGCCTCGCGCAGCTCGGCGATGGCCTGCGGCCAGCCAGGGGTGTAGCCCCACAGGGTGCGGAAGATTTCGAGTCGCATGGACGAACTCCGGGCAGGGTTAACCGCGCCGTCGGGCACGGCGAAGCATTCGGCAGGAGGTTCAGCGCACGGGCGCGGCGGCTGAAAGCGTCAGGCGTCGAGGCGCGTCGGCGGGTGCAGGGAAGGAGGTGGAGCGGAGAAACTGCGCAAGCATGGACATGGTGATATTCCTCTGACAGACCGCTGCTTCGCGGGCCTGTACTCGCCGATTGTTGTTGTATGCCTGGCGTGTGGCCGCCGGGCTTTGGCAGTAAGGAACAACAGCACGGCCGGAGCTTTTCAGACGCTCCGGTCCGCGTAGACCAAGACCTCAGCGGCTTGGTGTGAATGCAGTTGTCGCAGCTTGATGGGCTGGAGAAAATAGCCCTGTGCAAATAATTACTTCAGATTTTTCAAAAGTAATTTTCCTTGAATGAAGCGGGAATTCACTCGGCAGAACACAGCACCGGACAGGTCGTCCGATCGTGGCGCGCCGCCCTGGCGAGCCACCTGGGTGGCCCGACACGCGGGGGGAGAGCGCCTGACGCCGGGCGGCATCAGGCAGTGGGCGAGTCCTGTGGCTCCGCCGCTTGCAGCAGCAGCCAGTCGATCAGCTCGCGCAATTGCGGCGACGTCTCGCGACGTTCGGGATACACCAGGTAATACGCCGCCCCCGTGCGCACCTTCAGTTCGAAAGGCGCCACCAGTCGCCCGGCGCGAAGGTCGTCGCCGATCAGTGCCCAATCGCCCATCGCCACGCCGGCACCCTGGGTGGCCACCGAAACGGCGAGGTCGAGGGTGTCGAAGTGCTGGCCCTTGCCCATGTTGCTGACCCGGGTGCCGGCCGCGGACAGCCAGGCCTCCCAGTCGCGCTGGTCGCGGGTCGGGTGCAGCAGCATATGCCGCTCCAGGTCCTCCAGGGCGCCCAGGGGCAGCGGGCCGTGCAGCAGTTGCGGGGCGCAGACCGGCGTCAGTTGCTCGTCGAACAGCCGGTGGCAGGCGGGGCCATCCTTCTTCTGCACGCTGTAGACCACCGCGGCGTCGAACTCCTCGCTACGAAAATCCACCGAGTGCTGCACGGTGGTGGTCAGCTCCACCGGCACGTCCGGACGCTCGGTCTGCCATTGCAGCAGCCGTGGCAACAGCCAGCGCATGATGCAGGTAGGCGCCTTGAGCTGCAGCGCCTCGCGCTTGCCACCGACCTCCTCCATCGCCTCTTCGATCAATGCGAACACCTGCTGGATGCGCGGC
This sequence comes from Pseudomonas nitroreducens TX1, assembly GCF_000313755.1. Classification (GTDB taxonomy): domain Bacteria; phylum Pseudomonadota; class Gammaproteobacteria; order Pseudomonadales; family Pseudomonadaceae; genus Pseudomonas; species Pseudomonas nitroreducens_A. The sequence continues at coordinate 49,496 of NZ_AMZB01000115.1, read as the reverse complement.
AGCAGCTCGCGCCCCTGGGGCGTGAGGGTCAGGCCGCGCGCCTGCCGCTGGAACAGCGTATAGCCCAGATGGCTTTCCAGGCCGGCGATCTGCCGGCTCACCGCGCCCTGGGTGATATGCAGGAGGCCGGCCGCGCGGGTGAAGTTGCAGCATTGCGCGGTGACCAGGAAGGTGTGCAGGGCAGGCAGAGGGGGCAAGCGCTTCATCGGGGCTCAGGCATGAGGTGAAGACATGCCTAGTATGACAAATTTTGGTTTGTCAGCGCCCTCGCCCGACAGGTCCAATGCCCTCTCCCCGCGCGCTCCCGCCTCTGCCTGCCGCCCGGTTTTCCAGGTGGAGACACCGCGATGACGCGCCGGACCGACGACCCACAATAAGGATGAAGTCCATGGCCACATGCGGCGAAGTATTGGTGAAATTGCTCGAAGGCTACGGCGTCGAGCAGGTGTTCGGCATCCCCGGCGTGCATACCGTGGAGCTCTATCGCGGGCTCGCCCGCTCGAAGATCCGCCACGTCACGCCGCGCCACGAACAAGGCGCCGGCTTCATGGCCGACGGCTATGCGCGCACCAGCGGCAAGCCCGGCGTGTGCTTCATCATCACCGGCCCGGGCATGACCAACATCGCCACGGCCATGGCCCAGGCCTACGCGGACTCGATTCCCATGCTGGTGATCTCCAGCGTGCAGGCGCGCAGCCAGCTCGGCGGTGGTCGCGGCAAGCTGCACGAGCTGCCCTCGCAGAGCAGCCTGGTCGCCGGTTGCAGCGCCTTCTCCCACACCCTGATGTCGGCCGCTGAACTGCCGGCCGTGCTGGCCCGCGCCTTTGCCCTGTTCCAGGCTGGCCGGCCGCGTCCGGTGCATATCGAGATTCCCCTCGACGTGCTGGTGGAAGACGCCGACGCGCTGCTGTCGAGCCAACCGATCCGGGTATCCCGCGCCGGCGCAGCGCCGGAGGCGGTAACCGAAATGGCTGGCCTGCTCGCAAGCGCGCGACGCCCGCTGATCCTCGCCGGCGGCGGCGCCGTCGATGCCGGACCGGCCCTGCAGCGACTGGCCGAGCGCCTGCAGGCGCCGGTGGCGCTGACGATCAATGCCAAGGGCCTGCTGCCCTCGCAGCATCCCCTGCTGATCGGCTCGACGCAGTCCACCGACGCCACCCGCGAACTGGTCAATGAGGCCGACGTGGTGCTCGCGGTCGGCACCGAGCTCGGCGAAACCGACTACGACGTGACCTTTGCCGACGGGTTCAAGATCCCAGGCGCGCTGCTGCGCATCGATATCGATCCCGACCAGACCGTGCGCAACTACCCGCCGCGAGCCGCGCTGGTGGCCGATGCGGGGCTGGCCCTGGACGCCCTGCTCGGCGCCCTGGAAAGCCGGGCCCTGGCGGTCGATACGGAGCAATGGGGCAGCCGCCGCGCCGGCCGCCTGCGCGAAGCGGTGCTGGCCTCCCTGGACGACAACCTGCGCGCCCAGACCCGTTTCCTGCGCGTTGCGCTGGAGGAGCTGCCCGACGCGGCACTGGTCGGCGATTCGACCCAACCGGTGTACACCGGCAACCTGACCCTGGACCTTGAAAAGCCGCGACGCTGGTTCAATTCCTCGACCGGCTACGGCACCCTCGGATATGCATTGCCGGCCGCCATCGGCGCCTGGCTGGGCGACGCCACGCGACGCCCGGTGCTGTGCCTGATCGGCGACGGCGGGCTGCAGTTCACCTTGCCGGAACTGGCCAGCGCGGTGGAAGCGCACGTACCGCTGATCGTCCTGCTGTGGAACAACCACGGCTACGAGGAAATCAAGCGCTACATGGTCAACCGCGACATCGAGCCGGTCGGCGTCGACATCTACACACCCGACTTCATCGGCGCCGCCAGGGCGCTGGGCTGCAAGGCCCACTGCGCCAGCGACGAAGCGGCACTGCGAGCCGCGTTGCGCGAAGCCAGCGCCTGCTCACTGCCCACCCTGATCGAGATCGACCAGGCCTCATGGATGAGCAGCCAGGACTGACACCTCACTCTCCCTGCCGCACCCGGGCGGCAGGGGTCCTTCCGGGAAACGTTCCCGCCACGCGCCGATTCCACGGCGCGTCTTTTTTTTTCGTTGAGCCACTCTGTTGCAGGCCTTTCAGGGAAGGTCTGCAGCCCTCGCATGGGCGCACGCCAGCCATGCATGCAAGACATGGCTTCGATGACATTTTTTCGATTGTTGGCACTCCGCCGAGGTCGCAGGATGACCCCGCCGAACAGCCTGCGCCCTCCGGATTCCGGGGCCGCCAGGCGTATCCGGCAGGCGGAGGGTCGACAGCCCTGACCTCCCGCAGCACACCCGTGACCTTCCTAAACAAAAGCGATAAGAGCAAAGGAGTCCCAGATGGGCGAGCGTGATTTCAGCAGAAGACAATTCATCAAAACGGTAGGCGCTGCCTCGGTGGCCGCGGCTGCCCTGTCCATGCCCTTCATCCGGGCCAGCGCCAGCGACAACCGCTTCCAGGGCAAGACCCTGCGCCTGCTCACCTGGTCCGACGACACTGGCCTTGCGGCGCTGCGCAATATCGCCGCGACCTTCGAGGCCAAGACTGGCGCCAAGGTGATCGCCGACCGTACCGGCAGCACCTCGGAGATGGTCGCCAAGCTCAAGGCCGGCGGCGACCGCCCGCAGTACGACGTCATCACCCTGGCCGGCGTCGGCGCCGAGGGCCTGGCCAGCGCCGGGCTGCTGGAGAAACCCGACCTCAACCGCCTCCCCAACCTCAAGGACGTACCGGCGAAGTACCAGACCGGCGCCGACGGCCACGGCATCGGCTACCTGCTGTGGTGCAACAGCCTGGTGTACAGCACGCGCACGGTGAAGGACGTGCCCGACAGCTACGCGGCCCTGTGGGATGAGAACTACGCCGGGCGCCTGTTCCTGCCGCCGCCGAACTGGACCGAGGCCATGGACCTGATCATCATCGCCGCCAAGCTGGCCGGCGGTGACGAACACAATATCGAGCCCGGCTTCAAGAAGCTCGAAGAGCTCAAGGACCGGGTGATGACCCTGGGCGAGAACCCCAACCAGATCGCCGAGCTGTTCCGCACCGGCTCGCTGGATATCGGCGGCCTCTACGCGCCGGCGTTCTTTCCCAAGCAGATCCGCGACCCCAACTACGGCCTGGGCGCCACCTTCGGCATGAAGGAAGGCTTCTACACCGACCTGATGCTGTCGGTGCTGCCCAAGAACCGTCCGGGCGACACCGACCTGGCCCACGCCTTCATCGACCACTCCCTCGACCCCCACGTGCAGGGCAAGATGGCCGAGGACATCTTCAACGGCCCGGTCAACGCCAAGGCGATCATCTCCGCCGAAGCGCGCAAAAGCCCGTACATCCTCACCCCGGAGCAGATCGCAGAGAAGGCGATCATGCACGACAACGCCTTCCTCTCCACCGTCCACGACCAGTGGATCCGCCGCTACACGGAAATCTTCTCTTCCTGATGCAGCCATGGTCGCCACGGCGACCATGAACATTCGTGCGCAAGTGGCCGGAACCACCTGCGCGCGATGCGGACATCCTCCGTTCTGACGAGAGACGCGATATGCAATCGAGCAATCCGACCCGCCCGGTCGGCGTGGCGCCCCTGCGCCCGGCCCGGGCGATTTCACCGACGGCGCGTGCCTGGCTTTTCCTCACGCCGTCCCTGTGTTTCCTCATCGTGCTCATCGCCGCCAGCCTGCTGGTGGTACGCATGAGCGTCGGCGAGAAAGGCGCCGAGTGGAGCGGCTTCAGCCTGGCCAGCTATGCCCAGCTGCTGCAGCCCTACTACCTCAAATCGCTGTTGCTGACGCTGCGCCTGGCCTTCTTCAGTGCGTTGATCGCCGTGCTGCTGGCCATCCCGGTCGGCTACAGCATGTCGCGCCTGCAATCGCCCCTGCTGCGGCGGATCTTCCTCGCCGCCGTGCTGCTGCCGCTGCTGGTCAACCTGCTGCTGCAGAGCTACGGCTGGCTGGTGATCCTCGGCCCGGCAGGCATGCTCAACAAAGCCTTGCTGGCCCTGGGCCTGATCAAGCGCCCGGTGATGCTGCTGTACAACCAGAACGGCGTACTGATGGGGCTGGTGCAGACCGCATTCCCGCTCGCCGTGCTGCCGATTGCCAGCGCCATGCGCGGCATCTCGCGCAGCTACGAGGAAGCGGCAGCGACCCTCGGCGCGAGTCGCTTCCAGGTGTTCCGCCAGGTGGTGCTGCCCATGAGCCTGCCCGGCATTCTCACCGGCGCCACCCTGGTGTTCGCCTACAACGCCAGCAGCTTCGTGGTCCCGCTGCTGCTGGGCGGCCGCCGCGTGCCGATGCTCGCGGTGATGGTGCATGACCAGATCGCCCCGCTGATGAACTGGCCGGCCGCCTCCGCCGCCGGCGTGGTGCTGATCGTCACCACCCTGGCCATCATGACCCTGTCGGAAGTCGTCACCGGCCGTCGCCGACGCATCCTGGAGGCCTCGCAATGAGCAACCTGTCCCCTCGCCAACCCACCCTGCCGGGCGACACCGGCCGCTTCGCCCTGGTGCTCTCCGGCATCATCCTGCTGCTCGCCGTGCTGCCGATCCTGACCATGATCGTGATGTCCTTCAGCGGCGCGGCGAACCTCGACTTCCCGCCCAGCAGCTACAGCCTGCAGTGGTATCAGGCGGCCTGGCACACCTTCGTCTCGCCCGATGCCAGCGACGTGCTCAGCCTGGGCAAGGCGCTGACTACCAGCCTGCTGGTGTCCTGTCTGACCATGGTCCTCGCCACCCTGGTCGCGGTCCCCGCCGCCTACGCGCTGACCCGTTGCGAGTTCCGCGGCAAGGCCGTCGCCCTGCAACTGATGTCGCTGCCGCTGGTGTTCCCCATGGTCGTGCTCGGCCTGGCCCTGCTGCTGGTGTTCGACAGCCTGCCGCTGCACCTGGATACCTCGCGCCTGGTCATCGCCCACGTGATCCTCGCCCTGCCCTTCGTGGTGAAAAACTGCACGGCGGCCATGGTCGCCATCGGCAGCGAGGTCGAGGAAGCCGCGCAGATGCTCGGCGCCGCGCCGCTGCGCGCCATCGTCGACGTGGTCGTGCCGCTGATGCGCTCGGGCATCCTCGCCGGGATGCTGCTGGCCTTCATCGTCTCGTTCAACGAATTCACCGTGACCTACTTCCTCTACAACATCGACGTGATGACCGTGCCGATCTGGATGTACAGCCGCACCGTGTCCTCGCTCGACCCCACCGTGTTCTCGTTCGCCGTGCTGATCGTGCTGATCGACTTCGTCCTCATCTGGGCGCTGGAGAAGCTGGTTGGCGAAAGTGGCGTGTCGTTCTGATTCGAGGTGAAGAAATGAATGGATTGAAACTGCAAAACGTCGAGAAGCACTACGGCACCGCCTGCGCCGTGAAGGACGTGAACCTGCACCTGCCGCAGGGCAAGCTGGTCTGCTTCCTTGGCCCCTCCGGCTGCGGCAAGACCACGCTGCTTCGCATGATCGCCGGCCTGGAAAGCCTCAGCGGCGGCGAGATACTCCTGGACGGCGAGGACATCAGCCGCATCCCGGCGCACCAGCGCAACTTCGGCATGGTGTTCCAGTCGCTGGCGCTGTTCCCGCACATGACCGTCGGCGAGAACATCGCCTATCCGCTGAAGCTGCGCGGTGTCGCCAAGGCCGAGCAGCAGGCGCGCGTCGTCGAGCTGCTGCAGCTGATCCAGCTGCAGCAGATGATCGACCGGCCGGTGGCCAAGCTGTCCGGCGGCCAGCGCCAGCGCGTGGCGATCGCCCGCGCCATCGCCTCGCACCCCAAGCTGCTGCTGCTCGACGAGCCGCTGTCGGCACTCGACGCCAAGCTGCGCGAGTCGATGCAGGTGGAGATTCGCCAGCTGCAGCAGCGCCTGAACATCACCACCATCATGGTCACCCACGACCAGCGCGAAGCCATGACCATGGCCGACGTCGTGGTGGTGCTGGGTGAACATCGCATCCAGCAGGTCGGCACGCCGATCGAGATCTACCGCAATCCGGCCAACGCCTTCGTCGCCGACTTCATCGGCTCGGGCAATATCTTCACCGCGACCGCGCTGGGCAACGGAGTGGTCGGGCTGCCTGGCGGCGGGGCACTGAACGCGGCGCATTGCCCCAGCATCCAGCCTGGGTCCAGCGTGCGCATGCTGGTGCGCCCGGAGGACCTGCAACTGTCGACGGAGCCGGTAGCCTCGGCCAATCGCCTGGATGGAACCGTGACCTTCATCCGCGACATAGGCGCGACCATCGAGACCACTGTCGAGTGTTCCGGCGTCTCGCTGACCGCCCTCAGCATGCCCTGCCATGACATGGGCCTGCGCGTGGGCCAGGCCGTGTCGGTGACCATTCCCGAACAGGCCTGCCGCGTACTCGGCGCCTGATCTGGCCGCGCCGGCCGCTGGGAGGCCGCCGGCGCGCCGTTACAGCGGTTTCGCAATGCGGGTATCGCCGTATGGGAAGGTGGGTTGGGTGACGGCTTTCCCTGGTTTGTCCCGGCATGCTATTGATGCCGTACATTTATCAATAGCGCGGCATTTCGATGAGCATCAATTTCGACCTGGACGACCTTCAAGCCTTCCGTGCCGTCGTCGAGAAAGGCAGCTTCCGCAAGGCGGCCGAGGCTGTGAAGATTACCCAGCCCGCGCTCAGCCGGCGCATCGAGAAACTCGAATCGGCGTTGAACGTGCGGCTGTTCGAGCGCACGACCCGCAAGGTGAGCCTCACCCCGGTCGGTCGCGCCTTCCTGCCGGAAGTCGAGCGGGTGCTCGATCACCTGGACAGTGCCTTGATGAGCATCGCCGAGGTCGCTTCGAGCAGGACCGAGCGCGTCACCATCGCCTGCGTGCCCTCGGCGGCCTATTACTTCATGCCCCAGGTGGTGAGCGAATTCCATCGCCTCTACCCACGCATCAAGATCATGGTGCTGGACTCCAGCGCCAATGACGTCAACGCGGCGGTGGCCAGCGGCGAAGCCGACTTCGGCGTCAGTTTCAGCGCTCACCTGGACCCGGGGCTGACCTTCGAGCTGCTGCTCGAAGAGCGCTATGTGATGGCCTGCCGGCGCGACCACCCCTTGGCCAACCGGCCTTCGGTGACCTGGAGCCAGATGTACGAGCACGACTACATCTCGCTGGACAAGACGTCGGGTAATCGCCTGATCCTGAGCCAGGCCCTGAAGCGCCTGCACCCAACCCGGCAAAGCATCTGCGAAACGCGGCATGTGACCACGGCCATCGGCCTGGTCGAGGCCGGACTGGGCGTTGCGGCGGTGCCGTCGATCGCCATGCCGCGGACGCATCACCCGCTGCTCACCGCCGTGCCGTTGGAGGAGCCGCAGGTGGTGCGCAACGTCGGCCTGATCAAGTGCCGCGGACGCGCGCTGACGCCCGCGGCACTGGAGTTGGAGCGGCTGGTCAGGGACATGCCGGTGCAGTCAGCGGGGGATTGAGTCCAGCCCGCTCGACTGGATCACCGGCTGCGCAGCCGGCGAGGACAGGTAGGCCAGCAGCGCCCTGGCCTGCTCCGGATGCCTGGCGTTGCGCACAATGCCGGCGGAGTAACGGGTGATGGACTGCAGGCTTTCCGGAATCCTGCCGACGAACGTCACCCCGGAGACGGGCAGCAGTTCGGCCACCTGCTGGAAGCCGATCTCGTATTGCCCCGAGGCCACCACCGAAGCCACCGGTATCCGCTCGATCATACGGGCCTTCGAGGCTACCGACTGCTGCACACCCAGTTTGCGGAACAGCTCGTTCTGGATGTACATCCCGCTGGCGCTGTCGGAGTAGGCAAGCGACCTGGCATCGAGCAGGGTCTTTCTGAACGCGTCTTCGGAGCCGATGTCCGGCTTGGCAGCCCCCTGCCTCACCACCATGCCGATGCGCGAATCCGCCAGTTCGACCCTGGAAGCCGGGTCGACCCTGCCCTGGCGGATCAGCTCATCCAGCGCATAGCCCACCATGATCACCACATCGGCGTTCTCGCCCCGCGCGAGCCGCTTGGGTATGGCCTCGCGGGCCTGCCCCATGGACGGGCCAAGCACCGTATGGATCGTGTCGCCGCTACGCTCGGCGAAGGTCGCGCTCAACTGTTTGAAGGCCGCGGTGAATCCGCCGGAGGTCATGACATCCAGTTCCTCGGCCGATGCGGCGCTATTGAGCGCGCAGAGGCCGATGGCGAGCGCGGCAAGGTGTTTCGCCAATCTCTTCATCAGGGATTCTCTCAGTCAGGCTGGCTGCGCAACGCGCGCGGAACTGTCGCGATACAGCAGCAGGGTCGCGCAGAGCGCACAAAGCGCGGCGAAGGTCATCCAGTATCCCGGTGCGCCCTTGTCGCCGCTCAGGTGGATGAGCCAGGTACAGATCGCCGGCGTGAAGCCGCCGAACACCGCCGTCGCCAGGCTGTAGGCCAACGAGAAACCCGCGACCCGAACCTCGACCGGCATGATCTCGGTGAGTGCCGGGATCATCGCTCCGTTGTAGAGGCCATAGAGGAAGGACAGCCAGAGCAGGACCTGCAGCATGTGTCCGAAGCTGGGTGAAGCGGCCAGGAAGGACAGTGCCGGATAAGCCGTGAAGACAGCCAGGAGCGTCATGGCGATGAGCATGGGCTTGCGCCCGTAACGATCGCTCAGATGACCGCCGATGGGCAGCCAGACGAAGTTCGAGACGCCGACGAGCAGGGTGACGAGCAAGGCATCCGTGGCGCTGAGGTTGAGGACGGTCTTGCCGAAGGTCGGTGCGTACACGGTGATCAGGTAGAACGCGGTGGTGGTCATGGCCACCATCAGCATGCCAGCCACGACGACGTTCCAGTTCCGCCCCAGCGTGGCGAACACCTGTTTCATCGTCGGACGCTGGGCGCGCCGGGTGAACTCCTCGGTTTCCTCGAGACTGCGGCGGAGCACGAAGATGAAGGGGACGATCACGCAACCCACCGCAAAGGGAATCCGCCACCCCCAGTCGGCCACCACGGCCGGCGCCATGAACTGGTTCAGCGCGTAGCCCAGTGCCGCGGCCACCACGATGGCCGCCTGCTGGCTCGCCGACTGCCAGCTGGTGTAGAAGCCCTTGCGCCCCGGCGTCGCCATTTCCGCCAGGTAGACCGAGACGCCGCCAAGCTCGGCGCCAGCGGAAAAGCCCTGCAGCAGCCGCCCGACCAGCACCAGCAACGGCGCCCAGAGCCCGATGCTGGCGTAACCCGGCACCAGGACGATCAACAGCGTGCCGCTGGCCATGATCGACAGCGTGACGATCAGGCCTTTCTTGCGCCCCGCATCGTCGATGTACGCACCGAGGATCACCGCGCCGAGCGGACGCATCAGGAACCCCGCGCCGAACACCGCAAAAGTCATCATGAGCGAGGCGAACTCGCTGGAAGACGGGAAGAAAACGGCAGCTATCTGGGTGGCGTAGAAGCCGAAGAGAAAGAAATCGAACTGCTCGAGGAAGTTACCCGAGGTCACTCGAAACACGGCGCCCGCCTTTGAGCGTGCGGACGGCGAGCCCGGTTGTGGGAAGGCATGCATAGGTCATTTCTCCAGCGATCTTATTTGGGCTTGTTGGCGCTTGCGACGGCCCGATTCTGCTGGACACACTTTGAAACGATAAGTGCTATGTTTGCATGCATTGATGCACGCCGCTGATCAATCGATGCAGAAGACACTGTGATCGGGCCCCGTGGCTCCCGCCACGAATGCAGGACAGCCGCCACAGGCCGCGCCGTGCTTCCCTCCAATGAGCCGATCCCCTCGCCCCGTGCACGCTTCGCTAGCCTGTAACGCCGCTGTCCAGTGCGATGCTTCCGCCGCTTTTGCGAGATAATTGCCGCTCCGCTCGCTCCTCTGCGCAGGCCCAGGGGTTCGCTTGATGGCGCTCAAGGCCAGGACGTTGGTTGAATGGCATGAAGCGCATGGCTCCCTGGAAACTGGCCGAGACAGGCACATCACCGGAACGCTGCTGATAAGGAAATATCTTGCGATTGTCTGCCCCAGGGAAAAGCGGGACCGCCCCGGTCACCGTCGTGAAGCGTGACATCCAGCTCGTGTTTCTGTTGCTGCTGATCATCGGCAGCTCGCTGGCCTCGCTGACGCTCTGGAAAGTGATGGCCTCCCGCAAGCAGGTGCTGGAGGACATCAATGTCCATAGCCTCAACCTGACCCAGGCGCTGTCGACCTATTCCGAAGGCATAGTCCGGCAAAGCTCGCTGATCCTGCTGGGCCTGGTCGAGCGACTGGAAACCGAGGGCAGCGGGCCGGTGCAGATCCAAAGACTGCGACAACTCGTCGGCCGCCAGCAGTCGCTGATGCCTCAGTTGAGCGGCGTGACGGTCTACGACCGCGACGGCCGCTGGCTGATGGCGTCGAACCGACCGACTCCCGCCGGCGCGAACAGCAGTGACCGGGCCTTTTTCATCCACCACCGCAACGATCCCTCCCGCGAGCCGTTCATTGGCCTGCCGATTCGCAGCCGCTCGACCCAGGAATGGGTGATCACCGTCAGCCGCCGCTTCAATGATCCGAACGGCGAGTTCGCCGGTGTCGTCGCGGTGACCCTGGGCATCGAGAACTTCCTGCGCCTCTTCGGCCAGCTCGACATCGGCCGCGAAGGCGCCATCGGCCTGTCCTACACCGACGGCTCGCTGCTGGTGCGCTACCCCTTCCGCGAGCAGGACATGGGGCGCAATTTCTCGAAGTCGCCGATCTACGCCAAGTACCTGGTGGATCGCTCGGTCGGCACCGCCTCGTTCACCTCCAGCCTGGATGGCGTGGAGCGTCTCTATGCCTTCCGCAAGAGCGACAAGCTGCCGCTGGTGACGACGGTCGCGCTGGGCCGGAACGAGGCGATGGGCGCCTGGCGTTTCGAAGCGCTGCTGTCGCTGCTGGTGGTGTCCGGCCTGCTGATGCTCACCAGTTTCGTCGGCTGGATGCTGATCCGCGACATCCGCCGTCGCGTGGCCGTGGAAAGCGAGTTGCGCATCGCCCAGCAGCAGTTGCTCGACAGCAACCAGAAGCTCGCGCACCTGGCCTTGAACGATCCGCTGACGGGGCTGGCCAACCGTCGCTGCTTCAACGAAACACTGGAGGTTGAGGTGCGCAGGGCGCAGCGCGAAAAAACCCCGCTCGCGCTGCTGATGGTCGATATCGATCACTTCAAGCTGTTCAACGACACCTACGGCCACCCCGCGGGCGATGCCTGCCTGCAGGAGGTCGGCAAGCTTCTCGCAGACTGCGTACGCCGCCCAACCGACCTGGTAGCGCGGTATGGCGGTGAGGAGATGGCCGTAGTGCTGCCGCTCACCGATCAAGCCGGGGCGGCAGTGGTTGCGCAGAGGATGCTCGACCACCTGGAGGAGAAAGCCATTCCCCACCGCTCCAGCCCGTTCGCAAGGGTGACCCTGAGCATCGGCATCGCCAGTGCCTCGGGTGCGGCACTGGACGGTTGGCAGTCCTTGCTCGACAGCGCCGATGCCGCACTCTATGCCGCCAAGAGAATGGGCCGCAACCGGCTCCAGGCCGGTTGAAGCCCGGCGAAGGGACGCGCCCGATGGGGCAGAGCCCGGAACCCAGGCTCGCCCAGGGAAAGCGCCTGGCAGGGCTTGATTCCAGAATCGTTTTTGCTAAATTTTTTCTGCCGTGTGGCTTGGAGAGCAGCAGTCGCAAGGCCCGAGGCCGTATCGATCGATACGGCCTTTCTTGCTTTTGAGTGCTCTGACGTCCCCGTTGCCGGAGGTCATGATGAATACCCATTCCCTCCCTTCGCTGGTCTGCCGCATCAACCAGAACATCAATGCCACCAGCGCCGCCATTCGAGAGCTCGCCGCCTGGGCGGAGGCAAGCGGATCACCGGAAACCGCGCAAGCCGTCCGGCGTCACCTGATGGTGCTGGATGCGAACGCCCAGCCGATCAGCGAAGCCTTGGCAGAATGGATTGCGCGGCAAGCCGGAAACTGACGCCCGGCGCGGCGCAGACAACGTCCTGTGCTGGGTGAGCGCCGCCCGCGTTGCCGCTCAGCGCCCGGGATTCCCAGGCTCTTCCTCGCCTTGGCGAAAGCGCCACATGCTCGACCAGACACCGTCACGGCGAAGCAGGCCATGGACCAGCGCCGCCGCAGCATGCACCAGGATCAGGGCGAAGAGACCATAGGCCATCCAGCCGTGTGCGCAGCGCAGGACGCCGTAGAGGTCCGGATCGGCGTCGACCAGCGCCGGGATGCGCCACGACGCAAGTCGCAACGGATAGTCCGCGGCGCCCTGCATGGCCCACCCGAGCAGGATCTGTCCCAACAGCAGGCCATACAGCGCGAAATGCACAGCTCCCGCCATGCGCCGTTGCCAGGGCGTTACCGAGGCCGGCAGCGCCGGGCGCGCCGTCAGAGCACGGACCAGCAGGCGGGCCAACAGAAGAACCAGCAACGCCAGCCCCAGCTGCTTATGCCAGGCAACCAGTTGCGGCTGGCTGCCGTCGACGCTGGCGACCATGGCGACACCGATGAAGAGCATGGCGATCACCAGGACAGCCATCAGGCCATGCAGCAGGCGAAGCAACGGATGGAAGGACTCGACAGGCGCGCTCACGGTTGTGCTCCCAGGTGCTGGCTGGACGGCTGCCCTTCGAGGGTCCGCCGACGATAGGACTGCGCATAGGCCGATGAGCGGGCGCGCAGGATGGCATCCCCGCTGGGTTCGACGCCGTCAGGCAGGACCAGCGGATCGAAGTTGAAGCCGTAGCAATCGCCGCCCAACTGCGCGCGTGCCTGCTCCACCACCAGGATGCCGGCGTCCACCTGCCTGCGCTCGGCGGGCCAGGCATGGGTCGGGTCGTCCACCGGATCGCCGGCACCCGCCAGGGTGAAGCGCCAGGTCCAGCGCAGCGGCGCCGCTTGCAGGCGCTGCAGCAGGTCCTGCTGCAGCGCATCGTCGGCCACGCCGGCGGCGGCCAGGGGCGTGGCGGCCAATTGCGGCACCATCGACCAGCGAACCGCCTGGCGCTGTCCTTTGCCATCGACCAGAACGAAGGCATTGATACTGTTGTAGGCGGTACTGGCGAAGCTGTCGCTGGGCCGGTAGGACGCCGCCCAGGCACGGAACCCGGCGCTTTCGGGATGCGCATCGAAGAATGCCTTGACGCGCTGCGGATCGCTTTTGCCGGTCGCCGGGTCTGGCCGCATCGCCCCCATCTGCTCGTAGAAATCCTCCGGCGTGCGCACCGCCAGCACGGGGGGGTTGTTCATCGCCATGCGCCATTGCTGCCCGTCGGGCTGACGCAGCAGCAGCGCCATGCTGCGCACCGGCACGCTGGTATCCCCGGCGTGCGGATTGCCCGCACCGACCGACAAACGCCCCAGCACCGGCACCCGGCCCACTCCCAGCAGTGCCGCACGGGAGAGAGGAGCCAGCGTGCCGTTCACCTCCAGGTAACCGCTGAAGCAGATGCCGCGTGGATGGGCGCGGCGATACCCCGGATGGACCCCGGCATTGGTCTCCATGCGGTCGATCAACTGTGCGCTGGTGAGCGGATGAGCGCCCAGCCAGCCCGCGCTCCAGGCAAACAGGCCGATGGCGCCGCACAAGACGCCGCCGATGGCGGCGCTGCGCAGCAGGCGTTGGTTTCGAGTCAAGGAAGGGGCGTCAGGCATGGTTTCGTCATCGGCAGGCGAAAGACATCACTCCGTCATCGGCGGAATGCTCTGGGTGGAGGCATTATCTATACAAACACACCAATATGCACACAATTAACGCAGCACTTGTACGCACCCTCGATTCTCCTACCCGCCTCTCTTCAAGCGCCATCGGTGGCTATCCCCCAGAAACACCCGCTTTCCGCAAAGCGAATCCACTGAGAAACCGTCATTGCCATTCATCCAATATCTGTACAACTATAATTTTTTGTATAACCATTAGTGCAGGAACCTGGAGCTGGCTTTCATGCGCGCGACCACCACCCTGCTCTCCCTGAGTATCGCCCTGCTCTACGGCCTGTGGACGCCGACGGCCTGCGCGGACTGGCGCAGCGAAGTCCCCAGGGCCATGCAGATTGGCCAGGGCCAGTTCAGCTGGTTCGGCTTCGTGGTGTACGAGGCGCATCTGTGGAGTGCTGAAGCCTCGCCGGGCTGGTCCCATGCTTTTGCGCTTGAGCTGGTTTACCGTCGCGAACTATCGCGGGACACCCTGGTGCAGGCCAGCCTCGAGGAAATGCGCCGCCTGGGGGCTGCCGACGAAACGCAGTTGGCGAGCTGGGCCGTCGAGATGCGCCAGGCCTTCGTCGACGTGCAGGCCGGGCAACGGATCACCGGCGTCTTCCTGCCCGATGAGGGCTGCCGCTTCTACGTCGACGGCAAGCTGCGCCATACGGTGGCCGATATCCGCTTCGCCCGGGCGTTCTTTTCCATCTGGCTGGACCCGCGCACGCGCAATCCCGAGCTGCGCCGCGACCTGCTGGGCTTGAACGGAGACCCACCATGAAGCTGACCCTGCGCCTGTTTCAAGTCGCCCTTTGTCTGCTGCTGGGCAGTTGCGGCAACGTCGGCGTCGAGCACTACGCCAACGAGCGCCCCACCCTCGACCTGCCGGCGTTCTTCGCCGGGCCGGTAACAGCCTGGGGCATCTTCCAGAAACCGTCCGGCGAGGTGGTCAAGCGCTTCGTGGTGGACATCAGCAGCCGCCGTGAAGGCGAACGGCTGATCCTCGACGAGCGCTTTCGCTACAGCGACGGCACTCGCCAGCAGCGCGTCTGGACCCTGACGCCGGACGGCGTCGGCCGCTGGCGGGGGCGCGCCGCCGATGTTGTCGGCGAAGCCGTGGGCGAGATCGCCGGCAATGCGCTGCGCTGGCGCTACGAGCTGAACCTGGTCGTCGATGACAGCACCTGGAAGGTGAGCTTCGACGACTGGATGTACCTGATGGACGAGGACACCCTGATCAACCGCTCGAGCATGCGCAAGTTCGGCGTCGAGCTGGGCCAGGTGACCCTGTTCTTCCGCCGCGGGGCCGGCGCCGATCCCGGCAGGGGCTGAGGCAGCCGCCCGCTACTTTCTCCGGCCGCGCCGGACAGGAGTCAACGATGACCATGCAGGAACTGGCGCAGGCCATAGCGGCCGGGCGCGTCCAAGGTTTCGAGGCCATCTCGCTGGAAGGCGGTTTCTATGTCCTGCAAGCGCGCCTGGCCGAGGGCTTGCGCCCCATTCGCGACGAAGACGGCCAGGTGCTGCACCTGCGCTCCACCACCCAGGTACGCGAGGCGCTGCGCGATTGGGCGTCGCTCCCCTGCGAACTGGTGCAGCATTGCGCCCATGACGAGATCTGTTCTGCGCATCCAACTGCGGTCCAGCCGCTGCGCGTAGCGCTATCGCTGGAGCCCCGCGAATGACGCGCAAGCCCCGTCGGCTGGGCCTGCTGCTGGGGGACCAGCTGAGCTTCGACCTGTCGCTGTTCGACGCGCTGGACCCGGCGCAGGACGCGATCCTGATGGCCGAGGTGGATCAGGAAGCCCGCTACGTGCCGCATCACCCGCAGAAGATCGTGCTGATCTTCAGCGCTATGCGCCACTTCGCCCAGGCGCTGCGGGAACGGGGCTGGCAGGTAATCTACGTAACGCTGGACGATCCCGACAACAGCGGCAGCATCCGCGGCGAAGTCGAACGCTGGCATGCCGCCCTGGGCGAGCCGCAGGTGCATTTCACCGAATGCGGCGAGTGGCGCCTGGAGCAGGCCCTGCGAAACGGCTGGGTACCGTTGATCTGGCACGAGGACCGCCGCTTCCTCTGCAGCCGCGACGCGTTCGCGCGCTGGGCAGGCGCGCGCCGGCAGTTGCGCATGGAGCACTTCTATCGCGATATGCGCCGGCGTACCGGGTTGCTCATGGAACCCGATGGCCAACCCGTCGGCGGCGCCTGGAACCTCGATGGGGATAATCGCAAGCCCCTGCCCCGCGGATTGCGCGGCCCCTTTGCGGCGCGCTTCGCGAAAGACCGGATCACCGGCGACGTCATGCAACTGGTCGGTGCGCGTTTCAGCGGTCATTACGGGCACCTGGAGGGCTTCGACTACCCGGTGACCCACGCCCAGGCACAGGAACTCTGGCAGCACTTCCTGGAGTTCTCCCTGCCCGCGTTCGGCGATTACCAGGACGCCATGGCCGAGGGCGAGCCCTTTCTCTTCCACGCCCGCATCAGCGCTGCGCTGAACATCGGCCTGCTCGACGTGCGCCAACTCGCCAGCGATGTGGAGCAGGCCTATCGCCAGGGGCGCGCCCCGCTGAATGCCGCCGAAGGCTTCATTCGCCAGTTGATCGGCTGGCGGGAATACGTGCGCGGCATCTACTGGCTGCGCATGCCCGACTATGCGCAGCTCAACGTGCTGGGTAACCGCCGGCCGCTGCCGGAGTTCTACTGGACAGGCAAGACCGACATGCGCTGCATGGCCCAGGCCATCGGCCAGACGCTGGAACTGGGTTATGCGCACCACATCCAGCGGCTGATGGTCACGGGCAACTTCGCTCTGCTGGCGGGCATCGCCCCTGCGGCCATTTGCGACTGGTACCTGGCCGTCTACCTGGATGCCTTCGACTGGGTCGAACTGCCCAATACGCTGGGGATGGTGATGCATGCCGACGGCGGCTACCTGGGCTCCAAGCCCTATTGCGCGAGCGGACGCTATATCCAGCGGATGTCCGACCACTGCGGCTCCTGCCGCTACCGGGTGGACAAGGCGACCGGGGACGATGCCTGCCCCTTCAACGCGCTGTACTGGCATTTCCTCATGCGGCACCGCGAGCGGCTTGGCGCCAATCCAAGGCTGGCCCTGGCCTATCGCAATCTGCAGGGCATGGACGAGGCGCGCAGTCTCGCCCTCTGGCAGCGCGGCGAAGCATTGCTGGCGCGCCTGGATGCCGGGCAAGCGTTATGAAAAAAGCCCAGTTGCCGGAAAAAATCTGCGTGGCCTGCGGCCGCCCCTTCGCCTGGCGGCGGCGCTGGGCGCGCTGCTGGGAAGAGGTGCGCTACTGCTCGGAGCGCTGTCGGCGCTCACCGGCCAAGCGCCAGACGCAGCATCAGCGGTAGCCATGCCGCCCATATCACGGCCAAAAGCAGTGCCGAGACGCCCATGCCCAACGGCAGCCCGACTCCCGCCAGCGGCGCACCGGCGCAATAAGCCAGCGGGCCGGCTACGGCCCCCACGAATACTCCGCGCCAGGCCGGACGCTCGGCCCAGGCAAGACTGTGCCGGAGCCCGCTGGCAAAGACCAGCCACAGCAAGGCGAGCCAGCCGGGTAAAAGCGCTCCGTGAAATTCGAACAGGCCGAGCCAGCCCAGAGCAGCATCCAGCAGGCAACCGGCCAGGCCGACCCGGAGAATGGCGAGGCCCTCCTCCTTCCTTTGCCGACACACCCACAGGTGCACCATCAACCCGACAGCCACCGCGCCGAGCAGGACCGGGCGATGCGCCGCGAGCACACAGCCCCACCAGCCCAGTTGCAGCCAGATCGCGTTGACCAGCAGCGGCAGGCGCCGGTCCATCAGGCTTCCAGCGGCTCCACCAGGCTCGCCCTACGCGCCGCCGGCCCGGCCCACAGCAGGTGCGCCACGCCGATGGCGCGCTCCTCGAAGCCACCCTGGCAATAGCACAGGTAGAACTCCCACAGGCGCTGGAAGCTTTCGTCGTAGCCCAACTCCAGCAACTCGGCGCGCGAATGGCGCAGGTTGTCTCGCCAATGCCGCAGGGTGCGGGCGTAGTCCCCGGCGAAATCCTCAAGATGCACCAGGTTGAGCGCGGTGTGCGCCGTGGCAGTCTGCACAAGCGTGGTGATCGAGGGCAGCGCGCCGCCAGGGAAGATATAGCGCTGGATGAAGTCCACCGAGCGCCGCGCCTGCTCGTAGCGCTGGTCACGGATAGTGATGGCCTGCAGCAGCATCAATCCGTCTTCCTTGAGCAGGGCGGCGCAGCGGCGGAAGTAGTCTGGCAGGTAGCGATGGCCGACCGCCTCGATCATTTCGACGGATACCAGCTTGTCGTAGCGACCGCGCAACTCCCGGTAATCCTCCAACAGCAGGGTCACGCGGTCCTGCAGGCCGAACTCGCGGATGCGGTACTGGGTGCAGGCGTACTGCTCCTTCGACAGAGTGGTGGTGGTCACGCGGCAACCGTAATGGGTGGCGGCATAGAGCGCGAGGCTGCCCCAGCCGGTGCCGATCTCCAGCAAGTGGTCCTGCGGCTGCAGGTCCAGCTTGCGGCAGATGCTCTCCAGCTTGTTCAGCTGCGCCTGCTCCAGGCTCTGCGCGGGGTGTTCGAACAGGGCCGAGGAATACATCATCGTCGGGTCGAGCAGGCGTTCGAACAGGTCGTTGCCCAGATCGTAATGGGCGCGGATGTTGCGCTGGGAGCCGCTGCGGCTGTTGCGATTGAGCCAGTGCAACAAGCGAAGCGCCGGCTTGGCGAGCAGTGCCAGGCCGCCCTCCATGGCATCGAGCACTTCCAGATTGGCAACGAACAGGCGGGTCACGGCCGCCAGCTCCGGGCTGCTCCAGTAGCCCTGTATATACGCCTCCCCCGCGCCTATCGAGCCATTGCAGGCGACCATGCCCCAGACCGCGTCGTCGTGGATGTCGATCACCGCACGCAGGGGGCTGAGCGGATCGCCGAAATCCAGCAGGCTTTCGCCGCGGCGCACCTGCAGCCAGCCATGGCGCAGCTGACGCAAGCGCGCAGTGACCGCGTGGCGGAACAGGTTGCCGGTCAGCGGCGCGGCGGCGCCGGCCTTATCGGCGCTCAGGGTGGGTTCGGACATGATCGGGCTCCTCGACGGCGCAATGGCCGACCCCCAGGTGATGCTCGCTGGCCTGGTGGTCGTGCAGGGGGACGCGCTTGAACAGCAGGCGCAGCGCCTGCCAGTAGATGGCCGCAACGGTGCGCAGGCTCATCCAGGGAAACGCCAGCAGGTGCCGGCGCAGCGATCCGGCGTCCAGGCTCTCGCGGCGCAGATCGAGGTTGGCCAGGAACACCGGTTCGCCATCACGCCAGTTCTCCATGTGCACGTGCACACGGGTGGGCTCGATGAGAAAGCGCATGCGGTATTCCATCTCCCTGGGCAGAAACGGCGAGACATGGAAGGCCTTGGCCACCGCGAACTCCTGTGGCGCGCCGGGAGTGACCGGCAGTACGTAGTGGAAGCGCTCGCGCCAGGGCGTATTGCGCACTTCGCACAGAATCGCCGCCAGCCGGCCGTCACGGTCGTGGCAGAAGTAGAAGCTGACCGGGTTGAACCACAGGCCCCAGCTGCGCAACTGGGTGAGCAGCAGAATCGGGCCGCTGGGCGCCTCGCCCAAGGCTTCGCGCAGCAGGCAGCGCACCGCTTCGTCCAGCGGCATCCCCTGCCCCGTCCAGGCGGAGAGGTAGTCGCTCTGCCGCCAGCTCAACGGGGCGAGGCGCCCAGGCCGCAGCAGTGGCGAGAGCCGCATCAGGGAGCGCTGTTCGGCCAGATCCAGCAGGACCATGCCCACCGGATAGCGGAAGGCGTGCACGCGGGGCAGCAGGCGCCGGTGCATCACCCAGCCGCGACACAGGCTGCTCTTCACAGGCGCTCCCCGAAGTGACCGGCGACTTCCAGTGCACTGACCACGCCGTCTTCGTGGAAGCCGTTGCCCCAATAAGCGCCGCAGAAGTAGCTGTGCTGCTGTCCTTGCAACAGACCTCGCCGGGCCTGCGCGGCGATCCCGGCCAGGCTGAATTGCGGATGGGCATATTCGAAGCGCGCCAGCACCTTGGCCGGATCGATCTGCTCGGTCTGGTTGAGGCTGACGCAGAAGGTCACCGGCGCCTCGATCCCCTGGAGCAGGTTCATGTCATAGGTGAGCGCGGCAGGTGCCTGCTCCGGGCCGCCGAGGCGGTAGTTCCAGCTCGCCCAGGCCACCCGACGCCGCGGCAACAGGCGGGTGTCGGTATGCAGGATGACCTCGTTGCTGGCATAGCGCAGCGCGCCAAGCACCGCCTGCTCCTCCGCGGAGGGCGCCTGCAGCAGGGCCAGCGCCTGGTCGCTGTGGCAGGCGAATACCACCTTGTCGAAGCGCTCGCTTCCGGCGGCGCTGATCACCTCGACGCCCTGCACATCGCGTCGGACGCACTGCACCGGGCAGTTCAGCCGGATCCGCTCGCGATAGCCCGCCGTCAAGGGCGCCACGTAACTGCGCGAGCCGCCCTCCACTACCCGCCATTGCGGCCTTCTGTTCACCGACAGCAGGCCATGGTTGGCGAAGAACCGGATGAAGAACCGCAACGGGAAATCCAGCATGCGCGCCCGCGACATCGACCAGATGGCAGAGCCCATGGGCACGATGTAATGCTCGATGAAGCGATCGCCGTAGCCACCGGCCCGCAGATAGTCGCCCAGCGTCAGCGACAACGGAATGCGCTGCTCGGCGTGGTCATCGAGCGCTTCGCGGTTGAAGCGCAGGATGTCCTGCAGCATGCCCCAGAAACCGGGCGAAAGCAGGTTGCGCCGCTGGGCGAACAGGGTATTGAGGTCGTGGCCGTTGTACTCCAGGCCACTGGCCGGATCATGCACCGAGAAGCTCATCAGGGTCGGCCGGGAAGCGACGCCCAGCCGCTCCAGCAACTGGATGAAGCGGGGGTAGGTCCAGTCGTTGAAAACGATGAAACCGGTATCCACGGCGTAATGCTGGCCTTGCCAGTCGACGTCGACCGTGTGGGTGTGGCCGCCGATCCAGTCTGTCGCTTCGAAGACGGTCAGCTCGTGCCGGCGTGCCAGCAGGTGTGCACAGGTAAGGCCGGAAATACCGCTGCCGATGATCGCGATGCGCATGGCTCAGGCCTCCGCCGGACGGCGCGCGAGGCGGCGTCCGAGGCTGAGGCGCCAACGCGCGGGCAACAGCCCCAGCAACCGCAGCAGCAGGACGAAGCGGCGCGGGAAGGCCAGCTCCAGCGGGCGAGCCTCCAGGCTCTGGACGATATGCTCGGCGGCGCGCTCCACCGGCCACAGCATCGGCATGGGAAAATCATTGCGCCGGGTCAGCGGAGTGTCGACGAAACCCGGGCTTACCAGGGTCGTGTCGATGGCCTCGGCCGCCAGATCGATGCGCAGGGATTCCAGCAGATAGCGCAGCGCCGCCTTGGATGCGCCATAGGCGCCGGCACGGGGCAGTGCCAGCCAGGTCACCGCGCTGCCAATGACCACCAGGTGCGGGCGCAGTCCCTGGCGAAGCAGCGGCACGCAGGCCTGGATGCACAGCGCAGCGCCGAACAGGTTGGTCTTCATCACTCGCTGCACCAGGGCCGCATCGAACTGGCCGGGCTCCAGGTACTCGCAGGTTCCGGCGCAGAGCACCACACGATCCAGCGCGCCCCAGGCCTGCCGGATGCATCGCGCGATCTGGTCGACCTGACCGGCGTCAGAGACATCGCCGGGGACCAGCAGCACGCGTTCACCGTAACGCTCCGCCAGAGACTGCAACGCTGCCGTCTGGCGGGCCGTCACCGCCAGGCTATGGCCGGCGGCGAGCAGTCGCTCGGCCAGCGCCGCGCCAATGCCGCTGCTGGCGCCGGTCAGCCAGATGCGGCTCATGCCAGCCTCCGCTTGAGCCAGCCGATGACGCCGCCCATGACCGGCAGGTGCTCATAAAGCAGCGCGCCGGCATCGAAATAGTCCCGATGAAACTCAACGCGTTCGCCCCAGCGCAAATGACTGCAGCCTTCCAGGGCGATCAGCCTGCCGCCGCCCAGGCGTGGGTGGCGGTAATGCAGGGTCCAGCGCAGGTAGCCGTGGCCGGGGGCGACCTCGTCGAATCCGTGGAAGTCGTAGCGCAGCTCCTGCACGTTGGCGTAAAGCGACGCGAAGTAACGGCGCAATTCGCCGAGCCCTTCCACCCGATGCAACGGGTCCTGAAAGCTCACGCCCCGGCTGTACAACTCGTCCAGGCGGTGGAGGCTGGCGGCGTCGAGGGCGGCGAAACGCTCGGCAAAGGACTGCAGAAACGAAGGCATGATGGGCTCCGGCAAATCCTGTACATTTTTTATTTTCTGTACAGGTATAAGCGAAGCCTACGGCATTAATTGTACAAATCAAGTCATCTTGTACAATTTTTAACGGCGGATCATTCAGCCGGATTCAGCGCGGCGAGCTGCTCCTTGAGCGCTTGCACTTCGTCCTGCAATTCACGGACGCGCTCCTGCGCCTCGACTTCCCGGCTGACGTCTCGCTGGATGCCGATGAAATAGGTGAGCTGGTCCGCTTCGTTACGCACCGGCGTGATCGACAGCTCGTTCCAGAACGGCGTGCCGTCCTTGCGGAAGTTGCGCAGCACCTGGCGGCAGGGTTGCCCTGTACGGATCGCTTCGCGCACCGCCGCAAGCCCGGCCTGCGCCCGCTCGGCGCCCTGGAGGAAGCGGCAATCCTGGTAGAGAATGTCGTCCACGGCGTACCCGGTCAGGCGCTCGAAGGCAGCGTTGGCGTAGATCAGGATACTGTCCTCTCCCTCCTGCTCGGCCACCACGATGCCGTCGTTGGAGGCTTCGACCATCAATTGCAGGAGCTTGGCGTTGATCATGGTTTTCCATCCGGTTTGCTGCGATCCGCCTAGGGTAGTCGGGCAGCCGGGTGCTGCCTAGCTCGGCCACGAGCCCTGCTGCTGGTTTACAATCCACGCTTCTTCGCCGCCAGGCTGCGCCATGAACGATCTCTCGGATATCGACCCCAGCGACCTCCTGCCCATGCGCGAGGTCGTGCGTCTCACCGGCGTCAATCCGGTGACCCTGCGTGCGTGGGAACGCCGCTACGGCCTGGTCAGCCCGCTGCGTACCGACGGCGGGCACCGCCTGTACACGCCCAGGGACCTGCAGACCATCCAGGACATCCTGCTGTGGTCCAGCCGAGGCATGGCGGTGGGGAAGATCGGCGAGCTGCTCGCCCAGCGCCAGCGCCAGGAACCGGCCAAGCCCGACGATGAGCGCGAGCATTGGCGCGAAGCCTTTGCCCGCGCCGCGGCGGCCTTCGACCAGGCCGAGCTCGACAGGCTCTATGGCCAGGCCTACAGCATCTTTCCGAACGCCACGCTGCTGGAGGACATCCTGCTGCCGCTGTGGCGCTCCCTGCTGACACTCAATGCCTACGGCGCTCGCAGCCAATGGGTGTTTCTCGACGCCTTCCTGCGCGCCCGGGTGCTCCTGCGCCTGCAGATGAGCCGCGCGGAATGCGTCAGTGTGCTGCTCGCGGATGCCACCGGCAGCACTCAGGAATTCGAACTGCTCGCTGCCGGCCTGCTGCTGGGCGGCGAGGATGTGCGCGTCCAGGCCATCGGACCGGGAGCTCCGCTGGAAGAATTGGCGCTGATCTGCGACGCCACACGGCCGGCAGCGCTGGTGCTGCTCAACCCCGTGGCGTTGTCCGGCGACCTGATCAAGCGCCTGGAGCGCTTGCAGATGGCGATCGAATGCCCACTGGCACTGGTCGGCGAGGCGGCCGAGCACATCGCCTCCGGCGTACCCGGCGTTCCTCTGGTTGCGCTGGGCAGCAGCCCGGCAAGCAGCGCGCAGCCCCTGCGCCTCTTGTTACGGGGTGCGCTACAGCTCTGATTGGAAAAGCCGTTCTACGGACAATCTGTACACCCCTATAAGTTCGTACAGAATTACAGGCCTCCCCGCCTGAACCCATTGCTCGCTAGCGTCGATCTTCGTCCCGGCCCAGCGCCCAGACGATACCGACCGCCGCCGCGACTGCGACCCCCAGCAACAAGGGACTCGGGGAGTGGCCCTGCTGCCGTTTCCATCCGCCGTGTACCTGGCGCGGTCCGCCCGGAGGGGCGAACAGGTTGCCCGTGGAGTTGGCGCTTCGCGGCATGCGCTCGATGGCGCGTGCCGTGCCCCAGCCCATGAGCCGCGAAAAGCCCGGCGTGAACACCCTCGCCAGGCGCAGCAGGTGCGCCGCTGCGCCCACCGTTCTGCTGGGTTGCGGATTGAGCGCCAGGTCGACCATGGCAGCCGCTACCTGCTCAGGATCGTAGCGCGGCGGCGGCGGCGCCAGTTCATGCCCGGTGAAGTTGGCGCCATCGCGAAATCCGGGGGTATCGATGACCGCCGGATAGACATCGCAGACATGGATGCGCGGCCACTGCACCAGTTCCCCGCGCAGCGCCTCGGTGAAGCCGACGAGGCCGAATTTCGCCGCCGAGTAGGCGGCTGCATAGGGCTGAGCGACCCAGCTACCCACCGACAGCGTATTGATCAACACGCCCCTGCCGCGCTGCTTGAAATGCGGCATCACGGCGCGGGCTCCGCGCACGTAGCCCAGCAGGTCGGTCTGGATCACCTGCTCATGCACTTCCAGCGGCGTCTCCTCGAATGTCCCGACGCTGCCAACGCCGGCATTGTTGATCCACACGTCGATCCCGCCGGTCAGTTGCACAGCCTGCTCCGCCAGCTGCATGACCGACTCGCCCTGGGTGACGTCCGTCGGCACCACCCAGGCCTGCCCGCCGGCCTCACGGCATTGGCTGGCGACCTCCTGGCAGGCAGCCTCGTCCCGCGCGGCCAGCACCACCCGCGCGCCATGGCGGGCGAATGCGTGAGCGGCCGCCCGGCCAATGCCGCTGGAGGCGCCGGTGATCACCACGGTTCGGTCTTTGAAGGGAAAGAATTCCGGCATGGCCCGTCTCCTCGTTGCATCGCCCCGCTTGCTGGAGGCACAAATGGCGGTTCGTCGCCCGAGCCAGCCAACAGGCCACCCGGCGACCTCTGCACGGTGGAGAGAGCTGGGCGCACGAGGTTCAGAAATTCTCCCCGCCGGCCCGCCCGGTTCGCCGCGCCCGCAGGCGAAACGGCGCCCCAGCCAGGGTCAGGCCGCCTGTCGGGGCGGCGGGCGCAGGTCTTGCTCTCCTGGCTCAGCGCGCTAATTTTCTCGCAGCTTCGGAACTACTCCTCGCCGTCTCGACGCCCCCTGTCGGCGGCGGCATCCAGCGCACAACGGATCGCCATGAACATTCGAATCGAATGTGTGGCTGGAGATCCGCCCACGTGGAAGGTCTTCCTGGGGACGTTTTTCTGGTCATGCGCAACACAGGAAGAAGCCCAGGCCTGGGCAGCCGCCGCCCAGCACTACCTGCAAGTGCAGGGCGCGGGGAAATATCGGCTCCCTGCGCCATTTCCGGCGGCGGCAGAACGCTCGCCGGCACGACGCGGCAGGTCGCCATGGCTCGACCACAGCCGCTAGGCGGATCACGGCCGGACGGCAACCGCAGCGGTCCCACGGCAGATCATTTCCAGCTGAACGAAAGCGCACCGATGCCAGTCCGAAACCGGGACAACTCGCCAAGGACCTCAGGCCATGCCGCCACGCCCCGCATTGCTCGCCGTTCTCCTGTCTGCCCTGTCTATCGCCCCTCTGGCCGGGGCAAGCGAGCCGCTGCGCCTGCAGGCGCTCAAGCGCTGCGGCAACCTGCTGGACGACCAGCGCCAGGACTGGTGCCTGAAAGTGCGCGGGCTGGGTACCGGCTCGCCGCAGGTGATGCTCGACGGCCAGGCGCTGCCCGCTGAAACCATCCAGCGCGATGGCGGCGACCTGCGCATTCGCATTGACAGCGCGAGCCGGCGCAGCGGTCCGCTTTGGCTACGGGACGGCTCGCGGTCCAGCAACGCCGCCTGGCTGACCCTGCGCAACAGCCACGTGGTGGCGGCCGGGCCTGACGAGGTCGCGACGAATATGGATGGCCTGACGACCTACGTGGACCTGGTCAGCCTGCTGATCGAGGAGAACCATGATGGCCGGCAGGAAGCGCAGCGGCTGGCGCGCAAGTACGGGGCCGAAGTGGTCGGCAGCATCGCCCCGCTGAACCTCTACCAGCTGCGCTTGCCGGCCAGGGACCTGATACAGCGCGACGCCCTGGTTCTGCGCCTGGGCAGCGAAACCAGCGTGGACGCCGTGGTGATCGAGGAGTCCGCTGCGGAAAAGGCCGAGGAAGCGGCGCCTCGACAGTCGCCCGGCAAGCCCGCGCCGGACTCCGATGAGTGGGCGGCCAACCGCTTCCTCGACGCGGTGAATTACTACCAGCGGCGCATCCCCGCGAAACAGGCGCCGATCCGCCCGCAGCCCGTCCGCATCGGCCTGATCGAGCGCGACGTGGATTTCGACAGCGCCGACTTCGCCAGCTTCCTGGGCCCGTGCGCGACGCCGCGTCTCTGTGTCTACGCCCGCGATGCGGACAAGCCGGACAACCACGGCACCACGGTGACCGGCATCCTCGCCGCAGGCTGGGACGACGGCGGCAACACCGGTTTCCTGCGCGGACTGGAAAAGGCCGGCGGTGGTTTCGAGATCATGGTGGAGCGCAACTCCGATGCCGGCATCACCGCCAACATCGCCGCCTCGGTGAACCTGGTGGAGGATGGCGTGCGCATCCTGAACTGGAGCTGGGGCATCCACCGCGTCGGCGCCCGCAACGTCGAGGGCGACGAGGTCGATTCGCTGCTGCGCTCGGGGATAGCCATGGGCGGCTACGAGGAACTGCTGGAGGAGTTCTTCCTCTGGCTGCGCAAGGAGCACCCGGATGTGGTGGTGGTGAACTCGGCGGGAAACGGCTCGTCCTTCTCCGGCACGGACGAGTATCGGCTGCCCTCCTCCTTCATCACCGAACAACTGATCGTGGTCGGCGGGCACCAGCGCAGCGAACGCGCTGGCCTGGCCGTCGACGACCCGGCGTTCGCCGTCAAGCGCAGCTCCTCGAACATCGACATGCGAGTGGACATCACCGCGTCCGCCTGTACCCACGCCTCCACCCACGCGCCGGGCCAGGAAGGCGACGTGCATTGCGGCACCTCCTACGCTACTCCCATGGTGGCCGGCCTGCTGGCCGCGATGCTGTCGATCAACCCGCAATTGCAACCCGATCAACTGCGCATGCTGCTGCGCCGCAGCGCCATGAGCATCGGCGACAACTACGACTTCGAACCGATGGATGCCGAAGACCTCACCGCCCCCATCCTGCCGTCGGAACGCAACTATCGGCTGGACGACAAGGATATTGGCCGCTCCGCCAGGCTGGACATGCAGAAGGCCCTGGAGCTGGCCGTGCAGAGTCGCGAGCGGGTGCGCTGAGGCGGTGGCGGGCAATCAAACAAGGAACCTCGACATCGCAGCGGCGCTCTGAGCTTTAACCCACCCCCGCCGCGAAAGGTGCGCCGCATGGATCTGGTCATCGCTCGCCCTGAAGGTCTCTACTGTCCGCCTGGCGACTTCTACATCGATCCCTGGCGCCCGGTCGAGCGCGCGGTCATCACCCACGCCCACGGCGATCACGCACGCTGGGGCAATCGCCATTACCTGGCGGCGGCGCCCGGCGAGGGCATCCTGCGCTCGCGCCTGGGCCAGGACATCGACTTGCAGACCCTGCCCTATGGAGAGCGCCTGGATCACCACGGCGTGACGCTCAGTTTCCACCCGGCCGGACACGTACTCGGCTCTGCGCAGGTGCGCCTGGAGTACGGCGGCGAGGTCTGGGTGGCTTCCGGCGACTACAAGGTGGAGCCCGATGGCACCTGCACGGCGTTCGAACCGGTGCGCTGCCATACCTTCATCAGCGAGTCGACCTTCGGCCTGCCGATCTACCGCTGGCAGCCCCAGGCACAGCTGTTCGCCGAGGTCGATGCCTGGTGGCGCGCCAACGCCGCCGCCGGCCGTGCCAGCGTGCTGTTCGCCTATGCCTTCGGCAAGGCCCAGCGCATCCTTCACGGCATCGACGACAGCATCGGGCCGATTCTCGTGCATGGCGCCGTCGAGCCGCTCAACCAGGTCTATCGCGCCGCGGGCGTGCGCATTCCACCTACCGCGTTCGCCACCGAGATTGCAAGGAACGACCCGCGACTGCGCCAGGCGCTGATCCTCGCGCCGCCCTCGGCCGGCGGCAGCACCTGGATGCGCCGCTTCGGCGACTACAGCGATGCCTTCGCCAGCGGGTGGATGCTGCTGCGCGGGGCGCGGCGGCGGCGCGGCGTCGACCGCGGCTTCGTGCTCTCCGACCACGCCGACTGGCCCGGTCTGCTGTGGGCCATCGAGCAGAGCGGCGCCGAGCGGGTGATGGTCACCCATGGGCAGGTCAACGTGCTGGTGCGCTACCTCGGCGAAAAAGGCCTGGACGCCCGCGCCTTCCGGACCGAATACGGCGAAGAAGACGACACCCTGGAGCAGAGCGCGTCATGAAAGCCTTCGCCGAACTCTATGCCCGCCTCGACGCCACCACCTCGAGCAACGCCAAGCTCGCCGCGCTGCAGGACTACTTCGCCGCCGCCCCGCCGCAGGACGCGGCCTGGGCGGTGTATTTCCTCGCCGGCGGGCGACCGCGGCAGGTGGTGCCGACGCGCCTGCTGCGCGAACTGGCAACGCGTCTGTCGGGCCTGCCGGACTGGCTGTTCGAGGAAAGCTACCAGGCCGTGGGCGATCTGGCCGAAACCATCTCGCTGCTGCTTCCCGAATCCGCGCAGGCTTCCGAAGAAGGCCTGGAGTGGTGGCTGGAGCAATTGCTGCCACTGCGCGGCCTGCCCCCCGAGGAACTGGGCGAGCGCCTGCAGGCACTGTGGACGCGTCTGGACCGGCAAAGCCTGATGGTCAGCATCAAGCTGCTCACGGGTGCCTTCCGCGTCGGCGTTTCCAAGCTGCTGGTAACCCGCGCCCTCGCCGCCCTGGCCGGCGTCGACGCCAAGCGCGTGGCGCAGCGCATGGTCGGCTACACCGACCTGTCGCACCGGCCGACGGCGCAGCGTTACCTCGCGCTGATCGCTGCCGAGTCCGGCGACGAACACGCCCAGCGCGGTGGCCAGCCCTACCCCTTCTTCCTCGCCCATCCGTTGCAGGAACCGGTGGAACGTTTCGAGACCCTGCTGGGCCCCGCGCAGGACTGGCTTGTGGAATGGAAGTGGGATGGCATCCGTGCGCAGTTGGTGAAACGCGACGGCCGGGCTTGGCTCTGGTCGCGCGGCGAGGAGCTGATCACCGAACGCTTCCCGGAACTGCGCGAGCTGGCCGATGCCTTGCCCGACGGCACGGTACTCGACGGTGAACTGGTGGTGTGGAAGGAGCCGCCCGTCGGCAGCGACGCGCAGTTCGGCATCCAACCCTTCGCCCTGCTGCAACAGCGCATCGGCCGCAAGACCCTGAGCCGGAAGCTGCTGGAGGACGTGCCGGCTGCGCTGCTGGCCTACGACCTGCTGGAGTGGCGCGGCGAGGACTGGCGCAATCGCCACCAGGATGAGCGCCGTGCACGCCTGGAACTGCTGGTCGCCCAGATCGCCGACAGCCACCTGCGGCTCTCGCCGCAGCTGAGCGGCGCCGACTGGCTGGACCTCGCCCGCCAACGCGAAGCATCGCGCCGGCTTGGCGTCGAAGGGATGATGCTCAAGCGCCGCGACTCGCTGTACGGAGTGGGCCGCACCCGCGACCTCGGCCTGTGGTGGAAGTGGAAGATCGATCCCTTCAGTGTCGACGCCGTGCTGATCTACGCGCAACGCGGCCACGGCCGCCGCGCCAGCCTGTACAGCGACTACACCTTCGCCGTGTGGGACGACTCGGCGCCCGGCGAGCGCGTGCTGGTGCCCTTCGCCAAGGCCTACTCGGGGCTGACCGACGAGGAGATGCGCAAGGTCGACGCGATCATCCGCAAGACCACCGTGGAGAAATTCGGCCCGGTGCGCAGCGTCACCCCCACCCTGGTCTTCGAACTGGGCTTCGAAGGCATCTCGCTGTCCAAGCGGCACAAGAGCGGCGTTGCGGTGCGCTTTCCGCGCATGCTGCGCTGGCGTACCGACAAGTCCGTGGAGCAAGCCGACACCCTGGCCACCCTGCAGGGGTTGCTCTGATGCCGCGGCAGGCGGAGCGCCCCTCGAAACACTGGTTCGCCGGCCAGGGCTGGAAGCCCTTCGCCTTCCAGCGCGAGGTCTGGCGGGCCGTCGCGAACGACGAGTCGGGACTGCTGCACGCCTCCACCGGCGCCGGCAAGACCTACGCGGTTTGGTTCGCCGCGCTCGACCGTTTCGTCCGGCAAGCGCCTGCGGCAGATGCCCCGCCGCGCCGCCGCCAACCGGCCATGGCGCCGCTGACGCTGTTGTGGATCACCCCGATGCGCGCGCTGGCCGCCGATACCGCGCGCGCCCTGCAGGTGCCGCTGGATGACCTGCAGATCGGCTGGAGCGTGGGCATGCGCACCGGCGACACCGACAGCGCCGAACGTGCCCGCCAGGACCGGCGTCTCCCCAGCGTGCTGATCACCACACCGGAAAGCCTGACCCTGCTGCTGACCCGCGCCGATGCCCGCAAGACTTTCGCCCACCTGCGCATGCTGGTGGTGGACGAATGGCACGAGTTGCTGGGCAACAAGCGCGGCGTGCAGTTGCAGCTCGCCCTCGCCCGCCTGCGCCGCTGGCAGCCGCAACTGCTGGTGTGGGGGCTGTCCGCCACGCTGGGCAACCTGGCCCATGCCCGCGAGGTGCTGATGCCCGCCGGGCGCCTGGTACAGGGCAAGACCGCCAAGGATTTGCGCATCGATACCCTGCTGCCGCCGGGCCTCGAGCGCTTCCCCTGGGCCGGGCACCTCGGGCTGCGCATGCTGCCGCAGGTGGTCGAGGAACTGGAGGCCAGCAGCACCACGCTGGTGTTCACCAACACCCGTTCGCAGGCGGAAACCTGGTACCAGGCCCTGCTCGAAGCGCGCCCGGACTGGGCCGGCCTGCTCGCCCTGCATCACGGCTCGCTGGCCAGGGAAGTGCGCGACTGGGTGGAAGTGGCGCTCAAGCAGGGGCAGCTCAAGGCGGTGGTCTGCACGTCGAGCCTGGACCTGGGGGTGGACTTCCTGCCGGTGGAGCGCGTGCTGCAGATCGGCTCGGCCAAGGGCGTGGCGCGGCTGATGCAGCGCGCCGGGCGATCCGGCCATGCGCCGGGGCGCCCTTCCCGCGCCACCCTGGTGCCGACCCACAGCCTGGAATTGCTCGAAGCGGCCGCCGCGCGTACGGCAGTGGCCGAAGGCAGGGTCGAGGCGCGCCAGGCGCCGGAGAAGCCGCTCGATGTCCTGGTGCAGCACCTGGTGAGCATGGCGCTGGGCGGCGGCTTCCTCGCTCAGGACCTGCTCGCGGAGGTCCGCAGTGCCTGGTCCTACCGGGATCTGGGCGACAGTGAGTGGCAGTGGGCGCTGGCATTCATCCGCCACGGCGGTCATGCGCTCACCGCCTACCCCGACTACCGCCGCGCAGAGCCTGACGCCGACGGCCTCTGGCAAGTACCCGACGCGCGTCTTGCGCGGCGCCACCGCATGAGCATCGGCACCATCGTCAGCGATGCCAGCCTGACGGTGAAGTTCTGGGGCAGGAACAATGCCGGCTCGCTGGGCAGCATCGAGGAAGGCTTCATCGCCCGCCTGCGTCCCGGCGACAATTTCCTCTTTGCCGGACGCACCCTGGAGCTGGTGGAAGTAGACAACATGACCGTCTACGTGCGCCGCGCCACCGTCCGCAAGGCTGCCATCCCGCGCTGGAACGGCGGGCGCATGCCACTCTCCAGCGAGCTGGCCGACGCCATGCTGGACAAGCTCGATGCGGCGGACCAGGAGCAATTCATCGGCCCGGAAATGCGCCTGCTGCGGCCACTGCTGGACATCCAGAAAGCCTGGTCAGCCCTGCCCGGCAGGACCACCCTGCTGGCCGAGACGCTGAAGTCCCGCGAAGGCTGGCACCTGTTCCTCTACCCCTTCGCCGGACGCTCGGTGCACCTGGGCCTCGCCAGCCTGCTGGCGTGGCGACTGGCGCGGCATGCGCCGCTGAGCTTCTCTCTCGCGGTCAACGACTACGGCCTGGAGCTGCTCAGCGCCAGCCCCTTGGATTTCGCCGCGGCGCTGACCCCGGCGCTGTTCGACAGCGACGACCTGCTCCCCGAAGTGCTCGCCAGCCTGAATGCGGGTGAGCTTGCGCGGCGGCGCTTTCGCGAGATTGCGCGGATTGCCGGCCTGGTCTTCACCGGTTACCCCGGTGCGCCGAAGAGCGCGCGCCAGCTGCAGGCGTCCAGCGGGCTGTTCTTCGATGTGTTCCGGCAGTACGACCCGGACAACCTGTTGCTGATGCAGGCCCGGCAGGAGGTGCTGCGCCAGGAGCTGGAAGTGCAGCGCCTGCAACAAACCCTGCAGCGCATGCGCTCGCTGCAGCTGGACCTGCGGCCGATCCCGCGCGCCACGCCTTTCGCCTTTCCGCTGCTGGTGGAGCGCTTGCGCGAAAGCCTGTCCTCGGAGAAGCTCGCCGACCGCATCCGGCGCATGGTCGCCGATCTGGAGCAGGCCGCCGGCCCGGGCGCCTTTGCGAGCGAAACGGCCGTGTCGGTCAGCGTCGAAAGCGACCCGCGCATGTCGCGCGCGCGGCGACCCCGGCGAACCAAGGACGGCCGTCCGCGCCCATCGAAGCAGCGCCCAGACCGATGAGCCACCCGCACCCGTCCCATCAGGCCGTGCAGGTGGCCGGCAGCGAACTCTGGCTGCTGGCGGAGAGAGCGCTGTGGTGGCCCACCGGGCAGGTGCTGATGGTCGCCGACATCCACTTCGGCAAGGCGGCGAGCTATCGCGCGCTGGGGCAGCCGGTGCCCGGCGGCACCACTGCCGGCAATCTCCAGCGGCTCGACGCCCTGTTGGCGCAGTTACCGTGCCGGCGGCTGATCTTTCTCGGCGACTTCCTGCATAGCCGCGAGGCGCGCACCGCTCGCACCCTGGAGGCGCTTGAGCTGTGGCGCGACCGGCATGCGGCGCTACCCATCACGCTGGTGCGCGGCAACCATGACGAGCGTGCCGGAGACCCTCCCGCCACATGGAATATCGAAGTGGTCGGCGAGCCGCTGCTGCTCGGCCCCTTCGCGCTGCAACACGAGCCTGCTCCCCATGCGAGCCATCACGTACTGGCAGGTCACCTGCATCCGGCTTTCGTGCTGCGCGGCCGCGGCCGACAGCAGGTGCGCCTGCCATGCTTCGTGATCGGCGAAGGGCTGAGCCTGCTGCCCGCCTTCGGCAATTTCACCGGGGCCATGACCTGGAAAATCGACGAAAACGAACGGGTTTTCGTGGTCGGCGATGGTGGCGTCTGGGAGGTCCCATCGGCGCGTCGGAACAAATGATTTCAGAACTTTCGTGCAAATAATCTGAACTTCACGGTTTTTTCCCGAGTCGGTTCCGCCATGCCGTTTCGCCCATTCACACAACCGGGAAGCCGACCATGCTCGACACTTCGCTTGCTGAACTCTTCAAACAGAACGAACAACAGCTCCTCGCCGACTGGATGGAGGCACAGCGAGCCGTAGGGCTGCGGCTGGACCTGATCGACGAGCGCGCGGTCCAGCAGAACTCCCAGGACCTGCTCAAGGCCTTCACCATGGCCCTCGCCCAGGGCGTACCGAACTTCGAGTCGGCGATCTGGAAGCCGCTCAAGTCGCAGCTCGAGCGCCTCTCCCTGA
Source organism: Pseudomonas nitroreducens TX1 (assembly GCF_000313755.1). Lineage (GTDB taxonomy): Bacteria > Pseudomonadota > Gammaproteobacteria > Pseudomonadales > Pseudomonadaceae > Pseudomonas > Pseudomonas nitroreducens_A. Next base: position 16,015 of record NZ_AMZB01000115.1, on the reverse strand, counting down.
CCCAGGCGCGGCAGGGCTTCAGCCCATCGGAAACCGCCACCTTCATCTTTTCCCTCAAGGAGCCGCTGTTCTCGCTGCTGCAGAAGCAGCCCGATGCCACCATCGAGTCGGTCTGGAAGATCAGCAAGCTGATCGACCAGCTCGGCCTGTTCAGCCTGGAATACTTCATGAGCGGCCGTGAGGCGGTAATCCGCGAACAGCAGGAAAGCCTGCTGGAGCTGTCGACGCCGGTAGTGGAACTCTGGGACGGCGTGCTGGCGGTGCCGCTGATCGGCGCGCTGGACAGCAACCGCACGCAGATCGTCATGGAATCGCTATTGCAGAAGATCGTCGAGACCGAATCGGACCTGGCGATCATCGACATCACCGGCGTGCCGACGGTGGACACCATGGTCGCGCAGCACCTGCTCAAGACCATCACCGCAGCCAAGCTGATGGGCGCCAAGTGCATCATCAGCGGCATCCGCCCGCAGATCGCCGCCACCATCGTGCACCTGGGCGTGGAGCTGGGCGAGGTGGTGACCAAGGCCTCGCTGGCCGACGCCTTCAAGCTCGCCCTCAAGCAGCTGGGCGTACGCATTACCCATGCGGACAGGGCCCGCTGAGGATATCGCCATGGTAGATCGCATCCCGATTCTCAAGATGGGCAGGTACCTGCTGCTCAGCATCCAGGTGGACATGCACGACCAGCTGGCCATGGACCTGCAGGAGGACCTCACCGAGCAGATCGTCCGCCACAAGGCGCGCGGCGTGCTGATCGACATCTCGGCGCTGGAAATCGTCGACTCCTTCATCGGCCGGATGCTTTCCCACATCGCCAACGTATCGCGCATTCTCGATGCCAAGGTGATCGTAGTCGGCATGCAGCCGGCGGTGGCCATCACCCTGGTCGAACTCGGCCTCTCGCTGGAAGGCATCGCCACGGCGCTCAACATCGAAAAAGGCATGCGCTGGCTGGAAAACAGCCTGGATGACGAGGCTGACGACAGGGGGCCGGAGAGTGACGACGACACAAACGCTCCCACTGAAGCAGGAAACTGACATTGTCATGATCCGCCAGAAGGTCCGCAAAGCCGCCGAGGAAGTACGCCTGGGCCTGGTGTCGCAGACCAAGATCGTCACCGCGGCCAGTGAAATCGCGCGCAACGCCCTGCTCTACGGCGGCGGCGGCGAGTGCCTGCTGGAAATCACCCATCGCGAAGGCCGCGCGGCCGTGCATCTGGTAATCAGCGACCAGGGCCCGGGCATCGCCAACATCGAGCAGGCGCTGGTGGATGGCTACACCACCGGCAATGGCCTGGGGCTGGGGTTGAGCGGGTCGCGCCGGCTGGTGGATCAGTTCACCATCCAAAGCGCGCCAGGGACAGGGACCACCATCGAGCTTTGGAAATGGAAATGAACGACGCAGCCCTGCAGTTCAACCTGGCTGTCTCCCATACCGCCCACATCGATGCCGCGCGCCGCGCGGCGGTCAACCTGGCGCGCGACGCCGGCGCCGGGCAACTGCTGCTGGACCGCCTGACCCTGGTGATTCAGGAAATGGCGCGCAATCTGGTGCTGCACGCCCATGGCGGCGAAATGCTGTACTTCCAGAACGAGCGCTGCCTGCAACTGCTCGCGGTGGATCGCGGGCCGGGCATGCAGGACGTGGCGCGTTGCCTGAGCGACAGCTTTTCCACGGCCGGCACCATGGGCGCGGGCCTTGGCGCCATCAAGCGCCTGGCCGACACCTTCGACCTCTACTCGCAGCCCGGCCAGGGCACCGTGGTCTTCGCCGGTTTCGACCTGCAGGCCCCCGGCGCCCCGCTGACGGTCGCCGGCCTCAGCACGCCCTACCCTGGGGAGGAAAGCTGCGGCGACTCCTGGGCCTGCAAGGGCAACCGGCTGATGGTCTGCGACGGCCTGGGCCATGGCCACGCCGCCAGCCTGGCCAGCTCGCGGGCGCGGGAAATCTTCCTGCAACATGATCTGAACCTGCCACAGGAAATGTTGCTCGAACGTATGCACCATGCGCTGGCTTCGACCCGTGGCGGCGCCGTGGCGCTGGCCGAAGTACTGCCGCAGCAATGTGAGGTGCGCTTCTGCGCCATGGGCAACATCCTCGGCGTGCTCGACGACGGGCGCAGCCGCAGCATGGTCTCGGGCAATGGCACGGTGGGTTACCGGATCGGCCGGATCAAGAGCTTCAGCTATCCCTGGTCGCCGTCCACCGTCCTGCTGATGGCTTCCGATGGCATCGGCAGCCGTTTCGACCTGGGCGCCTATCCGGGCCTGGCCACGCGTCACCCGGCAGTCATTGCCGGCGTGCTGCACCGTGACTTTCGCCGGCACAACGACGACGCAACCCTGGTGGTTCTCAAACATGTCTGACACGCTTCGCATCGCCACCGTTCGCATCCGCGAGGAGATCGATGTGGTCACCTGCCGCCAGAGTGCGCGGCAGATCGCCGCTTGGCTGGAATTGCCGAACCTTGAGCAGATCCGCTTCGCCACGGCGGTTTCCGAGCTGGCGCGCAACACCTACCAGTACGCCGGCGGCGGCCTGTTTCATTTCGACATTGCCAGCAGCCCCGGCGGCGTGCTGGAGCGCTTATGCGTGGAAGCTTGGGACGAGGGGCCCGGGATCGAGGATGTCGAGCGCATCCTCGAGGGCAGCTACGTCTCCCGCACCGGCATGGGCCTGGGCCTGCGCGGCGCGCAGCGGCTGATGGACGAGTTCGACATCCGCACCTCACCGGAGGGCACACGGATACGTGCCTGCAAGTACGTTTCAGGTTCCCGCGCCACCCCCGGTGCCGGCCAGGTCCAGGCCATCCGCCTGCAACTTCAGCACAACGGCGCGGCCGATCCCTTCGTCGAACTGCAACTGAGCGGCAGCGAACTGCTGCTGACCACCGCCGAGTTGCAGAACAAGCAACTCGAGCTCGAAGCGATCAACCTGGAGCTGCAGAACACCAACAAGGGGGTCGTCGCGCTGTATTCGGAACTAGAGAAGGCCAACGAGGAAGTCCGCGAGGCGAGCGCCTCGAAAAGCCGCTTCTTCGCCAACATGACCCACGAGATACGCACGCCGATCAATATCGTCGAGAACATCAGCCAACTGCTGCTCAACGGCCACGACGGGCCGCTCAACCCCGAGCAACAGCGCCAGGTGGCCTTCATCAGCGAAGCCGCCTCCGAGTTGTCCGGCCTGGTCAACGAACTGCTGGACCTGTCCAAGGCCGAATCCGGTCGCATCGAGATCGCGTCCACGCGCTTCACCCTGGCCGAGTTCACCGAGCAGTTGCACCAGTGCGCCAGCGCCATCGCGCTGCGCTATCCCGGATTGCAATGGGAGGTGGCGGCCCCGGCGAGCAATGTCCTGCTGCATACCGACCGGCACCTGTTATTCCAGGCCCTGCGCAACCTCATCGACAACGCCTTCAAGTACACCCCGGAAGGCCGCATCAGCGTGCGCACCTACCTGCCCGACCGCGACACCGTGGAGTTCCTGGTCGAGGACACCGGCATCGGTGTCGCCGAGGAAAACCTGGCGCGGGTCTTCGAGGAATTCTCGCGCATCCGCAACCCCGGGCTGGGCAAGGTGCAGGGCACCGGACTGGGCCTGCCGCTGGCGCAACGCCTGGCCAGCCTGCTGCATGGCGGCATCACCCTGGACAGCAGCCCGGGGCTCGGCAGCCGCTTCCTGCTGCGCATCAGACGCGAGCATGACGAGGCAACCATCGAGGTACCGGCAGTCGATCTCAGTGCGATGAATATCCTGGTGGTGGATGACAGCGACGCGGATCGCTACCTGCTGGCGACACTGCTGCGCCCTTGCCAGGCCTCGATCCATGAGGCCAGCAACGGAGCGGCGAGCATCGAGATGCTCTACGAGGTGCGTCCGGACCTGATCTTCCTCGACCTCGACCTGCCGGACATCGCCGGCGAGGACCTGCTGGAGAACATGGACTGGGGCATGCATTCGCGTGTCGTGATCAACACCGCCAAGCCACTGGACGACTCGACTCGCCAGCGCCTGGCGCGCCATTCGCGGGCCATCGTGCAGAAGTCCGCTGCGGACTATGGCGAGCAGGTCCTGCGCGAGGTGTCGCGGTTGATGGAGGAGCAACAGCATGGGTGCTAAGAGGGTCCTGGTCATCGACGACCTGGAGGCCAACCGCTACATCCTGCGCAAGATAGTCGCCGACGGCTCCCAGTACCAGGTGCTGGAAGCGGCCACCGGCGCGGAGGGACTGGAGCTGATCCTGCAGGGCGTGGACGTGGTCATCCTGGACATCAACCTGCCGGACATGACCGGCTTCGAGCTGATCCAGAAGGCCGAGCGCCGCCTCGGGCCGAAACGCCTGCCGGCGATCATCAACATCTCGGCGACCTTCGTCAGCGGCAAGGACAAGGCCACCGGCCTGAACGTCGGCGCCCGCGCCTACCTGACCCATCCGATCAACCCCGACGAGCTGATCGCCACCATTGGCAGCCTGATGAAGAGCAACACGCGGTTGCAACGGGTGGAGCGCCAGCGCGACTGGGCCGAAGCGCGCACCGAGCAGATCAGCAAGGAAAAGATCATGCTCGAGCGCTTCATGCGCTCGTTCAGCCATGATCTGCGCTCCCCGCTCGCTGCCGCCACCATGGCCACCGGGCTCATGCTGCGCCGCCCGACCCGGCGGACCGACGAACTGCTGAAGATCGTCGAGGACAACCTGCGCCGTGTGGACAGCATGGTGGCCAACCTGCTGGATATCTCCCACGTCAGCATCGGCGGTGGCATCAAGCTGAGCGGCGAGCGGATCGACCTGGCGGCCTGGATACAGGACTCTATCGGCACCCTCGGCCTGCAGGTCTCCAATCCGCTGTCGCTGGAACTGGAGGGTGCGCTCGGTGAGGTGGTCTGGGATACCACGGCCTTTCTGCGCATCCTGGAGAACCTGGTGGGCAATGCGGCCAAGCATGGAGTGGCAGAGCAACCGATACGCATTGCCTTGTCACGGGCGAAGCAGAGGGTGCGCCTGAGCGTCAGCAACGCCGGCAGCTTCCCGGTGGAAGTGCTGAACAACCTCGCCACGCCCTACTTCATCTCCACGCGCAGCGACACCAAGGGCTGGGGACTGGGGCTGCCCATCGTCAAGGCGCTCTGCGAAAGCTTCGGCGGCCAAGTGGGCTTTCGCAACGAAGACCATCGCGCCGTGGTGGAGATCGAAGTGCCGGCAAGCCTGGACTGAGGCGCAGGCATCACGCCGTCCGCCGCGCAGCACGCAGGAGCCGAGCAGTGCCGTGCCAGCCAGGCCGTCGTCGAGCAGGATTGACGCGATCCGCGAAGCCGACATTGTTTCCGCGGCCCGCCCTTGCCGGCCCTCAACCCCGTCCCCTGCAGGAACCCCAGCCATGATTGCATCGAAACCGGTCACCGTGGCCTGCAGCCAAGTGGCGCCCATCGTCGGGGACCCATAACCGGCGCGCCGCTGAACGGGCGATCCGCACCGCCGCGCTGCGCGGCGCCCAGGTCATCGTCCTGCCGGAGCTCGCGCAGAGCGGCTACGTCTTCGAAGACCGCGCCGAAGCGCTCGTCCACTCCGAAGCGCAGGACGGCCCGACGCTACAGCGCTGGCAACGGCTGGCCAGCGAACTGGGCATCGTCATCGTGGGAGGCTTCTGCGAGCGACTGAAAGGCGAATTATGGCGGCGCGATACCCAGGGACGATGGAACGAGCGACCGGCCAGGGAACAGGGTTTGCCTACACGGGGTTCGGCTCCTTGTTCCCGAGGACTATCGAGGATGTCGACTAGAATCCACTCTCGCGCACACCCAGCGCCGCCAGCCGGCGCCAGGCATAGCCCAGCACCGATTGCCCGCGACCGTCCAGCACCACCACGCCCCGTATCGGCTGGGCGAACTCGGCCGCAGCTTCGAGCGGACTCAGGCGTACGCCATACTGCGCCTGCACCGGTTCGGCACGCTGCTGGCCATCCCGGCGAACGGCGATCGGGCCCTGGTGGTCGGAACTGAGCGCTTCCAGTTCGAGGAAGGCCACGCCATTGGCATCGATGTCATCCAGGCGCACCGGCAACGCCGAACGGGTCGGATCGTCGGCGATGAAACGGCCTTCGGTCCCCGCCTCCACCCGCCACAGATCGTCCTCGGCGAGGTAGCCACGCAGGCGCAGGCCGGGCTCGACAATACGCACCAGCGGGTCGGCGGGCTTGAGCCAGCGCCCCAGGCTCAGATCGGCCAACAGGTCGCGCACGACCCCGGCCTGGGGCGCTCGCAGCTGCAGTCGCTCGCGCTGGGCGGCGAAGCCACGGTATTCGGCCACCGCCTCAGCCAGTTGCTGTTCGAGAATGCCGGCATCCGCCACGGTTTCGCTGCGCCCCGCCTGGCGGCGCAACAGCAACTGGAGTATCTGGATCTTGCGGCGGGCAATGGCCTGGCGCGAATCCAGGTCCGGGGACTCCAGCTCCAGCAACAGCTCGCCTTGCGCCACCGCTTGTCCGTCCCTGACGTGCAGCTGCTTGAGGCGCGCCGCCACTGGCGCGTGCAAGGCGCTGGTACGCGAAGACTCGAGCAACGCCGGGACCTCCACCGAACCGTTCCACGGCAGCGCCAGCAGCGCCAGCACCACTGACAGGCCGCCAGCGGTACGCAGGACCTTGCCGGTCTCGGCCTGGTCGCGGCGTTTCCACCATTCGCGCAGCTCCTTCCAGATGGGCAGGCCGATGAACCACACCAGCTCCACGAGCATCAGGAAGATGCCCAGCACCTTGAAGAACAGGTGGTACACCGCCAGGGCAATGCCGAAGAACAGCACGGCCCGCCACAGCCAGGAACCGTAGCCCCACGCCAGCAAGCGCCGCGACATGGTCGGCGACCAGGGTTCCGGCCTGGGTTCACCATAGCCGAACAGGGCCTCGCGAAGACGCCAGCGGCACAGGGCGAAGGCGCGCGCCTGCAGATTCTCCACGCCCCACAGGTCACTGAGCAGGAAGTAGCCGTCGAAGCGCATGAAGGGGTTCAGGTTGATTGCCAGGGTGGTCATCCACGTCGCACTGGCGAGCATGAAGGCCGACGTACGCGCCGGCCCGTCCGGCAACAGCGACCAGGCGAGCAACGCCAGCACCGCCAGCACCAGCTCGGCGAGCACGCCTGCGGCACCGATCAGCAGCCGCGAGCGCCGGTCGTTGACGCGCCAGGCGTCACTGACGTCGGTGTAGAACATCGGCAGCAGCACGATGAAGGCCAGCCCCATGCTCTGCACCCGGCAGCCGGCGCGCTTGGCCATGAGGGCATGGCCGAACTCGTGGCAGAGCTTGGCGAAGGTCAGGGCCACGCCGAAAGCCAGCGCCCCGCCGAAACTGAACAGGTGCGGGAAGGTCGAGATGAAGCGATCCCAGTCGCGCGCCACCAGGAACAACCCCAGGCACAGCACGGTCGGCAGGCCCCAGCGCAACAGCCAGCCGCCGTTGCGCGCCAGGACCGGCCAGGCGCGGTTGAGGAAAACATCCGGGCGCCAGAGCGGCACGCGGAAGAACAGGTATTGGTGCAGGACGCGCTGCCACAGGCTCTGGCGCATCGAAGCCGCCTTGCTGGCATAGCTGGCGCGCTGTTCGGCATCGACGGCGGCGATCAGGTCGTGCCCGCGCAGGAAGCGCAGCAGCTCTTCCAGTTCGCTGTCGCCCAGCGGCCCGCCGGGTTCGCCGTTGGCTGCCGCCAGCACGCGCTGTGGGTCGCCCAGCGCCCAGTGCTGCAACAGCCGCACGGCACTGGCGCCGAGCTTGAAGTAGCGCCCGCGCAGGGGGTCGGCAAGGGTCCACTGCGGCGAGCCGTCGAAGTTCGGTGCGGCCGCCGACAGGCTCAGGTCGGGGCGCAGCGCGGGCAGCATCAGAAGCCGAGCCTCTGACGCATTGCCGCCAGCGGCCGCCGCATCAGGTAATAGGCCAGGGGCGCTCGGTCACCCGAGAGCTTGGCGGTACCGCGCAGACCGATACGCGGCACGGCATCGATGAAGCTGGCGTCCAGGCGGTAGCCCAGTTGTCCGGCTGCGGTGGGCTGGGCCTCGTAGGCGGAGCGTTCGAGACGAGCGTCGTAACGGTTCAGCGGATCGCTGTCGAGGAACAGTGCCACCTCGGCGCCGGGCTGCAAGGCAATCGCGTCGCCGACTGGCAGCTCGATGCGCAGCTCGGCCTGCGCCGGGTCGGCAATCTGCATCAATCGCTCGCCGGTCTGCACCGGCCGGCCCGTCCAGCGCTCGGCATCGGCGAATACCGCGATGCCGGCTCGCTCGGCGCGCACCTCGCTGCGCGCGAGCAGTTGCCGGGCGTATTCCAACTCCGCGTTCTTCTGTTCGACACGGGCGGCCAGCAGGTCGATGCGCGCGCTCGATTCCGCGTCGGTGAAGGCTCGTTGCGTGCTCGACTTCAATTCGGCTTCGGCGACGCCCAGGGCGCGCTCGGCGACGTCGACCTGGGCCTTGAGGCTGGTGGCTTCGAAGCGCACCAGCAGGTCGCCGGCGAGCACCGGCTGGTTGGGCTTGACCAGAAACTCGGCGATGACGCCATCCAGCGGAGCGGCGACGACCCGCCCACCCTGCGGTACGACTTCCGCCGGAGCCAGCACGGACTGGCGCACCGGCAACAGCAGCAGCAGGCAAAGCGCACCGGCGAACATCAGCAGCTTCTTCCTCGGCCAGCGCAGGCGCCAGGGCTTGCCCGGCTGCAGGGCAAGCCAGGCATGGGCATAGGTATCGCCAAGCTGGCTCAGCAGGGCCTGTTCCGCTTCGCTGAAGCGCTGCTCGCGGGCGATCCAGAGCCCACCGAAGACTTCACCGGCGCGAGTCTTCAAGGGCAGCCAATAGGCCTGGGCAACTGACAATGCCTGCCAGTCGCTCCGGCACGCGGCATCCAGCACCTCGGGCTCGACCATGCCCGGCGCAGTATGCGAACCGCTGGCCTGCAGTTGTCCGCAGGCGCGCTCGACGAACGCCACGAACGGCGCGTTCGGCTCGACCACACTGACTCCGGTGAGCGCACGCGCCTTGCCGGCGATCAGCAGGGCGGCATGATGGAAGCCGAACAAGGCCTGGCCGTCGTTAACCATGGCGAAGGCCAGTTGCTCGGCACTGGCAGCCAGGCGCGCCTGGCGCTCCAGCCCGAGGAACAGCGCGAAGACCCGCTCGGCGCCGCCGACCGATGCGTTCATGGGCGCTCCGCGAACTGCGCGGTGCCGCTCATCCCGGCAACCAGGCCCGCGGTGGGCGGTACGCTGGCGATCAGCAGCAGGGTCTGGCTGGCCTCATCGATACGCGCGCCCAGGCGCTTGACTTCGACCTGCAGCGGCTGGCCGGTTTCGTCCGGGGTAAAGCTGAAGTGCTCCCCCGGCCTGAGCCTGGACAACCAGCGCGAAGGCACCAGCAGGCGGATTTCCAGGCTGCGGTTGTCGACGATCTCCAGCAGGGGAGCGCCGCTGGCCACGCTTTCGAAGGGTTGCGCCTTGCGCTGCACCACCTGGCCATCGTAGGGCGCCTGCACACCGCAGCGGCGAACCTGCACCTGATAAACCTGGGCCTGGGCCTGCGCTTCGGCCTGCCTGGCCTCGGCCAGGGCCACTTCGTAGCGCCCCACGGAATTGAGCGCAGCCAACTGACGGTTATGGGAGAGCTCCTCAGACGCGGCGCGCACACCCGCCTGGGCAGCGTTGAGCTGGGCCTGGTAGGCGGAGCAGTCGAAGCGCACCAGGACATCGCCCTTCTTGAAAGGCTGCCCCTCGGCAAACGGCATCTCGAGAATCCGCCCCGCCAGCTCGCTGGACAGCATCGCCTGATCGCGGGCATGCAGCACGCCGCGGATGTCCCGGCTGCTGCCAGCCTCGCCGGTGGCGACCGGCAACAACGGATCGGGCACGGGTTCGGCCGCCTGCGCGCTGCCAGCCAAGGCCAGCAAACTCCAGAATCCCCACTGCACTTGTCTGCGCATCCTTCGCTCTCCCGAATCACGAAGCGCGAGTCTATGTGAGCCATGGGCGGTAGGAAATATCCATAGAGCATTCTGCCAGTATTTATTGGCGCCGGCGCCATGGGCAATCCACCGCCCGCCCTGACATCCATCCGGCAGCGGCCCGATAAACATCAGCCATGGCTGATGTCAGCCCAATCAAATATGAATTTTTCCTGATGCGGCAGCCCCCTAATCTGGCCACGTGCTGTATTGACAGCGCCAGCTACTCAGCCGTCCTAAAGAGACGCGGGTTCTCGATAACAACTCCAACTGCCCCGAGGATCTCCCATGCGCCTTCGCCCGCTCATGCCTGGCCGTGAATCCCCCTTATCCCTGAATATCGGAGGCCGGCATGTCTGACCTTCGCAGCTCCACCGCCAACGGCGATGAAAGCCTGCTCGCCAGCCACGGCTACCGCCAGGAGCTGGACCGCGGGCTGAACCTGTGGTCCTCGTTCTCCGTCGGCTTTGCCACCATATCCCCGGTCGTGGGCATCTACTCGGTGATGTCCCTGGGCGCCATGAGCGTCGGGCCGTCCTGGGTGTGGGTCGTGCCGCTGTGCCTGCTACTGCAGCTGAGCGTGGCGCTGGTGTATGCCGAGCTGTCCTCGCAGTTTCCCCTGGCCGGCGGCTGCTACCAGTGGGTGCGGCGGCTGATCGGCGACCGCGCGGCCTGGTTCACCGGTTTCCTCTACCTGGCCTCCGCCCTCGCCTCGCTGACCACCGTTGCCTACCTGGGCGGCTTCTGGCTCGGCCTGCTGGTGGCCGGCGAGCCGCCATCGGCCAACGCCCAGGTGCTCTGCGGCGCAGCGCTACTGGCCCTCGGGCTGGGGGTGAACCTGCTGGGCATCAACCCGCTGAAGTACTTCGTCAACGCCGGCATCTTCGCCGAGGCCATCGCCTCCATCGGCATCGGCGTGCTGTTGCTGCTGTTCTTCCGCAACCACTCCGTCGAGATGCTGTTCAGCAGCCTTGGCGCACTGGAGGCATCCGGCGGGTCCTACTGGAGCGGCTTCCTTACCGCGCTGGCGGTGGGGGGCTGGGCCTTCCTCGGCTTCGACGCCTGCTCGCAGATTTCCGAGGAAACCACCGACGCCCGCGTCTCCACGCCGCGCGCCATCCTGCGCTCGATGCTGGTGGTCGGGCTGACCGTGATGCTCACCGCCTTCGCCGTCACCCTGTCGTACAAGGACCCGGCCGCCGTGGTCAGCGGGCAGATCATCGACCCGGTGACCCCCGCGGTGGTGGATGCCTTCGGCGCCTGGGCCGAGCAACCCTTCGTGGCCATCGTGCTGGTGGCCTTCGTCGCCTGCGTCGTCTCGGTGCAGACCTACATCGGCCGCGCGATATTCGGCATGGCCCGCGATGAAATCCTCCCCGGCTCTGCCCTGCTGCGCCGCGTGGACACGCGCAAGGTGCCGATGGCGGCGATGGTCTGCAGCACCCTGCTGGCCAGCCTGGGCCTCGCGCTGGGGCTGAACGCCACTGCGGTCGGCACGCTGATCGCCTTTGGCAGCGGCGGCTTCTTCTTCGTCTTCCTGATCGTCGCCGCCAGCGCGCTGTACGCCCGCCTGACGGGGCGCTGGAACCCGGACAAGGGCGCGCTGAAGCTTGGCCGCAAGGGCCTGCTGGTCAACGTCATCGCGGTGGTCTGGCTGGTGTTCGAGGCGATCAACGTGGCCTGGCCGCGGGAAATGCTCGCCCCGCCCGGCGCGCCCTGGTTCCAGGTCTGGGCGGTGATCGTGGTGTTCTCCGTGCTCGCCCTGTTCGGCCTGGCCTACCTGTTCATCGCCAAACCGCACCGCCGCCTCGCCACCAGCCTGAGCTTCGCCGGCCGCGCCGGCTGACCCATCGGCGCCGGCATTGGCCGGCGCCTCTGTTCCCACGCCCTGCCCTGCTGGCCCCGCAAAGCCGGTACGGACAGGTCATGCCTGAAATCCGGAGCTTGTCATGTCCACCCTGAACTACTGGAACTACCCCACGGAAATCCTCTGCGGCGTGGGTGCGCTCGACCAACTGGCCGAACGCTGCCGCCTTGCCGGGATGCGCAAGCCGCTGCTGGTCACCGACCCCGGCATGCTCGAACTGCCGCCGCTGCATGAAGTGCGACGCCGCCTGGAAGCCGCGGGTATCGACTACGCGCTGTTCCACGCTTTCTCCAGCAACCCCGCACTGGAAGAAGTCACCCGCGGCGCCCTGTCCCTGGCAGAGGGCGGCCATGACTCGCTGATCGCCCTGGGCGGCGGCAGCGCACTGGACGCCGCCAAGGGCATCGCCCTGCTCAGCCGCGACGCCGAGGGCCTGCACCACTTCGAATGGTCGCAGCTGATCGAACGCTACCCGACCCTGGGCGATCACCCGGCCCTCGACCTGCCGCCACTGATCGCCATTCCCACCACGGCCGGCACCGGCTCCGAACTGGGCCGCGAAGCCGTGCTGACCGATAGCACGCGCGGTATCAAGATCGTCGTCGGCCATCGCGAGTTGCTGGCCCGTTCGGTGATCCTCGACCCGGCGCTGACCGTTGGCCTGCCGAAGTCGCTCACCGCAGCCACGGGCATGGACGCCCTGACCCACCACCTGGAATCGCTGTTCTCGCCGCTCTACCACCCCATGTCCGCCGGCGTCGCCCTCGAAGGCGTACGCCTGGTGAAGGAGCACCTGCAGCGCGCCGTGCACAACGGCACCGACCTGGCCGCCCGCGAAGGCATGCTGGTGGCCTCGGCCAGCGCCGCAGTGGCGTTCCAGAAAGGACTCGGCGGCGTGCACGCGCTGGCCCACCCGCTGGGTGCGAAGCACCACAAGCACCACGGCTTGCTCAATGCGGTACTGCTGCCCTATCTGCTGGTGGCCAATCGTCCGGCCATCGAAGCGGACGCCACGCGTCTGGCGCGCTACCTGGAACTGCCGGAAGCCAGTTTCGAGGGTCTGCTCGGCTGGGTGCTGGAGCTGCGTTCGGCGGTGGGCATTCCCCACACGCTCAAGGAGCTGGGCCTCACTGGCGAAGATGCGCAATGGGTCGGTGAACAGGCGGTGGCAGACATCTCCTCCTCCGAGACCAACGCCCTGCCGCTTCAGGCCGAGGACTACTCGCGCATCTACCTCAATGCCGTCAACGGCGTGCTCGCCTGAGGACTAGCCGAGACCGTGCACGCTCAGCAGGTCTTCGATGAAGGCGCGGGCGGCCTCGCTGCGGGGCCGACCGGCGTAGGTGATCATGCTGTGGGTCACCTCGTAGCAGAGCTTTTCCGGTAGCAACGGCTTCATTCGACCGCGCTCGACCCAGATGTTCGCATAGTGGGTCGGCAGGTAGCCCAGGTGCGTACCGGCCAGCACCGAATGCGCCACCGCCTCCATGTGGTGGGCGGTGGCGCTGCTGCGTTCGGGGCGGAACGGCAGCTCCTGGTCCGCCGGCAGGAAGCCATGGCGCACCCAGTTGTACTCGGCGATCTGCTTGAGCGTCGGCTTGCGCGCCGTGAACAGCGGGTGGCGCTCGCCGCAGAATACGCCGATCTCCTCGGCGTACAGCGGCAGGTAATCCAGCGTAGGCCGGGTGCGGCTGAAGTAGGAGATCGCCAGATCCAGCTGGCCGTCGATGACCGCCAGCTCAAGTTCGGTGGGCGAGTTCACGTAGAGGTTCAGTTGCACGTCCTGCTCACGGGCGTGGAAGGCCGCCAGGGTCTCGTCGAAGCGCGCCTGCGGCAGGGTCGTGACGTTGTCCGCCAGGCCCAGGTACAGCTCGCCGACCAATTGGCCGGAGAGTGCCTGAGCCTGGTCGCGGAACAGGCCGATGGCGTCGAACATCGCCTGCGAGGCTTCGAGTATCCGCTGTCCCTTTGCGGTCAGGCGGAAGCCGCCCTTGCCACGCTCGCACAGGCGATAGCCCAGGCGTTTCTCCAGGCTGCCGATGTGCATGCTGATGTTCGACTGGCTCATGTTCAGCTCGGCCTGCGCCGCGGTGAAGCCGCCGCACTTCACCACGGAAGCGAAGATGCGCAGCAGGCGCAGATCGAGGTCGGTGAAATTCCTGAGCATGGGCAGAGTCCGGCGCTGGGCGGACGGCTAGTCTACTTCACGGGGCACCGCCAGTCCCGCCGGTGCGATCCGATGGAATTCCCAGCGCCCCCGCGAGTCCTTGCCCAGGTAAGCCCGATGGAGAGAAGCCATGCTGCTCGAAGGTTCCTGCCACTGCGGCGCCGTGCACTTCAGCCTGCACAGTGCTCATCCCTACCCCTACCAGCGCTGCTACTGCTCGATCTGCCGCAAGACCCAGGGCGGGGGTGGCTATGCGATCAACCTCGGCGGCGACGCCGCCAGCCTCAGGGTGCGCGGACGCAAGCACATCAGCATCTACCACGCGAAGATCCGCGAGGCAGGCCAGCGTACCCGCACCAGTGGCGCCGAACGGCACTTCTGCAGCCAGTGCGGCAGCGGACTGTGGCTCTACGATTCACGCTGGCCGGAGCTGATCCACCCATTCGCCTCGGCCATCGACACGCCCTTGCCGGTTCCCCCCGAGCACACACACCTGCTGCTCCGCTCGAAGGCCAGCTGGGTCGAGGTGCAGGCCGGCCCGCACGACCTGCAATTCGACGACTACCCGTCGGAGTCCATCGCCCAGTGGCACCAGCGCCTGGGCGTGGACGGTAACGCATGGACGAGCTGCCCCGACACGCAGTTGTAACCCTTGCCGGCTAAGGTGCTCGTCCATCTTCGCCGACCGGCGCAGCCAGAAGACGGACCATGACGGCAGACACCACCCCCGCCCGCAAGCAGTTCCTGATCCGCTCGGAGAACATGAGCGCCGACGATTTCGGCGAGCTGTACACGCGCATGTTCGGCAACCTCTACGCGGGGATGCCGCGTCCCGAAAAGCCCATTGCCATCGGCGGAGTCTACGGCCGCTACGAAGGCGTCAGCTTTCGCCGCCTGAGCTTTCGCGGCGACCTGCTGGCCGAAATGCCGGACCTGGAAGACGAGATCACCTTCATCTTCCCCAGCGCCGGGCGCGTCGTCTTCAATCAGTGCAGCGACAGTGTCGGCCTGCCCAACGTCGGCCTGGCCATGGAGAAGACCCAGGTGCGCTCGGTGGGCTTCATCGACGGCCATGCCCACCACGGCCTGTCGGTGCGCCGCTCGCTGTTCGCCCGCCGCCTGGCCATGCTGCTGGGCCGGCCGATCACCCACAAGGTGCGTTTCCAGCCACGGGTGGACCTGGGCAACGAGGCCTACCAGGGCATCAAGGCGATTGTCGCCATGGCGACCGGCAACGAGTTCGACCTGCTGATCCATTCCAGCGCGCTGATGCCGGCGCGCCTGCAGGAGATGCTGGTCGACGCGGTACTGGACATCTGGCCGCACAACTACAGCGCTGCATTGAGGCGGCCAGCTCCACAGATCGCACCCCGCCACGTGAAACTGGCCATGGAATACATCCAGGAGCATCCCGAGGCGATGGTCAGCGGCAGCGACCTGGCCGAGCTGAGCCATGTCAGCCTGCGCGCGTTGCAGGACGGCTTTCGTCGTTTCGTCGGCAGCTCCATCGTCGCCTATCAGCGCGAAGTGCGCCTGCAGCGCGCCTATGACGCCCTGCAGCAGGACAGCGCGCAGTCGGTCAGCGAGATTTCCCTGGCCCTGGGCTTCAGCAACGTCGGGCGCTTCTGCCAGTACTTCCAGAGGGCCTACGGCATGAGTCCTGCGGACCTGCGCAAGAGCCTGCCGGTGCCTGCGCAGGGCGCATAACCGGGAACGGGTTATCCGCCGCAGCGGCGGATAACGCTGGGGGCGTTATTCGCCCTAGGTACTCGGCCCGCTTGGCGAGCAAGCTCGCTCCTACCAGACAGCGCCCAAGCATCCAGCACCGTAGGAGCGGACTCCGTCCGCGATCGATTTCCGGCAGCTCCGAACTTGCCGGTGACACCTCGCCGACAGAGCTCGCTCCTACCTGAAACACCGTGCCGAGGCACGCCCTCTCCCCCCGCCCTGGCTACGCGCCCCGCTCCGAAGGGAGAGGGAGCTATCCGAGCCGG
>NZ_AMZB01000114.1 GCF_000313755.1 Pseudomonas nitroreducens TX1 | reverse complement strand
TCAGCCGGCACCCAACCAGTCCCCTCTCCCGCAAGCGGGAGAGGGGACCGTACGGCGCAGCCTGAAACCTTGACGTCAGCAGGCACGGGCAGCTCGCGTAGCCAGGGCTGGGGGAGAGGGAGAATCGCAGGCACGACCTCACAAGGAGACCATTGCCCCTACGCAACCCGCTATTTCCGCACCACCACGGCCTGCGCTGTGAAAGCAAACGGCCCGGCGCGCGGAACGCGGCGGGCCGTCTGCCCATGGCGATGCCGATCAGAATTGGTAGCTGGCCTTCAGGCTACCGCTGGCACCATGGCTGCCGCTGCCACCCAGCGCGCCAACCTCGGCACCGACACTGAAGTCGCCCTGGCTGGCGGTCAGGCTGAAGGCGCCGCTGAACTGGTCGCGGTTATCGAAGGCGGCACGCTGGGAGACGTCCAGGCCCAGCAACTGGCCTTCGCTATCGACCTTGTAGTCGCCCAGTGCATGGTCGTAACCGACTTCCAGCGCCGGCACCATCTGCCAGCCACCGCCCAGTTCTGCTGCGGCGAACGAGGCCTTGAGGTTGGCGTAGGCGCTGCGGCGGTTCTCGCTGATGTCGTCGACGTCCAGCGCCAACTCGCTGCCCTTCTCCTGGAAGCCATCCAGGTCCAGGTGGCTGTAGCGCAAGCCGACGCTCGGTTCCAGGGTCACGGTGGATACCGCCGTGCGATAGCCCAGCGCAATGCTGCCGCCACTGAGATTGCCGCTGGTGTCGCCCTTGGCCTTGCCCAGGCCGCCTCCGATGTCGCGCTTGCTGTCGTAGTCGAGCCAGCCGTAGCTGAGGTCGGCGTCGACGAACAGCCCTTGCTCCAGGCTGTCGAAGGCGAAGCGCGCACCGCCCCGAACGAAGGTCAGGTCGGTATCCACGTCACCTCCGGCGCCGCCGACGCTGCCCTTGCTGTAGCCGAAACCGGCATTGCCGCTGAGCTGGTCGGAGAAGCGCTGGGTCACGCCGATCAGCATGCCCTGGGTGTGCTCGTTGCTGCTTTCGGCATTGGAGGTGGCGGCGTTGCCCTGATAGCCAGCCAGCGCGGTGGTCCACAGGCGGGTCTGCCCGGCCTTCAGGTCGACGCCGCTGGCATAAGGCGCGGCGGCCTTGTCAATCAGCGCATCCTGGCGCAGCAGGTAGCTGGCCGCGTCGGCATGCACCTGGCCACCGACGGTGGACTCGACGCCGCCGAGGGTGCCGGCGTCGATGGCCGATTGCAGGTAGTAGTTGTAGGCGGTGTAGTTGCCGGACAGGCTACTGTTCTGCAGCTGGGTCAGCAGCCGGGCACCGGCGGCGGCGTTGCCGGAGAGGCCTTCGACGCCTGGCAGGGCGCTGTAGTAGACCATCTTGCCGCGCAGCACGTAGATGGTTTCCTGGGACAGGCCGAGCCCGTGCTTGAGGTAATTGTCCATCGTGCCGTATTCGGCGGTCACTTCGTCCAGGCCGGCCTGCAGGAAGCTGGCCTGTACACCCAGCAGCGGCTCGTAGATGGCCGCCATGCTCGCCGGCAGCATCGCCAGCGTCGCCTTGATCCGCGCGGCGGTGTAGTCGTTGGTGGCCAGGTAGTTGTCCATGATGGTCTGGCTGTCCACGCCGGCGATGCTCAACAGCACGGCGGCGGTCCAGCCGGTGCGATCCTTGCCAGCGGTGCAGTGGAACAGCGCGGCGCCGTCGGCGGCAGCCAGTTCGTTGAACAGCGTGGCGAACTGGCTGCGCATACCGGCGTCGTTGACGAAGGCGCGGTTGGTCTGCTCCATCATGGCCACGGCTTGCGCGGCGCTGGTGAACGAAATGCTGGTGATGTCGGCACCGGAGGTGGTGCTGCCGATGATGTCGATGTTCTGGTAGGTCGCGCCGGCCGGCAGGGTGTCCGGCGTGGCGGCGATTTCACTCGGGGTGCGCAGGTCGAACACGTCGCCGATGCCGAGGGTGTCAAGCACCGCCAGGTCCGTGCCTCTGGGGGTCAGCGCGTTGGATCGGTAGAACACCCCGGAGCGCATCACGCCGTCGTTGCGGGTCGTGTACGCGGTGGTGGTGCCGGCAATGTCGCGGAAGTTGTCGATGCCGGCCAGGTGCGGCGTGTCCAGGCTGTAGGTCTCGGCCGCGTTGGCGCAGGCGATGGACAGGCTGAGCAGGGACAGGCCGAGGGTGGATGCGGAAAGCAGAGCGCGATGAAACACGATGTAGCCTCTTTGAGCTTGTTGGCGGGGCTACTATCGGTGGCGCACGGGACCCGAATGTGACAGTCACGCGCCCCACGTAAATGGGCGCGCGATCTGTCCATGGCCTGCGCTTTCTGTCCATCAAGACAAGCCGCTCAGGGCGTATGACCCGGAGCGGGTTGCCGGCCACCATTGCGGATAAGGCCTCGGGCGTTATTCGCCCTACGGCGGTCAATCGTCGTGCGGGCTGCTGGATTCGCGGTCGTGCTCATAGCGATGACGCATCGGGAAAGCCGGTAGCCAGGCTTCGCGCCGGCAGATCCACAGCTCGTAGGTGGGCTGGAACTGGTCCACTGCATCCAGCGCGCCGAGGCTCACCTCGATTTCGTCGCCGCTACGGCCGAACACCGAGGAACCGCAACGCGGGCAGAAGCAGCGGCCCTTGTACTCCCGGGACTCACCGTCGATCCGCACGGCGTCCTCGGAGAAGATCGCCGAAGAGTGGAACAGCGCGCCGTGGTGCTTGCGGCAATCCAGGCAATGACAGATGCCGACCCGGTTGGGTTGGCCGCTGATCTCGATACGCAGGTCGCCGCACAGGCAGCCTCCGGTGACCTTGTCCGTGTTGTCCATGTTCATGCCTCCTGATGTATAGGGCGCGGGGATTCCCTCTCCCTGCCCCTCGCTGCGCGCCCCGCTCCGAAGAGAGGGCTGGGGGAGCGTGGCGGGTTGATCTCCGGACTTTCCGGCATCTGCTGCGTTCGACTTGCCAGGCCGGCACGCACTCCGCCGAACCGACACACGGCCGATTTGGCCGTTTCGCGATATTCGTCGTCCGGATCGCGTGAGACAGCCGTCGCTGCCACGCCTAGCATAGGCATCCCCAACATGAAGAGCCCGGCGCGCCCTGCCCGCGCGTCCTACCTTGCTGCCCCGGAGTCCCATGTCTACCACCGCTTCCCCCCTGGCCACGCCGTCGGTGGCCGCCCAGGCCAGCCCGCTGGTCATGCGCGTGATCGGCGCGTGCGCCCTCGCCCACCTGACCAACGACCTGATCCAGGCCGTGCTGCCGTCGATCTACCCGGTGCTCAAGACCAACTACGGCCTGAGCTTCACCCAGGTCGGCCTGATCACCCTGACCTTCCAGCTGACCGCCTCGCTGCTGCAGCCCTGGGTCGGCTACCACACCGACCGCCACCCCAAACCCTGGCTCGCGCCACTGGGCAGCGTCTGCACGCTGATCGGCATCCTCATGCTGGCCTTCGTCGGCAGCTTCCATGCGATCCTCCTGGCCTCGGCGCTGGTGGGCATCGGCTCCTCGACCTTCCACCCGGAAACCTCGCGCATCGCGCGGCTGGCTTCCGGCGGGCGCTACGGGCTGGCGCAGTCCACCTTCCAGGTCGGCGGCAACGCCGGCAGCGCCTTCGGCCCGCTATTGGCGGCAGCCATCATCATTCCGTACGGTCAAGGCAACGTGGCGTACTTCGGCCTGTTCGCGGTGTTCCTCGTCGGCGTGCTCTGGGGCCTGAGCCGCTGGTACAGCCACCACCTCAACCTGTTCAAGCTGAAAGCCGGCGGCGTGGCCACCCACGGATTGTCCAAGGGCCGCGTGACCGCCTCGCTGGTGGTACTGGCGCTGCTGGTGTTCTCCAAGTACTTCTACATGGCCAGCTTCACCAGCTACTACACCTTCTACCTGATCGAGAAGTTCGACCTCTCGGTGGCCAGCTCGCAGCTCTACCTGTTCGGTTTCCTCGGCGCGGTGGCGGCCGGCACCTTCTTCGGCGGCCCGGTGGGCGACCGCATCGGCCGCAAGGCGGTGATCTGGTTCTCCATCCTTGGCGTCACGCCCTTCACCCTGGCGCTGCCCTACGTCGACCTGTTCTGGACCAGCATCCTGAGCCTGGTGATCGGCTTCATCCTGGCCTCGGCCTTCTCCGCCATCGTGGTATACGCCCAGGAACTGGTGCCGGGTAACGTCGGCATGATCGCCGGGGTGTTCTTCGGTCTGATGTTCGGCTTCGGCGGCATCGGCGCGGCCTTCCTCGGCCACCTGGCCGACATCCATGGCATCGAGTACGTCTACAAGCTGTGCTCCTACCTGCCACTGCTGGGCTGCCTGACCATCCTGCTGCCGTCCACCAGGAAAAAGGCCTGACCCTTCCTGCCGCGGGGCCGCAGAGCCCTCAACCCTCGCGGCGCTCCGGCTGGGTGGCGTGCACGAACACCGTGTAGGTGTCGGCCGGGTGCGCCACGCCAGCCTGGTCCAGCGCGCGGGCGATGGAGCCGCGGTGGTAGGTCGCGTGGTTGAGGATGTGGAAGAACATCTCTTCGCGCGTCAGGCTGCCGTTGCGGCCATCGGTGAAGCGGAAGCGGATGACCTCCCGCGCCCGCTCCGCCGTCAGCGCGGCGAGTTGTTCGACGTACCACTGACCGGAAACCAGCAGGCGCTCGCGCAGCTCATCGAGGCCGGGAACTGCCTCGGTATTGGTGGCCGGGTGCGGGTCTGCCGCGCCGCTCAGGCGCGCCCGGAACAGGTCCTCGACTATCGCCATGTGGTTGAGCTGCTGGAGTGCGAAGGCGTACTCCTCCGGGAAGCGCCCGGGGTCAATCTGGGCGACGGCGTCCAGCGTTCGGCGGTCCGACCAGCATTTGTAGGCGAAGGTCTGGGTCAGCATCGCAATTCCTTGTCTGCGGCTGTTGAAGACAAAGGCGGCACTGTAGCGCATCCGGGGCTTGGGTTGTGCCAGCCCAGCGGCCATCAACGCTCCCCGTTGGCAGGGGTCAGGCGATTCCCGAGCCCTGCGACGAAGCCACTCGCTTGCCCAGCGGCGTTCTGCCGAAACCATCGGCGGCAATGGTCTGTTGCGCCGGCGCTTGCAAGTTTGCCCGCATACCCAACGGCGTCCTGCTGAAGCCGTCTTCGGCAAGGGTTTCCTGCTCCGGCGCTGCCGAATCCACGCGCATCCCCAGGGGCGTTCTGCTGAAACCGTCTTGCGCCAGTTGCGGTACGGTGTTCTTGTCGGCCAACGGCGTCAGTTGAAAGCAGACGGCGCCGGAGCATCCTGCTTCGGCAGCAGCATTGGCGTGCACTGCAACGCCAGCCAGCGAGAAGACAACGGCGGTTACGAAGGTTTTCAGGTTTTTCATGGCATCGATCCTCAAGGGGGCTAGGGGAAACAGCGCATCGGAGCGAGACACATCGCACTGCAGAGCCTTGGGGTGCGTGTCGTGCCGAGGAGCTGTTGGTGCTCATTAAGAGCCCTTGGGGTATCTGCAACGTGTCGAAGAACGGCCACCGCCGTCTCGGCGAATGTCTGCACGGCCGCCAGATACACTGGAATACAGAGGCGCCTCGAACGCCTCGGGTCAGGGCCTTGGCCGGCAAGTCCAGCCTCGGTATTGCCATCGCCAACGCCTTTGCCCGCGCTTTGCTGCCCGAATCGGCGCAAGCACTCTGCGGCCAGCACGAAGGAACCTGCACAACCACCCAGACCTGTTCTCCTGCAAGCGGGATGGCAACTGACATCTCGGCGGATCAACAACTGGAAGATTTCCAGCTCCGGAAAGTTCGCTGCCGTCCGTCACAGAAATCCTACCCTCAGGTTGACCATCAAATTTCGCGCCATTAGATTCGTCCCTTCCTCGCCGGGGTGCCCTGTGCCCTGGCGATCACGACGGCAAAGGAATGTCCGGTTATGTTCAAGCCCCTCAGGCCCTGGCTGCCTGCCTTACTGCTTTGCAGCCCGCTCGCCGCGCAAGCGGAAGGTCCCTCTGGCGATTTCTGGCTGATTCACCAGCAGGGCAGCCTCTACAAGAACGAAATCTTCGTGGTCGATGGCGACCCCGCCAATATCTACGACCGCAAGAACGGCGTGCGCTCGCTGGGCGTCTATCAGTTCTACGAGGAAGGCGCCAAGCCGACCTTCACCGCCTATGACGTCGAGGTCGATTGCGCGAAGAACCGCGTGCGTCTCAACGGCGCGCAGAACTACGACAAGTTCTACAACGACATCCGTCAGAAGAAAGTCTCCAAGGAGTGGCAGAAGAAGCCCGAAGCCTGGATCGCCCAGAGCCGTGACTTCCTCTGCAAGCCTGACGCCCACGTCGAGCAGAAGATGTACCCGCTGGGCAAGATGCCCACTGCGCAGTTGGTCTCGGCCGCGCCCGGCCTGTTCCAGCTGCGCAATCGCGAGCACGCCAAGGATCTGATCCTGCAGATGGTCGACAAGGGCTTCGAGCAGATGCCCGTGAAGAACGCACCCGCCAAGGAGGGCGTGCAATGAAAGGTCTACTCGCGCTGGGGATGATCGCCATCCTGCTCGGCGGCTGTTCCGCCATTCCCACCCTGCCCGAGGCACAGGCCCGCAGCTACTGGAAGGGTCGCCCGGCCGGCGACGCCATCGACCACTTCGGCGCGCCCAGCGATATCGCCCTGGCGCCTGAGAACGACTGGGTCGTGCTGATCTATCGCCGCGACACCTCATACACCTCGCGGGAAGCGCTGGGCACCTACACCGGCCCGCAGAACGGCCAGCTGGTGCACACCGAGTACTGGGGCGACGTAGTCCACTCGGCAAGCTGCGAAATCCGCGTCGCCATCAACCGCGCCCGGCAGGTGGATTACCTGCTGACCCGCGGCAATTGCGGCGGTATCCCGCTGCGGCCGCAAGCCTGAGCCCAGACTTCCCCCGCCCTCAAGGACGAGACAAAACCATGCAAAGCATGAGCTACCTGGCGAAAGCCACCCTTGCGCTGCTTGGCCTGCTGGCCATCGGCCCGCAGGCCTTTGCCGAAGAGGTAAAGGTGACGGAGCTGCTGCGCAGCGGCTATGAAGTGAAGGCGGCCTACGTGGCGCCGGGCCGGATCACCCAGATCCACTTCCTGATCCTGCAGAAAGGCACGTCGGTCTATCAGTGCGCCACCTATGAGAACGGCGCGCCGCTGCAGCGCTACTACAACTACTCCAACACCTACTCCTGTTCGGCGGTCGGCGACTGGGTCCTGCAGAACGGGGCGATGCCCAACGCCGGTCAGTGATCGCCAGAAGGTCAGCATCGGCGATGCTGACCGGATACCTCTTTTCCAAGGATGACCATGAAACTGCGTCTGCTACCCGCCGGCCTGCTGCTGGCCTGCACCCTTTCCCACGCCGCCGACCAACCAGCAGTCCCCAAGCCCCTCGAAGAGCAGGTCAGCCGCCTGGTGGAGCTGTACAAGGACAGCTTCGCCACCGGCTATCCCGAAGCCACCCATGTGCAGACCCTGAAGGCAGGTGACCACGAGTTCATCCTGGCGGTGTTCACCATCGAAGGCTTCGACATGGGCAACAACTACAACCAGTACCTCGCGGTGTTTTCCTCGACACCCAACGAGGAAGGCCAGGAGCATTACAGCCTGCTCGACGCGATGCAGATCGGCGGCGGTGGCTGGCGCTCCATCGAGAAGCTGGACGCCCGGCTGGTGGCCGATCCGACGGGCAAGCGCACCCTGATCGACATCCCGGTGATGGAGAACAGCGAGGACGACGGCCCGAACTTCCCCAGCCGCGCCGGCGTGATCCACCTGTCCCTGGAAGGCTCGCAGACGCCCCGTCTGATCGAGCAGAACTGATACGCCGCCCGACGCCGGGAGAGAGTCGGACGATCACACGCAGCCGATCCGCATAGTGATCGGCCAACAGACGCGGTGCCGCACAGCCGGGTCGCCCCAGCGTTCGGCCATGTCGGTAGCAAAGGTCTGCAGCAGGTGCTCCTGCCCAGCCTCGCGCGCGCTGCGCAGCGCCGACCAGGTGGAGACGTAGCCGAGGAACTCCTCCAGGCTCCACTCCAAGCGAATGGCGATCGGTGGCCCCGCAAACTCGGCGAACGGGAAGTCGATGGTGGCGTAGCCGCTGTCCACCAACTTGCGTTCGGCAGGCCAGTAGGGGCCGATTTCCTGCCAGTAGAACTGTTCGAAACGCTCGCCCAGCGTGCCATCCAGATGCAGCACGCCATAGCTGATCAGCGCCAGGATCGCGTTGGGCCCGGCGATCCGCCGCACCTCGGCGTAGAACCTCGGCAGGTCGAACCAGTGCGCGGCCTGCGCGGCGGTGATCAGGCTGGCGCTGCGGGAGGGCAGCGGGAGTTCTTCGGCCGGGGCGCAGGCATAGTTGAGGTTCTCTTGCGGTGCCGCGTGCGCGATCTGGTCGGCGCTGGGGTCGAAGCCGACCACGGCAGTGAAGTGCTCGGCCAGTTGCCGTGTCAGCTGGCCGCTGCCGCAACCGACATCGACCGCGAGCGCCCGGTCGGGCGCCATTGAAGCCAGGTAGGCGGCCAGCTCTGCCGGATACTCGGGACGGAAGCGCGCATAGGCTTGCCCGCCCTGGTCGAACCAGTTGCGCAGGTCGGCAGACGGGGAATTCATGATGGGCGGCTCCTGTCCTGACGGTTTCTGGCATGACTGTACTGGGCAAACCAGCATTCAGGCCAGAGCCACGCCGACCGATGCAGGGCTTGCGCCCTGCCCGGTCCCTTGCGCGGTCAGACCTGTGCCATACCGCCGTCGACGAACAGCTCGATGCCGTTGATGAAGCTGGCCGATTCCGAGGCCAGGAAAGCCACTGCCTTGCCGATCTCACGAGGCTCGCCCAGTCGACCCAGCGGCACCTGGCTGGCCAGCGCATCGAACAGGCCCTGGCGCGCCTCTTCGGGCACCAGGTCGCCGAGACCGGGAGTGCGCACCGGGCCAGGGCTGACCACGTTGACGCGGATGCCGCGGTCCTTCAGGTCCAGCGCCCAGGAGCGGGCGAAGTTACGCACGGCGGCCTTGCTCGCGCTGTAGACGCTGAAGTTGGCGGTGCCCTGGATCGACGTGGTGGACGAGGTGAGGATCACCGACGCGCCATCGGTCAGCAGCGGCAGCGCCTTCTGCACGGTGAACAGCACGCCGCGCACGTTGGTTCCGAAGATGCGATCGAAATGCTCCTCGGTAATCGCGCCCAACGGCAGCATGTCGCCACCGCCGGCGTTGGCGAAGAGGATGTCCAGGCGGCCGGCGGTCCTGGCGATCTGCGCATACACCGCATCGAGGTCGGCGAGCACCGAGGCGTCCGCGCGGATCGCAGTGGCGGCCGGGCCGATGGCTTCCACGGCGGCATCCAGTTCAGCCTGGCGGCGGCCGGTGATGAACACCCGGGCGCCTTGCGCAGCGAGTTCCTGTGCAGCGCCAAGGCCGATGCCGCTGCTGCCGCCGGTGACCAGTGCAACCTTACCAGTGAGGGATTTGTTCATGATGAGCTCCAAAGCTTTCCGAGTTGAGGGTTCTGCCTCCTGTCCGGCGTGTGGCGCGGCTTTGCGGTGAGGCATGGCGCTACTCTAGGGCTCTGCGATTAATTGAAAAAGCGCATACAATGGAATGACTATTCATAGCCATGGATAATCAGGCGATCCCTCAGAGGAGTTCCTATGGATCAGCTCCAGGCCATTCGCGCATTCGCCCGCGTGGTGGAAGCCGGCAACTTCACCCGCGCCGCCGACTCGCTGGACATGCCCAACGCTACCCTCAGCAAGCTGGTCCAGGAGCTGGAGGCGCACCTGGGCGTGCGCCTGTTGCAGCGCACCACGCGGCGCGTCACGGTGACGCCCGAAGGCCAGGACTATTACGCCAAGGCCACGCGCGTGCTGCGTGACCTGGAGGACATCGATTCGACCTTCAACATCGCCCGCAGCAAGCCACGCGGGCACCTGCGCATCGATGTGGGCGGCTCCACCGCGCGGGACGTGCTGGTGCCGCTGTTGGCGGATTTTCTCGCGCGTTATCCGGACATCCGCATCGACCTGGGGGTCTCCGACCGCTCGGTGGACCTGATCGGCGACAACGTCGATTGCGTGATCCGTGGCGGCGCGCTGGACGCCTCATCGCTGGTGGCGCGCGGCATCGGCCAGGCAACCATGGTCACTTGTGCCTCGCCCGAGTACCTGCGCCACAACGGCGTCCCCGCGTACCCCGAAGAGCTGCGCAATGGCCACCGGCTGGTCAGCTACCTGTCGCCACAGAACGGCCGGGCAGTGCCGTTGCGCTTCGAGCGCGACGGCGAACGCAGCGAGCTGAAACTCGAGCACCGCATCGGCGTCAACGAAAGCAACGCACACCTGGCCGCCTGCGTTGCAGGCCTGGGCATCATCCAGACCTTCTCCTACGCTGCCGGCGCCGCCCTGCGCGACGGCACGCTGGTGGAGATTCTGGCGGACTGGCGCCCGTCGCCCTACCCCTTCCATGTCGTCTACCCGCACAACCGCTACGTCACACATCGTCTGCGGGTGTTCATCGACTGGCTGGTGGAGTGTTTCCCGGCCAGGGTTGCCGGCTGAGCCCTCAGGGCTGCCTGTCGGCCAGCGTCTCCAGCAGTTCCGCCGACGGTACGAAGAACAGGCTGCCGGTCACCGCCTTGCTGTAGTCCAGCAGGCGGTCATAGTTGCCGGCCGGGCGACCGATGAACATGTTTTCCAGCATTTCCTCGACCGGCGCTGGCGAGCGCGCATAGCCGATGAAATAGGTGCCGAACTCTCCGGCGCCGGGTCGGCCGAACGGCATGTTGTCGCGCAGGATCTTCACCTCCTGGCCGTCCCTCTCAAGGGTGGTCAGCGAGCTGTGCGAACAACTGGGCTTCACCTCGTCAGCCAGTTCGATGTCGGCCAGTTTGGTGCGCCCGATGATGCGCTCCTGGGCTTCGGTGGAGAGCCGATTCCAGCCGGTCATATCGTGCAGGTACTTCTGCACCAGCACATAACTGCCGCCGGCAAACGCCGAGTCCTCTTCGCCGATTAAAGTGAAGTGAGGAATCTCGCGGCCTTCCGGGTTCTCGGTACCGTCGACGAAGCCGATGATGCTGCGCATGTCGAAGTAACGGAAACCCTGCACCTCATCGACCACCGTGACCGCATCGCCCAGGCGCGCGACCAGTTGCGTTGCCAGCTCGAAGCAGAGGTCCATCTGCTCCGCGCGGATGTGCAGCAGCAGGTCGCCCGGCGTGGATACCGCGACGCGCTCGCCGCTGCCGATCTCGCGGAAGGCATGCAGGGATGCCGGCCGCGGAGCGCCGAACAACGCATCCCAGGCCGCTGAACCGAAACCCACCACACAGGAAAGGTTACCCGTCGGCACGCGCTTGCCGACCGAGCGCACCAGGGCGGCGACGTCCTCGCAGAGCGCGCGCAGCGGGCTCCAGTCCTTGCCCGGCGCCAGGGTCGCGACCAGGAAAATTGCGCTGCGGGTGATGGGGCTGTCGACCGCCTGGGGTTCGGGGAATTCGTTGAGCATATCGTCCATGCGCCGCCTGCGAAGTGAGTATCCGGATATCAAAGCAGATCGCCAGCCAGCGTGACAACGAACCATGCGCACAAGGAAGGTTACAATGCCGCCATCGCCACCCCGACCGAATGGGGCCATCCCGGAGCCAGTTGCAGATGTTCACCCTCGCCAGCCTCGACGCCTCTCCCCCCGAATCCCTGAAGAGCCAGGTGCTGCAGATGGTCGTGGACTATTTCAGCGATATCAGCCCAGTGCCGCTGACGCCGAGCAATCCGCTGTTCCAGTTGTACCAGTATGTGATCGGTTATGAGGTGCACCTGTATCTGCAGGCCATGGACAGCACCCGGGACAGCACGGCGCGCCTGATCCTCGCCCTGGACGATGAAGACCCGTCGCAGGTACTGGGCTTTGCCCTCTACCTGCCGAGCGCGGACGATGCCCTGGCATGTACCCTCGCCTACCTTGCGGTCCGGGCCAGCCATCGCCGGCAAGGGATCGGCCGGGCCCTGCTGCAGCGCATGCTCGACCACCGCCCCCACGCCGAACTGGCTTGCGCGGCTGGCAAGGTGCCGGTCTTTGAGGCACTGGGCTTCAGGGTGTTGGCGGCGCAGGGCCCGCACGTCCTGATGAACACCCGCGACCAGCGCTCGGACGGCATGGTGGCGGTGCAGGACCTGGCGCCGATTTACCAGTCCAAGGAAGTGCGGCAGATCCACACCTACCTGGTGCAGCAGAACGGCAGCAAGGCGATGCGCGAGGCCGAAAAGAAGCGCGACCGCCTGCTCGACCAGATGACCTGGCAGGCTGCAGAGCTGGTCAGGGAGCGCCGACCCACTCTCCACTGAAACCGGGGCACGGCCCCTTCAGGCGCGCCGGCCTGTCGGCCTGATCGAGTAGAGCCCCGCCAGCAGGATCAGCAGCGCTCCTGTGATCGTCCACAGGGTTGGCGCCTCGCCGAAGACGAAAAGGCCGATCAGCGTGGCGAACGCCAGCAGCGAATAGTTGAACGGCTGCAGCGTCGAAGCCTGGGCGTACTTCAGCGCCTGGATCAGCAGCAGTTGGGCGACCACACCCGAGACGGCGACGATCGACATCAGCACTGCCTCAGGGGGCGTCGGTGTGACCCAGGCGGGAATCCCCGCGCTGGTGACCGCCACGGCGCCCACCATCGCCATGTACAGCGTGGTAGTGGCGAAGGAATCGGTCTGGCCGATGCGCCGGGTAAGGATGTTGAAGAAGGCGAACGTCAGCGCCGCCGCCAAAGGGATCAGCGCGGCGGGCTCGAACACACCCCTGCCCGGACGCAGGATCAGCAAGGTACCGCCCAAGCCCACCAGGGCCGCCAACCATTGCCGTCCCACCATTCGTTCGCCAAGGATCAGCCGCGCCAGTCCCAGTGTCATCAACGGGAACACCGCGTAGAGCGCGTGCGTCTCGGCCAGGCCCAGGTGGCGCAGGGCAATGCCGAACAGTGCGATCTCGCCCACGCCGAGCAGTGCGCGGACGATCTGCAAGGCGGGGCTGGCGCTATGCCTGGCTCGCCGCAACCCGCCCTGCAAGTGACAAACGAGCAGCGCGAACAACACGAACACCCAGTAGCGCACCATCACCAGTTCGCTCACCGGCAGGTGGCGCACCAGCACCTTGGTGATGCCGTCCTGGCAGGCGAAGATGAACATCGACAACAGGCAGAGGGCGATGCCGAGACGCGAACTGTTGGCGGCGGCCAGCGCGTTGGCCGTGGTCTTGCTGGTCATGGAAAAGGCTCGTGGCAGTTGCGGCGCCCTGCCGGACACCTCACAGGCTTGTGCAGCAGAGCGCCGTACGCGGTCAAGCCACAGGGCGCTGGCAAGCACGCCGATGTCGTCCGCAAGCCTCGGCACTTCAATCCGACGCCGCTTCCCTCTACAGTCTGGCGACCCGCTCAAGGCGACAACGGTGATCCATGGACAGGTTTCAGGAAATGACAGTGCTGCTGGCGGTGGCCGAGGCCGGTAATTTCGCCGCAGGCGCCAAACAGCTGGGCCTGTCGCCGCCCAGCGTGACCCGTGCCATCGCCGCGCTGGAGCAACGCCTGGGCACCCTGCTGCTGGCCCGCAGCACGCGCAGCGTGCGGCTGACCGAGGCTGGCCAGCGTTATGTCGAGGACTGCCGGCGCATCCTGCAGGAACTGGAGGAAGCCGAGGAACTGGCCTCCGGTAGCGCCCTGCGACCGCGCGGCAACCTGACGGTGACCGCCCCCGTGCTGTTCGGCGAGCTGTACCTGATCCCGCTGATCGCCAGCTACCTGGACGCCCATGCCGAGGTGACCGTCAACGCGCTGCTGGTGGACCGTGTGGTGAACATGCTCGACGAGGGCATCGACGTCGCCGTGCGCATCGGCCGGTTGCCCGAGGGCAGCCTGACCGCGCTGAAGGTCGGCGAGATCCGCCCGGTGGTCTGCGCGTCGCCCGACTTCCTCGACCGTCATGGGCGCCCTCGACATCCCGAGGAACTTCTCGACGCGCCGGTGGTGATGGCCACCACCAGCGTGCTGCTGACCGACTGGCAGTTCCTCACCCCGGAAGGGCCGTTGACACTGCGCCCACCGTCACGCTTCGCGGTCAGCTCGAACAATGCGGCGATCCATGCGGCGCGTCTGGGCTGGGGCTTTACCCGCGTGCTCTCGTACCAGGCCGCCGAGGCCGTGGCGCGCGGCGAGCTGGAAATCGTCCTCGACGCATTCTCCACGGCGCCGCTGCCGATCCACCTGCTCTACCAGGACGCCACGCGGCTGCCGGCCAAGGTGCGCAGCTTCGTCACGCATTGCGCGGAACGCCTGCGCGCCGACCCGGCCCTGCAGCCCGCGAAGCCGTGAACCGCTTCCGCGAAATTCAGGCATTCGATGCCGTCGCACGCTCCGGCAGCCTCGCTGGGGGGGCTCGGCAACTGGGGCTATCCACCGCGACGGTGATGCGCCTGGTGGCCGCGCTGGAGTTCCGCCTGCAATGCGAACTGCTGCTGCGCGGCCCACGCGGAGTCGAGTTGAACGCAAGCGGCGAAGCATTTGCCGCCAGTTGCCAGCGGATTCTCGAGGGCATCGCTGAGGCGGAGCATTCGCTTGGCGGCCTGCAGGCGCATCCGGCCGGGCCGCTCAGCCTTTCCCTTCCGTTGCTGATGGCAGATCGGATCTTCGCGCCCATCGCGCTGGACTACCTGGCCGCTTTCCCCGAGATCCGCCTGGTCAGCCAGCACCGTGAAGACCTGCCGCGTCTGCTGGAAGACGGCATCGACGTGGCCCTGGTGATAGGCGCCCTGCCCGACTCCTCCGGCTTTGCCCTGCCGGTGGGCACGGTGCGGCCGGTGATCTGCGCATCGCCCGACTACCTCGCGCACCATGGCATGCCGCAGGCGCCGGAAGACCTCAAGGCGCACCGCATCATCGTCGCAGGCAGCCAGGGCGTGGTCAGCGAATGGCGCTTCCGCCATCAGGATTCGGCGCGTTCGGTGCGCCTGACACCGCGCCTGTCGTGCAGCACCGCCCACGCGGCGATCCGCGCGGCCAGCCTGGGGCTCGGGCTGACCCGCTGCATGAGCCACGAGGCGCATGCCGAGCTGAGCAGCGGGCGTCTGCAAGTGGTACTGCAGGATTACGCGGCGCCGGGGCTGCCGGTGCAACTGATCTACCGCGAAGGCCGTCGCGCAGCGGCGCGGGTGCGGACCTTCCTGGATTTCGTGGTGCCGCGCTTGCGGGCGCATCCGGCGTTGCGCGGTTAATTCGCGGCGTTCTGCGCGGTTCGCGAGCAAGCTCGCTCCTACAGGCTTGGTCCCCTGTTTCCATGTAGGAGCGAGCTTGCTCGCGAACCGCACGGCACCACTGGCGGCAAATGCCCCGCCCCACTCGCCGCTTCATTCTTCCGCATTCTGAAACGCTGGATTGCCCGTCCTGGCGATTCTGCACAACCCGCATCGGGCGCAGCATTCACCCATCAGCTCGAGCAACCCGCCACGGCCAGACTCGCGTTGCATGCCCACTCAAGCCAAGGAGCCACACTCATGTCGCACACCATCAAGCTCTACCGCCACCCGCTGTCCGGCCACGCCCATCGCATCGAGCTGATGCTCTCGCTGCTGCAATTGCCCAGCGAACTGATCTCGGTGGACCTCGCCAAGGGCGCGCACAAGCACCCGGACTTCCTCGCCCTCAACCCCTTCGGCCAGGTGCCGGTGATCGACGACGAAGGCGTCATCGTCGCCGACTCCAATGCCATCCTGGTCTACCTGGCGAAGAAGTA
This sequence comes from Pseudomonas nitroreducens TX1, assembly GCF_000313755.1. Classification (GTDB taxonomy): domain Bacteria; phylum Pseudomonadota; class Gammaproteobacteria; order Pseudomonadales; family Pseudomonadaceae; genus Pseudomonas; species Pseudomonas nitroreducens_A. The sequence goes on along the minus strand of NZ_AMZB01000114.1, from coordinate 35,176 downwards.
CGGAAACGGCCGCTGGCTGCCGGAAGATCCGGTCGGCGCCGCCCGCGTGCAACGCTGGCTGTCGGTGGCCGCCGGCCAGGTTGCCTTCGGCCCCGCCGCCGCGCGGCTGATCACTGTATTCGGCGCCGCCTTCAACGCCGAAGAAGTCATCACCCGCGCCCACACCCTGTTCCAGGTGATGGAACGCGAGCTGGCCAGGACGCCCTTCCTCGCCGGCAGCGAGGCGACCATCGCCGACGTGTCCAATTACTCCTACATTTCCCATGCGCCGGAAGGCAACGTGTCCCTGCAGGAGTACCCGAACCTGCGCGCCTGGCTGGCCCGGGTGGAGGCGCTGCCGCATTTCGTACCGATGCAGCGCACGGCCATCGGCCTGCAAGCCTGATGCAACCTTCGCTGCCGGGGTGACCCGGCAGCCCCTTAGTCGCGAGGTGCCGCCATGTTCCAGTTGCCCAAACACCGTACCTCCCCCTGGCACGCCGGCGAGAAGGCGATCCAGGAGCGCGTTGGCGTCTCGGAGCGCATGGAGGTCCACGGCCAGAAAGTCATCCGCGACTACATGCCCGACCAGCATCGTGAGTTCTACCACCAGTTGCCGTTCATCATCGCCGGTGCCGTGGATGACCAGGGCCGACCCTGGGCGACCCTGCTCGAAGGCGCGGAGGGCTTCGTCACCTCGCCCGACCCGAAAAGCCTGCTGATCGACAGCGTGCCTGACAGCCAGGACCCCGCCGCCAGTGGTCTGCAAGCCGGCCACGCCATCGGCCTGCTGGGCATCGAACTGCATACCCGCCGGCGCAACCGCATGAATGGCGTCCTCAGCGAAGCGGACGGCGGCCTGCTGACGGTGGCCGTCGAGCACTCCTTCGGCAACTGCCCGCAGTACATCCAGAAACGCGATTGGAGCCGCGACGAACAGCGCTACAGCCAGCGTGCCCCGCGTGAGGACTTCAGCGGGCTGAACGAGGAGCTGGCCGCAATCATCCGCAACGCCGACACGTTCTTCGTCGCCAGCTACGTGCAGCACGAGGATGGCGAGCGGTCGGTGGACGTCTCCCATCGCGGCGGCCGGCCCGGCTTCGTCCGGGTCACCGGCAACCGCCTGACCATTCCCGACTACGCCGGCAACCTGCACTTCAACACCCTGGGTAACCTGCAGGCCAACCCGCAGGCCGGCCTGCTCTTCGTCGATTTCGTGAGCGGCGACGTGCTGCAGGTCCATGGCCGCAGCGAAATCCTCTTCGACAGCCCGCTGCTGACCGCCTTCGAAGGCGCCGAACGCCTGTGGACGCTGGACGTGCAACACGCTGTTCTGCGCCGTAACGCCCTGGCGCTGCGCTGGAGCTTCCGCGAATACTCGCCCACCAGCCTGATGACCGGCACCTGGGCCGAGGCGGACGCCAAACTGCAGGAACGCGAGCAGCGCCAGCAATGGCAGCGCTGGCAGGTGCTGCGTGTAGAGCCGGAAAGCGAAGACATCCGCTCCTTCTACCTGCAACCGCCAGCCGGAACTGTGGTGAACTTCGCGCCGGGCCAGCACCTGCCCGTGCGCCTGGCCACCGGCGACCAGGCGCTGATCCGCACCTACAGTCTTTCCAGCGCGCCGTCGGATGGCGCGCTGCGCATCAGCGTGAAGGCACAGGGCCCGGCATCCCGGCACCTGCATGAACAGATTGCTGTCGGCGATCACCTGCAGGTCCGCGCGCCCATGGGCAGCTTCACCCTGAAGAGCGACAGCGAGCGCCCGGTAGTGCTGATCGGCGCAGGCGTGGGCATCACCCCGCTGCTGTCGATGCTGCGCGAACTGGTGGCGGGCCCTGTGAGGCGCGTTGACCTGTTCCAGTCCGCGCGGACGCTGGGTCAGTTGCCATTCCAGCGGGAGATCGCCGAACTGCGCCAGCGCGCGCCGCAACTGCAGGTCCATCGCGCGCTCAGCCGTCCCGAACCAGAAGCCGAGCTGGGCCGCGACTTCGAACAGGTCGGACGCCTGGATATCGAGGTCATCAAGGCGCGGCTGCCGCTGGACGATTACGACTTCTATGTCTGCGGCCCCGGCGAATTCACCCAGGCGATCTACGACGGCCTGCGCGGGTTGAACATCGTCGATGCCCGCATCCACGCCGAGACCTTCGGTCCCTCGACGCTCAAGCGCCGGGGTGACGGACAGGCGCCGACGCTGGTGCAGCCGCCCGCCGCCACCGAGCCGGTGCCGGTGTACTTCGCAGGCTCCGCCAAGGAGGCGCGCTGGAAGCCCGGGAGCGGCACCCTGCTGGAACTGGCCGAGGCCCGGGGCCTTGCGCCCGACTTCAGCTGCCGCGGTGGCTCCTGTGGCACCTGCCGGACGAAGATCGTCAGCGGCCAGGTGCACTACCCCAACCCGCCGGCGGAACAGCCCGAAGCCGGCAGCGCATTGATCTGCTGCGCCATCCCGGCGCAGGACGACAGCGGCGTGCAACCGCTGGTGCTGGACCTCTAGGGAGGCGTATCGATCATGAACGCACTGACAGCATTCGAGAGCGGGAGCGAACGCTTCCCGCGTTGGGACGAGGAAGTCGTCGAAGCCGCACCCGGGCTCTGCGGGCCGAACGAGGCGGAAGTAGGCTTCCTGCTGCCGCAGCTGCTCTCCACGCCCGGCTGCCCGTCGCGCTCGCGCACCGTGGAGCTCGGCGCGGCAATCATTCGCTGGTTCAGACGCGCCGTGTAGGAGCGTCGTGCCCACGAGCGATGCCAGGAGGAATCAGTCCCCTTCGTCGAGACGCTCGACCCAACGCTCCGCTGCGTCATGAGACGCCTGGAAGGCTTCCTCATGGGACTCCCACGGGCCGATCACCACGTCCAGCGGCGAGACGCCGGCCGGCACCTTGGCCAGTGACAGCAGCACTTCTCCCACCTTGCCGGGAGCGATGTAGCGCGGCGACATCAACACGGCAATGCCCGTGGACGTCAGGTATTCACTGGGCGCCATGAACGGCGGCTCGACTGACTGCAGCATGTGATTCTCCCCCCGGCCCGCGAGTGGGCCTGTTCTGCTCTGGATTGGCAGTGGTGAGCGCGAAGTTCGGCCCCCACTGATTTCCTGACCCAGGGGAGCGCGCGACAGTTCCGGCAGCGAAAGCCCCAGTCGGAGGTAGCGGACAAACGGACGTGGCGGCGGGCAGGTCAAGGTGCGGTCTCAGTCCGCCGACCACTCCGCCAGCTCGTAGCCGTCCGGGTCGACGAAGTGGAAGCGGCGGCCACCGGGGAAGGCACAGGTCGCGCGGCTGATGCTGGCGCCGGCGATTACCAGGGGCGCCTGGGTCTGCACCAGGTCGTCGGCATGGAGGATCACCCGCGGGGCGCCTGGCAAGTCATATCGGCCGGACCCTACGGCAAGTTCCCGATGACCAGCGCGCCACACCTGTCGGCTGCGGGGCGATTGGCCATTTCACGCTGATTGACGAATAATCATCGCAACCCAGCCAGACTCGCCCTCATGCTCAATGTTCCCCTCGCCAGTGTCGACGATGTCGACCGCGCCGTGCTCGCCATTGGCACCGATTACCCGCTCGGCACGCTGCTGCAGCCCCATTCCCATCGCCGTGCGCAGTTCCTCTACGGCATGAGCGGGCTGATGGAGGTGGAGACCGAGGACGGTGCATGGGTGATCCCGCCCTACAGCGGCGTATGGATTCCTGCGGGCAAGCAGCATCGGGTACTGATGCGCGGGGTCAGCACGCGCAGCCTGTACATCGACCCGCGAGTGCCGGTACGCGAGACCACACAATGTCAGGCGCTGACCGTTTCGCCGCTGCTGCACCAGCTGCTGCTGGCAAGCGTGGAAGTGCCGGTGCTGCATGACGAACAGGGCCGTGACGGCGACCTGATCCGCCTTCTGCTCCACGAGCTGCGACAGGCACCGAGCCTGCCGCTGTTCGCTCCGCTGCCAGCGCATCCAGGACTGGCGCAGCTTTGCCGGGACTTCCTGCGCACCCCGGATATCGGCGTAACGGCGGACCTTTGGGCTGCCGAACTGCATTGCAGTACGCGAACCTTCAGCCGCCTGTTCCGCCAGCAGACCGGGCTTTCCTTCGGTGGTTGGCGCCAACAAGCCTGCCTGCTGGCTGCCGTCACCCGCCTCGCGGCGGGAAGTGCGGTCACCCGCGTGGCGCTGGAGCTGGGCTACGACAGCCCGAGCGCCTTCTCCAGCATGTTCCGCCGCAGCCTGGGCGTGGCACCCAGCAGCTATCAGGTTGCAAGAGCCAGCGCCGGGGCCTAGCACCGCTCAGGCAATTTGACGGAACCCCGACCCAGCTTGCTCCTTCGATATGCACATGGCGCATCCGCCGCACCACCACCGTTGCAGGAGTGACCATGCACAACCTGGAAACACCGACCCTGAAGCTGGGCCTGTTCCACCCTTTCGACAGCTTCGGCCAGGCGCTGATCGCTGGCGCCCTGCGCCGCCAGCAGGAAGTTACCGCGCTGCTGGACGACCTCAACCGCTTTCAGGCGCGCCCGGGCTTGCGCTGCAAGTTGGGCACGCTGGAATCCTCGATCTCGGTCAGCGAGGCGGTGGCCGGGCTCGACGTGATCTTCGCCTTCCTCGCCGATCAGCCACCGGAAAAACTGCCGCCGATCTGCGGTGCGCTGATCGATGGCGCGCTGCGCTCGGAAGTGCCGCGCCTGCTGCTGATCGGCCATTGGCGATGGCTGGTGGAGCCGGCCGACGCCGATGAAGAACAGCTCGCCGCCGGTCTTGCCCGCAGCCTGGAAGTGAGCGGGATCGACTGGACACTGGTGGAAGCGCCGCCAATGCCCGAGGGGCTGCGCATCGATGATTTCAGCCGGGCCGGCTCCGCCCCGGAGCCGGACACCACGCTGGCGCTCTCCTATGCCGAGGCGCTGCTCGACGAAATGCAGCTGAGCCTGCACAGCGGTCAATGCATGCGCCTGCGTAGCGGCGAGGAGTAACGTCATGTCCGGGCCCGATGCGCTCAGCCAATCCTTGGGCACCCTGCTTCTGGCACTGGCCTTCAGCGCCTTCATCCTCTTCGTGCGCGGCTACCGCCCGGCAGGCGTCAGTGCTCTCTGGTATGACCTGGTGCTGGTTTTCGTCGGCCTCTGGCTCGCGCTCTGGCCGGAGCTGGGTACCTTCCTCCGTCAGACAAGCCTGGATAGCGCCATGGGGCTGCTGGCGCAGGTACTCGCCACCTTGGTGGGCGGGATTCTCGGCGCGGGCGTCGCCTACGTGCTGCGGCGGACGATGCGCGAGAGCAAGGGCGCGGCGGAGCGTGCAAGACGCCCCCGTTGAGGCCCGCCGCCCGCCGATGGCCCGGCTTGCACCGGGCCGAGCGGCAAGGTGACTGCCGCTATGCGGACCAACGACGGAACAGCACGCTGGCGTTGACTCCGCCGAAGCCGAAACCATTGGACAGGGCAAAGTCCGTATCCAGCGCGCGCGGCTCTCCTGCCGCCATGTTGAGCCCTGCGGCCAAGGGGTCTGCGTGGATCAGGTTGAGCGTCGCCGGCGCCACCTGGTCCCGCAGCGCGAGGACGGTGAAGATCGCCTCGATCCCGCCGGCAGCCCCCAGCAGATGGCCCGTGGAGGATTTGGTGGCGCTGATGACAGGCGACGCCACGCCGGCGAAGACCGCCCTGATGGCCGCCAGCTCCGCCTTGTCGCCCACCGGGGTCGACGTGGCATGGGCGTTCAGGTGCCCCACCTGCTCCGGCGAGACCCCTGCCTGCTGCAAGGCCTGCCTCATCGCGCGCTGGGCGCCTTCGCCGTCTTCCGGGCCCGAGGTGATGTGGTGGGCGTCGGCGCTGGTGCCGTAGCCCACCAGTTCCGCCAGCGGGGTCGCCCCTCGCGCCAGGGCGTGTTCGAGTTCTTCGATGACCAGCAGCCCGGCGCCCTCGCTCATGACGAAACCTTCGCGCGCCTCATCGAAGGGCCTCGAGGCGGATGCGGGGCGGTCGTTGAATTCGCTGGCCAAGGTCCTGGCGGCGGCGAATCCGGCGAGGCTGACACGGTGGATGGCAGCCTCCGCTCCCCCACAGAGCGCCACGTCCACCTCGCCTGCCAGGATCATCCGCGCCGCATCGCCGATCGCCTGGACGCCCGCCGCGCAGGCGGTCACCGGCGCGCCGAGCGGCCCTTTGAGGCGATGGCGAATGGAGACCTGGCCGGCCGCCAGGTTGCACAGGAAGGACGGAATGGTGAAGGGCGACAGTCGGCGCGGGCCCTTGCTATCCGTGGTGCGCACGGCCTCAGCGATGGCCGGGAAGCCGCCGATGCCCGAGGCGATGATGGTGGCGGTGCGTTCCTGCTGGTGGGGCTGCTCAGGATGCCAGCCGGCCTGCGCCAGCGCTTCCTCGGCCGCTGCCAGGGCAAACAGGATGAAACGATCGACCTTGCGCTGCTCCTTAGCGGGCAGCACCCGATCAGGATCGAAACCACCTTGCGGGTCCTCGCCCAGGCCGGGCACCTGGCCGCCGATGCGCACCGGCAGGTCGCCAACCAGCTCCACCGGCAGTTCCCGAATGCCGGACCGGCCCGCCAGCAGACGCTCCCAGACCAGACCCACGCCACAACCCAGCGGCGTGACCGCCCCCATTCCCGTAACGACGATGCGCTTTTTCATGAAGACCTCATTCCTCTCGCGGTTTGGTACGATCTGGATGAAAGACGTTACTATCATAATGAAAGTAACAATCCATCTTCACGTTTTTTCAGACAGGAGCGAGCGACCTCGATGCAGCGCAAGACACTGTTGAATTCGGAATGCCCCGTGGCGCTGAGCCTTGAACATGTCGGCGAATGGTGGAGCCTGCTGATCATGCGCGACGCCCTGCAGGGCCTGCGTCGATTCGATGAGTTTTCCAGAAGCCTGGAAATCGCCCCGAACATGCTGACCCGTCGGCTCAACGCCCTGGTGGAAGCCGGGCTGCTGGAGAAACGCGCCTACAGCGTCCGGCCCTTGCGCCATGAATACGTCCCGACTGGACGAGGACGCGACCTGATCGGGGTGATTTTTGCCTTCATCGCGTGGGGCAACGAGCACTTCGCCCAGCGTGAAGACAGTGTCCGGGTAGTCGAGAAAGCCACGGGCAGGACCGTTAGACCGATGATGGTCGATGTCGAGTCGGGCAAAGTCGTGCCCTGGGAAGACTGCGAGGTGATCGCAGGCCCTGGCGCCAGCGACGAAATGCGCCAGAGGATCGCCGGGATCAGGGCCGGTCAGGAGTAAGCCAGCCCGCTCTCACAGCGGGCTGTTCCGACTGCGCGGACCGCATCAGATGGTGCGCGAGAAGCGCTCCTGCTGCGCGCCACCGAGGTAAGCATCGAAAGCCATCGCCACGCTGCGCATCATCAGCTGGCCCTGGGGCAGCAGCACCAGCGCGTCGTTGTGCAGCTCCACCAGGCCGTCGCCGACCTGCTCGCTCAGTTGCCGCAGCGAGCCCTCGAAGTAGTCGCCGAAACGGATGCCGTGGCGCTCTTCCAGCGGGGCGTAGTCCACGCGGCCATGGCACATCAGCGTGCTGATCACGTCGCGGCGCAGGCGGTCGTCGTCGGTCAGGCCGTAGCCCTTGTGCACCGGCAGCAGGCCTTCGTCGAGCCGCGCGTAATACTGCGACAGCTCCTTCACGTTCTGCCCGTAGGTATCGCCGACCTTGCTGATGGACGACACGCCCAGGGCGATCAGGTCGCAATCGGCATGGGTCGAATAACCCTGGAAGTTGCGCTGCAGGGTACCGTTGCTGCGAGCCACCGTGAGCTCGTCGTCGGGCAACGCGAAGTGGTCCATGCCGATGTAGACATAGCCCGCCTCGGTCAATCGCTGGATGGTCAGTTCCAGCAGTTCCAGCTTGCGCTCCGGCGGTGGCATATCCTCGCGGCGGATCAGCCGCTGCGCGCGCACCCGCTCGGGCAGGTGCGCATAGCTGTAGGCGGCGATGCGGTCGGGGCGCAGGGCGATGATCTTCGCCAGCGTCGTGTCGAAGCTCGCCACGGTCTGCAGCGGCAGCCCGTAGATCAGGTCCACCGACACCGACTTGAACTTCGCCTCGCGGGCAGCCTGCACCAGGTCGAAGACCTGTTGTTCGCTCTGCACACGGTTGACCGCCTGCTGCACCTGCTCGTCGAAATCCTGCACGCCGAAGCTCAGGCGGTTGAAGCCCTGGGCGCGCAGCTCGGCGATGCGCTCGCGGCTGATGGTGCGCGGGTCGACCTCGATGGAGAACTCGTGGGCGTCGCTTTCATCGAGGTTGAAGTGCTGGCGCAGGCTGTCCATCACCTCACCCAACTGCTCGCTGGTCAGGTAGGTTGGAGTGCCGCCGCCCAGGTGCAGCTGGGTGAGTTTGCGGGTGCCGTCGAACAGCTCGGCCTGCATGGCAATCTCGCGCTTGAGGTAGTCCAGGTATTCCACGGCGCGGTGGGTCTTCTGGGTGATGATCTTGTTGCAGGCGCAGTAGTAGCAGAGGCTCCTGCAGAACGGGATATGGATGTACACCGAGAGCGGCTTGGCCGGGCTCCCGTCGGCGGGATGGTTGCTGCGCCGGGCGGCCGCGCGGTAGTCGTCGGCGGCGAACGCGCCATGGAACTGCGGCGCGGTGGGATAGGAGGTATAGCGCGGGCCGGGACGGTCGTACTTCTCCACCAGCGCGCGGTTGAAACTCATCGATTCGGGCATGACACGGGCTCCTGAGGCGCTGGCAGTCTGACGCTGCGAGTCGCGCGGCAACCTTACAGCTGTCCCCGACCCCACGCCCTGCGCAGGATCAAGACTTCCTTCCAGTCAGGCATAGCGCTGCACTCATGCGGTGGCAACCGACAGCCGGCACGGATTCAAGAATCGTTGCGGCGGATGGTGGAGATAAAGCGGGTCGGAATCGACATCGGCAGAATACAGGCCGACACCGCCAGCGCCGCACCGCCGCTGGCCGGCAGCAGCTAGCGGCGCTCATTGACCACTTCATGTCGAGGCCGCCGGAGAAAAGAATCCAGCCCAGCGCTGGCGCGGTGGCTTTTCCATGGTTCCGGGCCCCCCGGCCCCGGAGCGAACACGCGTGAACCCGAACAGCCTGATGGCCACTGGTTGCCCTGGCCATCGGAGCTGAGCTGCAGAGACGCCCGGCAAGCACCGTGGAGGCGACGGGAGTGGTGCAAACCCGACCGAATGAGGCCTGCCGGCGTACCGAAAGGCCAGCAAGGGCGCTTACAATGGCGTTTTGCCGCTCGTGCAGTACGGTTTTCGAAAATGGCGCTCGATCCACCCACCATGTTGACTATCTCGGTCGCCCTTGCGGCGGCCGCAGCGATGTATCTGGCCATCGAGTGGCGCAGCGTGCGCGAACGCTCGCTGCTCTATTGGAGCGCGGGCTTCGCCACCATCACCCTCGGCTCCACCCTCGCCCTGCTGCGCATGAGCGGCTACCTGCTGGTGGGCATCTGGTTCGCCAACGGCCTGCTGGTGCTGGCCCACTGGTTCTTCCTCAGCGGCGTGGCGAAGTTCACCGGGGCGCGGTTGTCACGCGGCTGGCTGCTCGTCCCGCTCACCTGGATAGCCCTGCTGGCGCTGCCCGACGGTGGCCCGCTGTGGTCCAAGCTCATGCTGCTGGCCAACTCCTGGCTGGTCGCCCTGCTCTCCCTGCAGGCCAGCTACCTGCTGCGGCCCCACGGCAAGTCCCTGAGCGTGGGCGCGGTGCAGCTGCGCTACGTGATGCTGGTGCACGGCGCCTTCTACCTGGCCAAGGGCGCGACGGTGATCATCCCCGGCACGCTGATCGACCTGGCGGCGTTCCGGGGCGAGATCATCCAGATCTCCCTGGTCGAGGGTGCGATGGCGATCATGCTGATCGCCCTGTCGATGACCGGCACCGAGCGCTATCGCCGCGAGAAGCGCATCGCCCGACTGGCCGCGCGCGACCCGCTGACCGCCCTGTACAACCGCCGCGCCCTCGAAGTCCGCGCGCCCCGCGTGTTCGAGGACATCTCCCCGGAGCGCCCTGGTGCGCTGCTGCTGATCGACATCGACAATTTCAAGCAGGTCAACGACCTGCACGGGCACAGCGCCGGCGACCGCCTGCTGGTGGCGCTCAGCGAGATGATCCGCGCCGCACTGCCCGAGCGGGCCGTGGCGGCGCGCCTGGGCGGTGATGAGTTCGTCATCCTGCTGAGCCATGTCGGCGGCGAACAGGTGATGGAGCTGGCCGCCAAGCTGCGCGAGCAGTTCCAGACCACCGCCACGCAGAACTTCGCCACGCCTCAGGCGGTGACCCTGAGCATCGGCGCCAACCTGTTCGACCAGCCGCCGAGCAGCCTTGCCGCGCTGATCGAGCAAGGCGACGCCGCGCTCTATGAGTCCAAGCGCGGCGGCCGCGACAGCATCCGCCTGATGGACCGCACGGTGGCCGGTGGCGACCCGCTGCGGCTGGGCTGATTCGAGCGGACAGGAGCAACGCGGCCCGCGCAAGACGGGCCGTGTGGGGACCTCAGGTGTGGCGCGCCGGCGCCGCGTACTGCGGCATGGTGATGCAACCGATGTTGCCGCCGCCCAGGAGGATTTCCCGTGAGTTGTCGATGCCGATCACGCGCTTGTGCGGGAACAGCTCAGCCAGCACGCCCTGGGCGATGCGGTCGTTGGGATCGTTGAAGAACGGCATGACGATGGCCGAGTTGCCGGTGTAGAAGTTGATATAGGAGGCGCATATTTTCGTGCCTTCCTGGCGGTCGAAACTGCCATCGACCTGATCCAGGCCCTCTGCCTCGGCAGCCGTCCATTCCAGCACCCGCGGCTGCGGCAGCTTGTGCACCTGCAAAGAGTTGCCACGGGCGTCGCGCGCACTGCGCAGCACGTCGTAGGCCTCCTGATAGATTTCCCACTGCGGGTCGCTGCGGTCGTCCGTCCACTGCATCACCACCACGCCCGGCCGCACGAAGCAGGCGAGGTCGTCGACGTGGCCATCGGTTTCGTCGAACTTGCAGCCGCGCGGCAGCCAGATCACCTGCTCGGCGCCCAGGTAGTCACAGAGCCGGCGGGTAACTTCTTCCTTGCCCAGATGGGCGTTGCGGTTGCGGTTGAGCAGGCATTGCTCGGTGGTCAGCAACGTGCCTTGGCCGTCGCTGCGAATGCTGCCCATCTCGGCAATGATCGAAGCGCGGTAGCGGTCGAAACCCTCGATTTCGAGGATTTTCTGCGCGATCTGATCGTCCTTGTCCCAGGGATAGTAGAGGCCGCCATCGAGCCCGCCGTAGGCGTTGAACTGGAAGTCCACGCCACGCATCTCGCCGGTGGCGTCATTGACCAGGAAAGCCGGGCCGCTGTCGCGGAACCAGGTGTCGTTACAGGTCATTTCCACCACCCGCACGTGCTCGGGAAGCATGCGGCGGGCGTTGGCATATTGCGCGGCAGAGGCGCAGACGGTCACCGGCTCGCTGCTGGCGATGGCGCTCACCACCTCGACCCAGACCTTCTGTGCCGGCTTGCCGCCATTGCGCCAGACATCCGGCCGCTCGGGCCAGCCGAGCCAGCAGCGGGCCTTGGGTTCGAACTCGCCGGGCAGGCGGAAGCCGTCGGCCTTGGGCATTGTGCTGTGGGTGCGGGACATCGGCGGTACTCCGGAATCAGGGACTGGAATACCTCAAGGTTGCCGCCTCACCGCAGAGAGCACCATTGATGAATTTCGCGGAATAGCTGAATTCAATTCAACTTTTACAACCCGATAGATGAATCCAAAGGCTTCGCAGGAGCGGGCTCCGTCCACATCACATGTCGTTGAGCTGGTCAGTCATCCATTCGACGAAATTCGCCACTGCCGGTTTCTCCAGACGCAGGCGTTCGCACACCAGCGCATATTGCCCCAGCGAGGTGATCTGCGCGGCGAACGGGCGTACCAACCGCCCGCTGGCCAGGTCTTCGGCACTGGTGAGGTTGTCGCCAATGGCTACGCCCTGCCCGCGCACGGCCGCCTCCATGGTCAGTCCGGCGTGGCCGAGATAAACATGGCGGTTGGGGCGGATGTCGCTGGCGTGGGTGGTCAGCCAGGCGGTCCAGGACTTGCCGTCCTGGTCGTCGTGCAGCAGGCAATGGCGCGCCAGGTCGCGCGGGTGCTTGAGCGGCGACTGGTTGAACAGGCCAGGGCTGCATACCGGGAAGAACTGCAGGGTCGGCAACGGCCGCACGAAATAGCTGCTGGCGTCCGCCGGCCCGGTACCGTAGGTGATCGCCAGATCGATATCCGCCGCCGGCCCCGCTGCCTCCAGCGGCTGTTCATGCAGGTGCAGGACGATCTCCGGATAACGCTCGGCGAAGTCGGCCAGCCGGCCCACCATCCACTTCTGCGCCAGCTCCACCGTCACCGCGATATGCAGTTGCGCCTGGGAACCGGGGTCGCGCAACTCATCGCACGCCGAACCGATCAGCTCGAACGCCTGTTGCAGGCTGCGCAGCAATTTCCGCGCCTGGGCAGTAGGCTGCACCTGGCGGCCCTGGCGCTCGAACAGCGTTGCCCCCAGTTGTTCTTCCAACTGGCGTATCTGGTGGCTGACCGCACTGTCGGTCACGCACAGCTCGGCAGCAGCGCGGCCAAAATGCGCATGGCGGGCGGCGGATTCGAAGGTGCGCAAGGCGGTAAGCGAAGGCAGGCGGCGCATGGTCGGCGATTCTTTTCAGCAAAGTGGCGGCCGGCATGCTGACCGAGGCGCCGCGCAGAGCGCAAGGCGATGACGACCGCCGTGCGCCAAACCACCGGTCTGTAGCAGGGCCGTTCATCGACACGTGACGACCACCCCGACCCGTCCCTGGGAGCAGGCCGTGGAATACCGGACAACCCGGCCATTAGCTGCTATATGCCTTGAGGCGCGTACTGATATGCCGCCGCCCCCATTATGGCCTTGCATGGATACCGGCATGCCGATCCGCCATTCGAGCACCGTCCTTCTCGCCAGCCTGGGCCTGACCGCCGCCATCGGCGCGCTGTCATTCTCTGCCATTCTGGAAATGCGCCACGACGCCCTGGAAGTCGCCAGCGCCAACGGCCACAACATCGCCCTGCTGGTGCAGCGCGACATCCAGCGCAACCTCGACCTCTACGACATGACGTTGCAGGCCATAGCCCGCGCTCACACCCAGCCGGAGATACGCGGCCTGTCCACGGACACCCGCAACCTGCTGCTACGGGCCTACACCGCCCCCACCCGCGGGATGGGTTCGGTATTCCTGACCAACGCCGACGGCATCGCCACCTACAGCTTCGGCAAGGAAATCCCCACGCGCCTGGACCTCTCCGGTCGCGAGTACTTCCAGGCGCTGCGCATTTCGCGGACGGATGCTTCCTATCTCAGCCACCCCTACATCCCTTACTCCAGCGACGCCCGCAACAGCATCGCCATCAGCCGCCGGCTGGAGCGCGAGGACGGCAGCTTCTCCGGGATAGTCGGCGCGAACCTGGAACTGGCCTACTTCAACGAGTTGTTCAGCGGCCTCAACCTGGGCGATAAAGGCACCGTCAGCCTGCACATGCGCGACGGCACACTGTTGGCGCACTGGCCCGACTCGGTGCCGGTGGAGACGCTGAACGAATCCTTCGAGCACTACCGCAGCAACGGCGCGGAGAATTTCTTCGACACCAACAGCGACGGCCTTGAACGCTGGCACGACTTCCGCCCGGTCGAGGGCTACCCACTGGTATTCAGCGTCGCCCTGCCCTCCGAGGAGATCTACGAAGACTGGTATTGGCGCGCCGGCCTGATCGGCCTGCTGGGTATGTCCCTGGTCGGCACGGTGATGGGCCTGGCAATGATCGCCCTGCGTCAGATACGCGAGCGCGATCGCCAGGAAGCCGAACTGCGCCTGGCCGCGAGCACCGACCCGCTGACCGGGCTGAACAACCGCCGCGCCTTCGACCTGCGCGCCGACCATGAATGGTCGCGCTACCAGCGCAGCGGCGCGGCGCTGTCGGTCATGCTGATGGATATCGACAAGTTCAAGGCCTACAACGACCACTATGGCCACCCGGCCGGCGACGTTGCGCTGAGGACGGTTGCCGGCGTGATCGCCGAATGGTCGCGGCGGCCGACCGATTGCGCGGCGCGCTTCGGCGGTGAGGAATTCGTCGTGCTGCTGGGCGACAGCGGCGAAGCGGAAGCCCTGGAATTGGCCGAGCAGATACGAGCCAGCCTGCAGGCGCTCGCGGTACCCCACGAGCACGGCCCGCTGGGCGTACTCACCCTGAGCATCGGCGTAGCCAGCACCTCTCGCTGCAAGCCGGCCAGTTGGGCCGAACTGCTGCAATCCGCCGACAGTGCGCTGTACCAGGCCAAGAACGGCGGACGCAACCGGGTGGCCGCCTTCCACTGCGCCGAAGTCGAGGCCTCCTAGTCGCGCAGGCTCCGCCTTCTCGGTTCGCACTCGAAGAGAAACTCGAACGCCTCTACCTGGCGCGACGCCCGCGACAGAGCGACTTGCCGAACCTCTGTCGCTGGCGTTGGGCTGGGAGCGGTCAGCCCTTTTTATTCCTATAAATTATAAAAGCCAGTGAAATTCATATTGGTATATACCAAATAGCCTCCTCTTCAATACGCCCATCGCAGTAGTCGGCCGTTGGCCGTATCGGAGAAAGCTTCCATGTTTGCCTTGCGGGTCATGCTCGAATATTTCCATCCCTGGCCCAATTCGGCCGGTTTCTATCTCGCCCGTGAACGCGGCTGGTACCGCGAGGCGGGACTGGACGTGGAACTGGTGGTACACGACCCCTACCACGGCGACACCCTGGAGCACCTGGCGCGCGGTGCCGCCGCTTTCGGCATATTCCCCAGCAACCGCCTGCTGGTGCGCCGCGAGCTGGGCCAGCCGCTGCTGGGCGTGGCGGCGATCAACCATCGCGGCCTGGAGTCGATCCAGACCCTGACGGACAGCGGCATCCGCCGCCCCCGTGACCTGCAGGGCAAACGCCTGGCGCTGAACCCCACGCCGCGCGGCCTGGCCATGGTGCGCCACCTGGTGTCCCGCGATGGCGGCGACCCGGATGCGGTGGAGTTGGTCGACGCAGGCTTGCGCGAGCTGCGCCCCGAGGAGCTGGCCGCCGGTATCGCCGACGCCAGCTTCGGCGGCTACTGGGCCTGGGAAGCGCTGCTGCCCAGCCCCATTGCCGAGGAGCGCCGCGTGGTGCTGCCGGTGGACGAAATCGGCGCCCCGCCCTACCACAGCTATCTGCTCGGCGCCCGGGAGGACTGGCTCGACGCCAACGCCGAGATCGCACGGCGTTTCCTCGCGGTCACCGCGCGCGGATTCCTCGCGGCAGCGGCCGATCCGGAAGCCGCGCTGCCGGTCTACGAACGCACTATTCCCTACTTTCCCCAGCCGATGCTGGCAGAATCCCTGCGGCGCATCGCGCCCAGCTGGTTGCACCAGGGCCGCTGGGGCGAGCAGCGCGAAGAACTGCTGCAGCCGTACGCCCAGTGGCTGCATGAATACGGTGTGCTGCGCGACCCGGAGGTCTGGCGCGGCGCCACCAGCAATGCCTGGCAAGTGGAGAACCCAGCATGACGAAACGCCTGAGCCACGGCATGGGCCTGGACCCGGTGGAGCCCGACTGGCCGGTGCTGACCGCCGCGGAAGTCCGCGCGCTGCTCGCCGACTTTCCGGCCGCCGGCGACGCGGCACGCCTGACCTGGCACAGCCCCCGGCCCTTCTCCGCCGCCGCGCTGGTGGAGTCCGCCAGCGGCACGCTGTTCGTCAAACGCCACTCGCCCCGCGTGCGCACGGCGGCATGGCTGGCGGAGGAACACGCCTTCCTCGATCACCTCGCCCGGCGCGGTGCGCCAGTGCCGCAGGTACTGCGTGATCGCCAGGGCCGCAGCGCTATCGAACGCGACGGCTGGACCTATGAGGTCCACGAGAAAGCCCAAGGCCTGGACCTGTACCGTGACGCGCTGTCCTGGACGCCGTTCCAGCACAACGGCCACGCCTTCGCAGCCGGCGCCGCGCTGGCGAAACTGCATCGCGCCGCCGAAGGTTTCGACACGCCCTCACGCACTGCCGGCGTGCTGCTGAGCAACCTGAAACTGTTCGGCGCGCCGGACCCGCTGGCCGCCATCGAAGCGACTTTCAAGCAGGCGCCCGCCCTTGCCGAGTACCTGCAGGCACGCCCATGGAAGGAAACCCTCAGCGAGCTGCACCTGCCACTGCAACGCGAACTGCTACCCTACCTGCAGCGCCAGCCATCGCTGTGGACCCACAACGACTGGCACGCCTCGAACCTGCTGTGGAGCGAGGACGGCCCGCACGCGCAGGTGGTCTCGGTGCTGGACTTTGGCCTGAGCGACCGCAGCTTCGCGCTGTTCGACCTGGCCACCGCCATCGAACGCAATCTGGTGCCCTGGCTCGAGCTGGACCAGGGCCGCGCCGCCGTCGCCGACCTGGATGCGCTGGACGCCCTGCTGCAAGGCTATGCCAGCGTGCGCCCGCTGAACCGCGACGACCTGCTCGCCCTGGCGGCGCTGCTGCCGCTGGTGCATGCGGATTTCGCCCTGTCCGAGGTCATCTACTTCCACGGCATCCTCGGCTCGGCCGAAAGCGCCTCGCTGGCCTACGACAACTACCTGATCGGCCACACGCGCTGGTTCCTCGACCGCGAAGGCCAGCGCCTGCTGGACCACATCCGCCAACTGGCCGCGAAGGTGGATTGAAATGAGCGACATTCTGATCAGCGCCAAGGAACTCGCCGCCACGCTGGACGACCCGCGCCTGTGCCTGCTGGACGCCAGCGTCGAACTTGCGGCACCGGCGTTCGACGGCGATTACCGCGTCGAGAGCGGCCACGCCGGCTGGTTCGCCGGGCACATTCGCGGCGCGCGGCATGCCGATCTGCTCAGCGACCTGGCCGACCCGCAAGCGTCCTTCAGTTTCGCCCGGCCTGATCCGCAACGGGCGAAGGACGCCCTGCGCAAACTGGGCCTTCACGACGATTCGCTGATCGTGATCTACGACCGCAGCGACGGCTTCTGGGCGGCGCGCCTGTGGTGGATGTTGCGCAGCCTGGGCATCGACGCGGCGGTGCTGGAGGGTGGCCTGCGCGCCTGGATCGCCGCCGGTTTTGCGCTGCAGCAAGGCGAATCCACCGAGGCGCAAAGCGGCACCTTGTCGACCCCGGCAAACTACCGGGAGCGCTTCTGGATCGACCGCCGCGACGTCGAGCAAGTGGTGGCCGGCAAAGCGGACGGCACGCTGGTCTGCGCCTTGTCCGCCGCCCTGTTCGACGGCAGCGCCGTCAGCCGTTACGCCCGCCGAGGGCACATCCCCGGCAGCCGCAACCTGCCGGCGCGCAGCCTGTTCGACGACGACGGCCGCTACCGGCGCGGCGCGGCGCTGGGGGAAGCTCTTGCCGGGCTGCGCCAGGCCGAGCCGCCGCTGCTGCTGTACTGCGGTGGCGGCATTTCCGCCGCCGCCCTCGCCCTGGCGCTGACACTGGCCGGGGAAACGCGGGTCGCGATCTACGACGGCTCGCTGCAGGAGTGGGCCGCAGATCCCTCGCTGCCATTGACCACCGGAGCAGCTCCGGCCTGACAGCCCCTCCACGGGCCAACCCGTTTCACATCCAAGGCCATCCGTTTCGCGCGGGAGGGGCTCGGCCCCGTGCATTCCCGGCGCACGCCCCGGCGACTTTCAGGAGCGTTCCATGCAGTACCTGCCGCGCCCCGCGCGCACGAGATTTCCCCTCAGCCTGCTGACCCTGGCCGTGCTGCTGGCCAGCGGTCCCGGCCACGCCGAAGACGTCACGACCCTGGATACCATCACGGTAATCGGCCACGACACCGAGAGTTACGCCAGCAATCGCGCCTCGGTCGGCGGCTTCGGCGAAGCCCCGCTGCTGGACACGCCGGCATCCATCTCGGTGTTCAACCAGGCCCTGCTCAAGGACCAGCAGGCGCGCCTGCTCAGCGATGTACTGAAGAACGACGCCTCCACCGGCGAGGCCTACGCGCCGGTGGGCTACTACGAGAACTTCGAGATCCGCGGCTACTCGCTCAACGCCGCCAGCAGCTACAAGATCAACGGCCGCACCCTCACCGGCGAGCAGAACGTGGCGCTGGAGAACAAGGAGCAGGTCGAGGTACTCAAGGGCCTGTCCGGCCTGCAGAGCGGCGTCTCCGAGCCCGGCGGGGTGATCAACTACGTCACCAAGCGGCCGCAGGACGTGCGCTCGGTGACCCTGGGTACCGACGATGAAGGTGGCCGCTATGTTGCCACCGACGTCGGCGCCTGGCTGGGCAGCGAGCAGACCGTCGGCGTGCGGGTGAACCTCGCCCACGAGGACCTGCGCTCCTACATCGACCACACCGACGGCCAGCGCGACTTCGCCTCCCTGGCGCTGGACTGGAACCTCTCGCCCAACGCCCTCTGGCAGTTCGACGCCGAATACCAGAACCGCCGCCAGCCCTCGGCGCCCGGCTACCAGTTGCTCGGTGGCACGCAGTTGCCCCACGGCATCGACCCGCACGACCGCCTCGGCTACCAGAGCTGGGCCGACCCGGTACGCATCGAGTCGCTGAATCTCAACACGCGCTTCGAATACCGCTTCGACGATGCCTGGACCGGCACCCTCAGCGCCTCGCGCAGCAAGGTGGTGATCGACGACTACAGCGCCTTCCCCTGGGGCTGCTACGGCGCCGCCAGTTGCGCCGACTCGGCAGTGCCCAACTATTTCAGCCCGGAAGGCGACTACGACCTCTACGACTTCCGCAGCCCGGACGACACCCGCCGCAACGACGAACTGGAAGCGGCCCTGCACGGCCAGTTCGCCACCGGCTGGCTGCGCCACGAGCTGACGGTCGGCACCTCGGCCTTCCGCCGCGTGCTGGACAGCCGCCCGGAACTCAACGAATGGGTCGGCACTGGCAACATTTACACCGGCATCGGCGCGGTGGAGCCTTTCGATGGCGAGCCCGGCCACAGCTACCGCCACCTCGACAGCCGCCAGTACGGCCTGTTCGCCAGCGATCGCATTTCGCTGAATGACCAATGGCAGGTCGTGCTCGGCGGCCGCCAGGTGCGCCTGGACGAACGCACCTTCGACAGCGACGGCGACACCACCCGCCATACCCGCCGCTCGGAGTTCCTGCCCAATGGCGCGGTGATCTTCAAACCGCGCGCGGATATATCGATCTACGGCAGCTACAGCAAGGGCCTGTCGCTGGGCGGCGAAGCGCCGTGGTTTGCCAGCAACGCCGGCGACACCCTGGCGCCCACCTCCTCGCGCCAGGTCGAGTTCGGCATCAAGCAGGAGTTGCCAGGCTTCGACTGGAGCGCCGCGCTGTTCCAGATCCACCAGGCCTACCAGTTCGCCCGGCCCAATGGCGACGGCACCTTCACCTACGTGCAGCAGGGCCAGCAGAAGAACAGCGGGCTGGAGTTGTCCGCCAGTGGCCGGGTAACCTCCGCGCTGCAATTGAGCGGCAGCGTCGCGGCGATCCGCTCGCGCGTGGTGAACAGCGGTACCGACGACTACGAAGGCCACCAGGCGATCAACGTCCCGCGCCTGCGCGCCAGTCTTCAAGCGGACTATGCGCTGGCCGGCGTGCCGGGGCTTTCCCTGCTCGGCGCGGCGCGCTACAGCGGCGCCAAGTACGCCGACCGCGATGGCGCCGTGGAAGTCGGCGGCTACACCGTCTACGACGCCGGCGCGCGCTTCAGCACACGGATCGGCGACTACCCGACCACGCTGCGGCTGAGCGTCGACAACCTGTTCGACAAGCGCTACTGGCGCGATGTCGGTGAATATTTCGGCGACGGCTACCTGTTCCAGGGTGCGCCGCGCACGGCTCGCCTGACGGCGAGCGTCAACTTCTGAGGTAAGCGCGAATGTCTGCTCTGGAAATCATCGCGGTGATCGTCAACGTGCTCGGCGTCTGGCTCACCGCCCGGCGTATCCGCTGGTGCTGGCCGGTGAACGTGGTAGCAGTGCTGCTCTATGCGTGGATCTTCTTCAGCGTGAAGCTTTACTCCGACATGCTCCTGCAGCTGGTCTTCGTGGTGCTGCAGTTCTACGGCTGGTGGCAGTGGAGCCAGGGCGGCAGCGACCACGGCAAGGTGCGCGTCGAACGCCTGCCGCTGGCCACCGCCGTCACCAGTTGCCTGGCCGGCGCTGTCGGCGCCTTCGCGCTGGGCTGGGCGATGCACACCCACACCGACGCCGCCCTGCCCTGGCTGGACGCCGCGCTGACCGCCTTCAGCCTGGTGGCGAGCTTCTGGGCGGCGCGCAAGTACGTCGCCAGCTGGTGGCTGTGGATCATCCTCGACGTCGTCTACACCGGGGTGTTCCTCTACAAGGCGCTGTACCTCACCGCCGGGCTCTATGCCGGTTTCGTGGTGCTGGCGATCTACGGCCTGCTGGCCTGGCAGCGCGAATTGCGCGACGAACCGCCCCGCGCTCCGGCGCTGGCCGCGGGCAACTGAGGGCCGCCATGCTCTACCAGGCCATTCCACCGCACTACGCGCGCATCCGCGACCAGTTGGCCGCGGACATCGCCCAGGGGCGCTTCCTCGCCGGGCAGAAACTGCCGCCCGAGCGCGACCTTGCCGAGCGCTTCGAGTGCACCCGCGTGACCCTGCGCCAGGCCCTGCAGCAACTGGAAACCGAAGGCCTGATCTACCGCGAGAACCGCCGCGGCTGGTACCTCAGCCCGCCGCGCATCGACTACGACCCAACGCGGCTGGTCAGCTTCATGGACTACGTGCGCCGGCAAGGCCGCGAGCCGCTGACCGAACTGCTGAGCGCCGAACGCCGCCGTGCCGGCGCCTGGCTGGCGGCGCGCATGGGCCTGCCCTCGCCGGACGAACCGGTGTTCCGCCTGCACCGCCGCCGGCTGATCGACGGCCGCCCGGTGCTGGTGGAGACCAACACCCTACTCGCCAGCTGGTGCCCGGACCTGCTCGACGCGCGCCTGGACCGTTCGCTGACCACCGTCCTGCGCGAGCGCTTCGGCAAGGTGCAGACGCGCTGCACACTGAACCTGCGCCTGGGCACCGTCAACGACGACCAGGCCGAGCTGCTGCAACTGGCCTCGGGGGCCAGCAACTTGGTGCTGGAACGCTTGAACTACGCCGAGGACGGCCTGCTGGTGGAGTTCGACCAGGAATTCTGGCGGCCGGACGCCGTGTCCGTGGCGGTCCAGGCGGATTTCCCTTCACGCCCGTTATAGGTTATTAAGTAATTACCAAATGCTAATTCAGTATTTCTGGTTCTAACAGGATCACGGCTAAGGTAGCTCCAACTCACCGCAACCGGCTTGCCTGCAAGCCTTCTGGAGCCGCCATGGACCGCACCGACAACATCATCGACCTCGCCCGCCACCGCACGCGCCGCCAGGCCCGTCGCCAGGCCGAGCTGATGTGGATGCTGTATGCCCAGCGCGCCGGCTACGATGCCTTCCAGATCGTCCAGCAGAGCCGCGACAGCGGCCGCCGCGAGGCCTGATCCATGGGCCTGTCGCTTTCCACGGAGCTGCCCGCCGTGGAGTTCGACGCAACTCCCGGCACTCCCGAAGACCCCATCGGCGAACGGGTCGCCAGCAACCTGCTGCGCCTGCGCGCCAAGCGCAACCTTTCCCTCGATGGGCTCGCCCGCCTCAGCGGTGTGAGCCGCACCATGCTCGCGCAGATCGAATCCGGCCGCAGCGTCCCGTCGATCAAGGTACTGTGCAAGATCGCCCAGGGCCTGAAGGTCTCGGTCGCCGCCTTCCTCGATGACCGCGCCTTCGAAGGCGTGGCGGTGCTGCCCGCGCGCGACAGCAAGCGCCTGGTCAGCGGCGACGGCGCCTTCGTCAGCCGCGCGCTGTTCCCCTTCGACGTCTCGCGCCAGGTGGAATTCTACGAACTGCGCCTGAAAGGCCTCGCCACCGAACACTCCACCGGTCACGCACCGGGCACCCAGGAAAACCTGGTGGTCGCCCAGGGCGTGCTGGAAATCAGCGTCAACGAGGAGCGCTTTCTCCTCGGCACCGGCGACTCCATCCTGTTCTACGCGGACCAGCCGCACAGCTACCGCAACCCGGCGGACAGCGAGGCGGTGGCGTATCTGGTGACGACGTACGCGGAGCGCCTGGACTGAGTCGAACGCCGCAAGAAAACTGACATGAAAAAGGCCCGGTGGGGTAACCCACCGGGCCTTTTGTGTTCAGCGCGCCGCGATCAGCAGGTGCAGCACATCGTCGGCATGCCGTTGCAGCTCATCATCATCGGCATGCCGCACTCCATCATCTTGTTCATCAGCATGCAGCAGTTCTTGAACATCTCCATGTTCATGCCCTGCATCGGCATCATCTTGCACATCATCATGTCGCCCTGCATGGAGCACTCCATCATGCACTTCATGGTCGGCATGCCCATGTTCATGCCCATCATCGGCATCTGCATCATCGGGTTCATCATGCCCATCATCGGCATCATGGCCATGGCGGACTGGGACATGCCCATCATCATCATGTTGCCGCAGTGCATCATCATCGGCATGCCGCAATTCATCATCATCGCCATCATCTCGGCGCTGTTGCGGAACATGGCCATTTCCATGCCCATGGCCGGCTTCATCTTGCACATCATGCCGTCGTCGAGCATCTCGCATTCCATGGTCGCCATCATCATGGGCATGCCCATCATCGGCATCATGGCGTTGGTGTTCATCGGCATCTGCATGGCGTTCATCATGGTGGGGCTCCCTGAATCGATTGGAATGAAGTGCTGCGAATGGGGCCGATTCTAGGTAGGTGCAGCGGCGCGACAAGATGGCGGGGGAACGGCGGGTTTCGCCGTGTCGACCCGCGATTCGGATTCGATGTCGGCGATGTTGTTCGTAGTACTTTCAACAATGGCGCCATAGCGCACACGCCAGAACAAAAAGCCTCTATTTCAGCGATATGGATATCTCATCCAGTACTGAGCAAAGAACCGTAGTGAATA
Organism: Pseudomonas nitroreducens TX1; assembly: GCF_000313755.1. GTDB lineage: Bacteria > Pseudomonadota > Gammaproteobacteria > Pseudomonadales > Pseudomonadaceae > Pseudomonas > Pseudomonas nitroreducens_A. The sequence continues at coordinate 12,242 of NZ_AMZB01000114.1, read as the reverse complement.
TTGAATCTAACCAGCCCGGAAGATATTCCGGTTCGGCGCAGATGCTCGACCTAGAGCGCTCGCGCCGCTCTCGACGAAGCTCTTAAACGAGCATATGAGAATGCGTTTTTAATATTTATAGAAATAACCAGCGGCGACCTATAGTGGCGGTTTGGCTCAACTCTCATTACCGCAAGGAAGTCCCATGCTCCGCCACCTGCTCGCCGCCAGCCTCGCCCTGGCGCTGTTCGGCTGCGCCACCCCGCCCGCTCCTTCCGTCCATACCACCAACCCTTCCACTTCCACCCTGCAGGGTGATCCGACGCGGCCGGCGCAGGCGCAATGGCTGCGTACCGAGCTGTATTTCGCGCTGGGCCAGGAGAACGGCAAGGAGACGATCAGCGAGCAGCGCTGGCGTCAGTTCCTCGACCAGGAAGTGACGCCGCGCTTCCCGGACGGCTTCACCGCCTACGACGCTTACGGCCAGTGGAAGGACCACGGCGCGTCGGCGCCGGAGCGGCTGAGTACCAAGGTGATCGTGATCCTGCATGAAGACTCCGCCGCGCGCGGCAAGGACATCGAGGCGATCCGCCTGGCGTGGAAGCGCATCACCGGCGACCTCTCCGTGCTGCGCCTGTCGCAACCGGCTCAGGTGTCGTTCTGATGTTCCGCGAGACGCTGCACGAGGGTTACGCGCAGGCGCTGACCATCGATGAGCCGATCTACCAGGGCCACACCGGCCAGCAGGCCGTACAGGTATTCCGCAACCGGCGCTTCGGCCGTGTGCTGACGCTGGATGGCGTGGTGCAGACCACCGAGGCGGACGAGTTCGTCTACCACGAGATGCTTGCCCATGTGCCAATCCTCGCCCACGGATCGGTGCGCCGCGTACTGGTGATCGGCGTGGGCGATGGCGGCATCTTGCGGGAGATCGTGCGGCACGCCGGCATCGAGGAAATCGTCGCGGTGGAGATCGACCCGCAGGTGGTCGAACTGTGCCGCGAGCTGTTGCCGAATCATTCGGCCGGCGCGCTGGACGATCCGCGCCTACGGCTGGTCTACGCCGATGGCCTGGAGTACCTCGCGCAGAGCCGCGAGAGCTTCGACCTGATCCTCTGCGATTCGACCGATCCGGGTGGCCCGGCCGCCAGCCTGTTCACCGACGCCTTCTACCGCAATTGCCAGCAGCGCCTGGGCGCCGGCGGCATCCTCGCCACGCAGAACGGCGTGCCCTTCCTCCAGCCGGAGGAACTGGGCGGCACGGCACGGCGGCTGGCGGACAGTTTTGCCGACTGGGGTTTCTTCCATGCGGCGGTGCCAACCTACATCGGCGGCAGCATGGCCTTCGGCTGGGCGTCGAACAGCGAGAAGGTGCGCCGCACGGACCTGGACGCCTTGCGCCAGCGCTTCGCCAGAAGCGGCCTGGTGACCCGTTACTACACCCCCGAGGTGCACCAGGCAGCGTTCGCCCTGCCGCGCTACATGCTCGACCTGATCGAGGCCGGGCTTCAGCGCGACAGCTGAGGGTTGTCCAGGCGCTGCGGCGTCCAGTCCGGATCGCGGGCGCGAACCGGGCTGCTGACCTGCAGCACTGCCGTGCCGAAGCGCTGCTTGAAGTGCGCGCCGATATCCGTGAGTGCCTGGCGCGTGTAGGGGTTGTCGGCGTGGATGAGGATCAGCATCCGCGACGGCAGCTTCTCCGGCCCGCCGCTGGGGCCGCGCCACTGGCCGTGCAGGTCGAGCCAGCTCAGTCCATCGGGGAAGCGCGGCGTCACCTCGCGGCTAAGGAAGTCCTCCCATTGAGACAGCTCTACTGCTTCCAGATACAGCTCGGTGCGCAGCATGCGCCGGCCGCTGGCTTCGCCACTGGCGCTGGCTGACGGCTCGTTGAGCCACAGGCCGACCAGCGCCGCGAGCAATACCGCCACGGCGCCGTTGCGCCACAGTGCGTGTGCGCGCATCACACGCCCTCCTCCGACCAGCCTGGCGCCTGCCCCGTTCGCGGACGCAGGACCCGTTGCAACAGCGCTCCCAACGCCAGCACGCCCACGCCGAGCACCGCGCCCCAGCCGACATAGGCGACGCTGGAGTACAGCATGTACAGGCACACCGCGAGGAAGCCCAGCGGCAGCCACGGATAGAGCGGCACGCGGACCGGCCGCGGCACTTCCGGGTTACGACGGCGCAGAACGATCAGCGCCACGCTGCTCAGGCTGAGGAACAGCCAGTACACCGGGGTCATGTACTCCACCATGGTGTTGAAGCCGTGGCCGCTCCAGCCGCCGACCGCGATCAGCAGCAGCGCCACCACACCCTCGGCCAGCAGCGCGGCACGCGGTACGCCGTGGCGCACGTCCCAGCGACCGAGCACACGCAGTGCCGGTACATCGCTGGCAGCGGCGTAGGTGGTGCGGCTGCCGACGATCAGCGTGGAGTTGATGCTGGCCACCGCGGAGACCACCACCACCGCCATGATCAGCCCGATGCCCGGCGCGCCGAAGGCCAACCCCAGCAGCTCCAGCGCCGGCGCGCCGCTGGCGGCCAGGCCGTCGAATCCCAGGCCGCGAATGAAGGCCCAGTTCAGCGCCAGGTAGATCAGCAGCAAGGCGGCGAGCGCGCCGAGCATGGCGGTGAAGATGCCCCGGCGGTTGTCGCGCAGCTCCGCCGACAGCGTGGCTGCGTCGCTCCAGCCACCGAAGGCGAGGAACACATAGATCAGCGCAGCGGAGAAGCCGGCCACGCCGACCTGCTCCGGTTCGACCGGCGGCGCAACGGGGGGAACGAAGCCGCGCCACGCCAGCCACAGGCCGGCGCCGACGATGCCGAGGAAGCCTGCCGCCACCAGCAGCACCAGGCCGGCCTGAGTGCCGAAGCTGGTCCGCCAGCCGACGAGGTTGAGCGCCACCAGCGCGGCGACCAACCCGCCCGCCAGCAGCACATTGCCCAGTTGGCCGAGGCCGAGCACGGCGCTGAAGTGATCGGCGAAGAGGAAGGCCATCAGCGCGATCCAGCCGGTGTGCAGGATGGCGAAGCGCGACCAGGCGAACAGGAAGCCCACCCGCTGGCCGTAGGCGCGTTCGAGGAAGTGGTAGTCGCCGCCGGGATGGGCGAAAGCCGAGGCCATCTCCACGTAGCACAGCGCACCGACCATCGACAGCACGCCGCCGAGAATCCACACCAGATAGAAGTGTTCCTGGCCGACGTTGAGCGCCACGGTGGGCGCGGTTTTCAGTATATCGCTGGTGATCACCATGCCCAGCGTCAGCAGCAACGCATGGACGGCGCCCAGGTGCCGGCGCGGGCCGGCCGGCTGGTCGGCGGCGAAGTTGTCAGCCATGAGTCGGCTCCGTAAAAGGAGTCGGGGCCGCGCTGCGGCCCCTGGGATTTTCAGAAGAGACGATCAGAACGAATAGCTCGCGCGGGCGTAGTAGTACGCGCCGTTGGAGCCGATCGGCGAGAGCACGTCGTACGGCAGGTTGCCGCCGTAGTTGATCTCGGAGCTTGAGCGTTCCGGGTAGTTGTCGGTGAGGTTGTTGCCGCCCACCGCCAGGCTGAACTGCGGGGTGAACTTGTAGGCCACCTCGGCATCCAGCTGCCACACCGGCCCATAGGTCTGCTCCGGGTGGTAGCCGTCGCCGAAGTCGAACACGCGGGTGGCCTCGCCCTGCCGGGTCAGGCGGCCGAGCAGGTTCCACTGCGCATCGCTCCAGGTGGTGGTGAGGATGAAGCGGTCATTGGGCGCGGCGTCGGTGAGGGTGTTGCGCTCCTCCACGCCGACCAGCGCGTCCTCGCCGATGCCGAGATTGGACAACTGCTGCGGGGTCGCCTTGGTGCTGCGCACCTTGGTGTGGTTGTAGGTGTACGCGGTGGTCACGCCCAACTGGCCGCCAACGAAGGGCTGGTGGTAGTTGAGCACCAGCTCTGCGCCATCGGTGCGGGTGTCGGCGGCGTTGGTGAAGAAGTTCACGTCATGCACGCCGGCCACGCCGAAGTTGTCCTGGATGAACTGCTCCATGGCGTCGCTGCCGATGCGCTGGGACAGGGTGATGCGGTCATCGACGTCGATGCGGAACACATCGAAGGACAGGTCGAAGCGCTCGTTGAGCTGCGCGGTCAGGCCCAGGCTGAAGTTCTTCGAGGTCTCCGGGTCGAGCTTCTCGGCGCCCAGCGCGCGGGCGATCGGATCGTTCACCGACAGCACGCGGATATCGGTCAGCGTGCCGCCGTCGCCGAAGTTGCTGGTGGTGCTCTGGTAGCCGACCTGGGCCAGCGATGGCGCACGGAAGTTGGTCGACGCCGCGCCACGCAGGGCCAGTACCGGAGTCAGCTGGTAGCGCCCGCTGAGCTTGCCGGTGAGCTTGCTGCCGGCATCGTCGTAGCGCTCCCAGCGGGCGGCGGCATCGACGAAGAACTGGTCGGTGAGATCCCCTGACAGGTCGATGTAGGTGCCGAATACATTGCGGTCGATATCCGACTCCTCGCTGGGGCGCAGGCCGTTCGCGCCGTCCGCGCCAACGCCGTAGTAGGAGGCCGCGTCGCCGGCGGTGGTGAGGTAGTTTTCGTAGCGGTATTCACCACCCAGCGCCAACACGAAGGGCCGCCCGGCCAGGCTCAGCTCGCGGCTGAGGTCAAGGTTGGCGACGCTCTGGCGCAGTTCGTAGTCGCCGGTGTCGAAGCGCGTCGGCGTGTCCTCGCCCAGGGAGGCATTGAGCGTGCGTCGGGTGGAGGATTCGAAGCGGTTGCGACCGTGGGTAACGCTGGCGTCGTAGTCCCAGGTATCGGCGATCAGCCCCTTGTAGCCCACCGTCCCGGAGAGGTCGGTGTTGTCGCCCAGGGACTGCGGCAGGTAGCCATTGGGGTAGATCTCCGGATGCTCGTCCGGGTAGCGGTAGAACTCCGCGCCCGTGGTGTGGCGCTCGTTGTACAGGCCGAAGGAATAGAGCTTGCCGCTGCCCAGGGCCGCATCGCCATTGAACCAGGCGTTGACGTCGCGCGCCAGGCCGTCACCCATCACATAGTTGCGTTGACCGGGGGTGTCGGCGAAGCCGTCGTAGCCGGCGCGGTTGGTCGGCTCGCGGTTGATGAACTCGGCGCCGCCACGGATGAAACCGTCTTCGCCCAGGCGGGTGCCGGCCTTGGCCGCGGTGTAGGAATTCTGGCCGTCGGTGGTGGTCTTGCCGATGGCGTCCTGATGGGTGTGATAGGCGCCGTAGCTGGTGGTCACCTCGCCGCCCTCGGGGGCGTCGTCGAGGATGATGTTGATCACCCCGGCGATGGCGTCGGAGCCGTACTGCGCACCCGCGCCGTCACGCAGCACTTCGATGCGCTTGATGGCGCTGATGGGGATCGAGTTGAAATCCACCGGCGCGGTGCCGCGGCCGATCTTCGAGGAGTCGTTGACCAGCGCCGAGGTGTGCTGGCGCTTGCCGTTGATCAGCACCAGCACCTGGTCCGGGCTCATGCCGCGCAGCTGCGCGGCGCGCACGTGGTCGGCGCCACCGGAGTTGGACTGACGCGGGAAGTTGAACGAGGGCAGCAGCGTGGCCAGGGCCTGGCCCAGCTCGCCGCCGACAGCGCCGGTGGACTTGAGGTCGTCGGCGGTGAGCACATCCACCGGCACCGGCGAATCCAGCAGCGTGCGGTTGTTGCCGCGGGTGCCGGTGACCAGCACGGTCTCCAGCTTGGTGGTGGCTTCGGCGCTCGACGAGGTTTCGTCGGCGTGCGCGGCGGACTGGGCGATGACGGAGGCCACCGCAACGGCAATGAGGGAACGGGATAACACGCGAAGTACTCCTGTCTCGCTTAAAGAGCGCCACTCGCCGTTGGCGGCGAGTCCGGAACTCCGCTGGTGTGTGTTTCTGATGGGCTCGAGCGGTTGGTGTCGGAAGTCCGGAAACCGCGAGCGACTGCTCCCCTCAGGCGGGCGAAAACAGTGCTCGGGAAAGCGCTCCAGGTGTCGGGGCCGGTCTCTCTTCGTGATGAGCGAAAAGGCGCGGCTTCTCGGTATCGCCGGTCATCCCTGACCCGATGGGGAAGACGTCATCCTAGCTAGTGGCAGAATGCTTTTAAACGAATAAAAAATGCTTTGGTTATAACCAGTTATCAGTGCTTCCAGCGCAACAGTGGCTACTGTTCCTGCAGCAACAGCGCGACGCTCAATCGAACGCCTTGCGGGTCCACTCGTCCTCGGGAATAGCCAGCGCCTCGCCGGAAAAGCGCTCCTCGCGGAAGGGATCGGCCTCGTTGTGGAAGCCATTGCGTTCCCAGAATCCAGGGCGGTCGCTGTCGCTGAAGTGCAGCTCGCGCAGCCATTTCGCGCTCTTCCAGAAATAGCGCCCGGCGACCACCAGCCGCAGCGGCCAGCCGTGCACCGGGGTCAACGGCTCGCCCGCGTAGTGCGTGGCGAGCAGGCTGTCCGGACGCAGCAGGTCCTCCAGCGGCAGGTTGGTCTCGTAGTCGTGATCGGCGTAGGCCAGGACGAACGGGCCGGGCGGCTCCACGCCGCAGTGGGCAAGCAGGTCAGACAGGTGGACGCCCCGCCACGCGGTGTCGAACTTCGACCAGCGCGTGACGCAATGGATATCGCAGACCAGTTCGCGCTGCGGCAACGCCAGCAGATCGTCCAGGCTCAGCTCCAGCGGTTGCTGCCCGTGCCGAGACAGCGTGTCAGACAGGCGCAGGCGCCAGGTTTCGCGCGCGTACTCCGGCACCTCGCCTTCATGGAGAATCGGGAAGCGCTCGGTCAGCACCTGCCCCGGTGGCAGGCGCTCGCCATAACGCGGATCGCCAGCCGGCGAGCGCGCCTTCTTCAGGCGCCCGGCCTTGTCGTGCATACCCTGCCCCTTCAGTTCGCCAGCGGAATCCACGGCGCCTGCGCCACCTTCTGCGCCTCACCAAAGGCCGGCACCTTGCGCGCCAGGTCGCGGACGTTCTTCACGTCCAGGTCGAGCAATTGCTGGCGGGTGATCAGCGTCGGCGGCACCAGCACCTGCTCGCCCGGATTCTCACCGGCGATGCGCAGCGCCAGGCTGCGTACACTGATGGCGCCGGCCACTTCCGGGTTGACCGCGGCGGTGGCGCTCCAGGCGCTGCCCTGCTCCTTCATGATCTGGATGTCGGCGGTGGAAATGTCGGCGCTGTAGATCTTCACCTGCTTGCCCAGCCCCGCTTCGTCCACGGCGATCTTCACGCCCTTGGCGAACTCGTCGAAGGGCGCGAAGAACACGGTAATGTCCGGGTTGGCGCGCAGCACGGCGCTGGCCTGGTCGGCCACCGAGTTGGCAATGGGGGCATTGAGCGTGCCGAAGCGCGCCTTCTCGACGATGCCGGGGTTTTCGGCCTTCACCTGGCGCCAGATTTCGTCACGGCGCTCCATCGGGGTGAAGCCGTCGATGTACACGTAGCCCGCGTCGAATGTGTTGCCGTTGTCCTGCAGCACCTGCTTGAGCGCCAGCCGCGCCAGCTCACGGTGGTCCTGCTCGACGCGGGTGATGCGCGGGTCGCTCACGTCGACGTCGAAGGTCACCACCTTGATGCCCTTGGCCAACGCCTTGTCGATGGAATCCTTGAGGGTTTCCGCCAGGCCGAGCTGGACGATGATCCCGTCCACGCCCAGGTCGATGGCCTGCTCCAGCATCTCGCGCTGGGTGGCGGCCTGCTGGCGGGCGTCGAACACGCGCAGCTTCACGTCCAGCGCGTTGGCCTGCTTCTCCACGCCACGCAGGTAGGCTTCGGGGAAGTCGCCGGAGAACAGGTAGCCGACCAGGGCGATCTGCACACCGCCCTTGTCGAAGGGTGCGGGGGCTCCGGGCAAGCCAGCCGCGACGGCGCTGGCTGCGCCGGACAACAGCAGCCCGGCGGCGAACAACGCGCGCAGGGATTTGGCGGGGATGAACTTCATGGATTGGATCTCCGAAACAAGGTGACGATCATCGCCCGCGCCGGGCCAGACCGAAGGTGAACATGAGGGCCGAGACCAGCACGGCGCCCTTGACGAAATCCTGTGCGTAGTACGGCGCATTGAGCATGGTCAGGCCGTTCAGCAGGGTCGCCACCAGCACCGCGCCCACCAGGGTTCCGAAGGCGTTGGGCTTCTGTGCGCCGAGCACGGCGAAGCCGATCAACGCGGCACCGAGGGCGTCGAGCACCAGCCCGTTGCCTGAGCTGACGTCGCCACGTCCCAGGCGCGCTGCCAGCAGCAATCCCCCCAGCGAAGCGAGCAGCGCCGAGAGCACGTAGGCCAGCAGCTTGTAGCGCTCCACCGGCGCGCCGGCGAGACGCGCGGCCTGCTCGTTGCCGCCGATGGCGTAGAACAGCCGCCCCGGCCGCGTGCGTTCGAGGAACAGCCAGACCAGCAGCGCGCAACCGAGCATGATCACCACCGGCACCGGCACGCGCTCCCACAGTTGCGCGCGGCCCAGCGCGAGGAACCCGCTGGCGAAGGCACCCGGCGCTTCATCGCCGTTGGGCAGGGTCATGCCGACGGCGATGGAACGGCCACCGGTGGGAATCAGCTGCACGCCAACCACCAGGAACATGCTGCCGAGGGTGGCGAGGATGTCCGGCACGCGCATGCGCACGATCAGCCAGCCGTTGAGCAGGCCGACCAGGGTGCCGAGGCCGAGGCTGATGAGGATCGCCGCCAGCGGGCCCCAGTCCAGGACCACCATCACATAGCTGGCGCTCATCAGGCTCAGCGCGGCGACCGCGCCGATGGACAGGTCGAGCCCGCCCACCGCCATGCTCAGGGTCACGCCCAGGGCGAGCAGCGCGACGATGGACACCGACTGCAGTACCAGGAACAGGTTGCCGACCCGCAGGAAAGCCGGTTCCAGCACGGCGAACACCAGCACCAGCAGGGCCAGCAGCAGGAGCAGCGCATAGTGGATGAGGAAGTCGAGCAAGCGGGCGATGGAAGGCGACGCTGGGCTACCCGCGGCAGTTCTGGACACGCACGGCTCCTTTTCAGACATGCAACGTTTCTTGGCGTGGAGGGTGAGTTGGAGTGAGGTGGGCGATGATTTCGCTGCGTTGCAGGTCGTGCCGTGGCAGTTCGGCAACCACCGCCCTGTCACGCACGACGAGGATGCGGTCGGCGATCTCCAGCGCTTCGTCCGGATCGCTGCAGATCACCAGCGTGGCGCGGCCGCTGGCGCTGGCGCGGATGCGCTGGCCGATATCGCGGCGAGCACGCACGTCAACGCCCTGGAAGGGTTCATCGAGAATCAGTACGCGGCCCTGCCCGAGCAGCCAGCGAGCGAGAATGACCTTCTGCTGGTTGCCGCCGGAGAGCAACTCCAGAGGATGTTCTGCGCCGGGCCCCTTGATGCCGAGCGCGTCGATCTGCGCCGCGACTTCGGCGCGCTCGGCGTGGCGGTCGATGAAGCCGAAGCGGGTGAAGCGGTGCAGGAACGGCAGGGTCATGCTCGCGCGCACCGAGAAGCCCGGTACCCGCGAATTTCGCGCACGGTCCTCGGCGGCGAAGAACACGCCGGCGGAGATGGCTTCACATGGTGTGCGCGGCAGCCAGTCGTGCCCGTCGAGACGCACCGAGCCGGCGTGATGTTTGCGCAGGCCGAACAGCACGTCGGCGATCTCGCTCTTGCCGGCGCCGAGCAGGCCGGTCAGGGCAACGACCTCGCCTTCATGCAGGTCCAGGTCGAAGGCCACGCTGTCGGGCTCGAGCTGCCAGTCGCGCAGGGACAGCACGGATTCGCCGCGCACCGGCGGCTGCAACTGCACGTCACCGAGCGCGGTACCGAGCATGGCTTCCACCGCCGCACCCAGGTCCAGCGGCGCCGCGAACTCGCCGGCCAGGCGACCATCGCGCAGCACCAGTGCGCGGTCGGCCACGCGCTGCAGGTCAGACAGCCGATGGGAGATATAGAGGATCGCCACACCGTGTTCGCGCAGGCGGTCGATCAGTTGGAACAGACGCTCGGCTTCGTGGGTCGACAGCGATGCTGTGGGTTCATCGAGGATCAGCAGGCGCGGGTTCAGCGCCAGCGCGCGGGACAGGATCACCAACTGCCGCTCGGCGGTGCCGAGGGTTTCGATGGGCGCTTGCAACGGCAGGTGCAGTTCCAGGCCGGCAGCGATTTCAGCGGCGCGCTTGCGGGCTTCACGCGGACGGAAGATCAGGGAGCCGGAGGCGCCGCAAAGTTCGTCCAGCAGGAGGTTTTCGGCGACGCTCAGGCCGGGCACCACGCCCTGCTCCACCTGCTGGTGAACGGCGACTATGCCGTGGCGCCGGGCGTCGTGGGGTGAGGCGAAACGGACCGCTACGTCATCGATCAGCAACTGCCCGGCGTCGTGGCCGTGGGAACCGGCGATGATCTTCACCAGCGTCGACTTGCCCGCGCCGTTGGCGCCGAGCAGGGCAAGGACCTCGCCGGCGCGAATCTCCAGGTCCAGGTCGACCAGCACGCGGTTTTCGGCAAAGGACTTGCCGACGCCTTCGAGGCGAAGAAATGGAGTGGCAACGGACTGGGCGGACATGGGGCTCTCGAAAAATCGGCAGAGCGAAAGCGCCGTTTCAGAGCTTCGCCATTGGACTGAGCGGCGATTCTTTTATAATCTCAAACCACGCATCAACTAATTTTTAATATCGTTTACGCATAAGCTAACAACCGCTTGAGCGCGACGACGCGCACTGTTCGCCCAGCAACAGCAGGCCGGAAAAACGACTGACGCGAAGCGGATCCGGCGGTTAGCATCCACAGCATTCAACCCACACGGTGAGCACTCGAGATGGCGAACGAAACCTACATTCCCCCCCGCGTCTGGACCTGGGACAAGAGCAACGGCGGCGCCTTCGCCAGCATCAACCGGCCCATCGCCGGCCCGACCCATGACAAGGCGCTGCCGCGCGGCAAGCACCCGCTCCAGCTGTATTCGCTGGCCACGCCCAACGGCGTGAAGGTCACCATCCTGCTCGAGGAACTGCTGGAACTGGGCGTGACCGGCGCCGAGTACGACGCCTGGCCGATCAGGATCAGCGATGGCGACCAGTTCGGCAGCGGCTTCGTCGGGATCAACCCGAACTCGAAGATCCCCGCCCTGCTGGACACCAGCGTCGAGCCGGAGCTGCGCATCTTCGAATCGGGCTCGATCCTGGTGTACCTCGCGGAAAAGTTCGGCCACTTCCTGCCCAGGGACCTGGCCAAGCGCACCGAGACACTGAACTGGCTGTTCTGGCAGATGGGCAGCGCGCCCTTCCTCGGCGGCGGCTTCGGCCACTTCTACGCCTACGCGCCGGAGAAGTACGAGTACCCGATCAACCGCTACGCGATGGAGGTCAAGCGCCAACTCGACGTGCTCGACCGCCAGCTGGCCGAGAACCGCTACATTGCCGGCGACGAATACAGCATCGCCGACATGGCAATCTGGCCCTGGTATGGCGCGCTGCTGAACAACCAGGTGTACGAGGCGGCCGAGTTCCTCGACGTGGAGAGCTACACCCACGTGCGCCGCTGGACTGACGAAATTGCCGCGCGCCCGGCCGTGCAGCGAGGCCGTCGGGTCAACCGCACCTGGGGCGATGATGCGTTGCCGGAGCGGCACAGCGCGGAAGATTTCACGCGCTGAGTCATCCGGCCTGACGCCGTTCCTGCCAGCGGATCGCGGGCAGGGCCCGCTCCTACGTAGTTGGGTATTCCTCAGCGGAGGCTTGCCCTCTCCCTAACCCTGGCTGCGCGCCCCGCTCCGAAGGGAGAGGGGACCGTTCGGAGTAGGATGAAACCGTGGCATCCGCCAGCACGGACGGCTCCCTCTCCCTTCAGGGAGAGGGCTGGGGAGAGGGAAGAACCCCGAGCACGGACTCGCAGAAGAAGACAGTTGCTCCTACAAAAAGCAAAACCGGAGCCTCGCGGGAGGCTCCGGTTTTCATTTCAGCGGGCTGTTATTTGCCAGCAGTCAGGGTGCTGTATGCAGTGATCAGGTTGCGGTAGTCCGGAATGTGGTTGGAGCACAGCGCCGCCAGCCCTTCGATATCGTTGCGCCAGTCGCGGTGCAGCTCACAGGCCACGCCGAACCAGGTCATCAGCTGCGCACCGGCCGCTTCCATCCGGCGCCAGGCGGCGTCGCGGGTCATCTCGTTGAAGGTGCCGGACGCATCCGCCACCACGAACACATCGAAGCCTTCGGCCAGGGCCGACAGCGCCGGGAACGCCACGCACACCTCGGTCACCACACCGGCGATGATCAGTTGCTTCTTGCCAGTGGCCTTCACCGCCTTCACGAAATCTTCGTTGTCCCAGGCGTTG
>NZ_AMZB01000113.1 GCF_000313755.1 Pseudomonas nitroreducens TX1 | reverse complement strand
TCGGGGCGTTGTTCCTGGATCACTTCCCAGCGGGCCAGATACGCCCCGAGCGCCTTGGCTCCACGCCGGATGGCGCAGAGCGGGCAAACGAGGTGCTGCTTGCAGAAGGTGGCGTTGTGCAACCGAACCTTGCCCACCGTGAAGTACTCCCGGAAGTGCAGGTAGTTACCGCAGGTGGCGAGGCCTGCGGCGGTCTTCTCGGCTTCGACTTCTGGAGCGCCACGAAGGTGCTCCAACATCGCTACAGCCCTTGAGTGAGCTTGGCCGTAGCGTGCTATTCTGTCGCCGAAGTTACTGACTTCATCGACCCCTGTAGGTGCGCCGTCCGCCAAGATCGCAGCACCTACGGGGGTTTTCTTTTTGGCCATTCGTGGCCCTCCTTCCCGTGCCCACAGCATACCCGCTGCATGCACATTGTTTCTATGTATCAAGTAAGGAGGCCCCGGCAGGTGCGTACCGGTCGCGCTGCCGCGCGTTCCAGCCCGCATCTGCCGGGGCCTCCAGACTGATTCTTAGGAACCCGTGACGAGCGCCGGAGCTGCCCCGCGCGGGATGAAGTAGGCCACCGAGCGGCCCGAGGCGAAGCACCCCACAGGGACGCGGATTTTCTTGCCCTGGGCGGCGACGAAGGGGCGAGCGTCCTCGACGCTCAGGGTGATCAGCTCCAGGCGCTTGCCGCCGTCCGGCATGGGCAGGTGCCCGAGGATCTGCACCTTGTCCCGGGGGTCGTACTCCTCGCCGGTCTTCTTGCTGACGCCGCCCGGTTGGACGTACACGTTGGCCACCTGGCCGCACAGCGTGAACATGGCTTCGCTCATCACTCAGCCCCCTCTCCCGGCTCACCCAGCGCCTCACGCGCCTCCACGAACTCGAAGGCATCGATGTCGAGCAGCTCCTGGTCAACCTTGTCCAGAGCCTCGATCAGAGCCATCTCGATGAACTCCCGTTTGCTCATGCCGAGAATCGACAGTGAGTTGTCCAGGCGATCCACCAGCTCGACAGTGAGCTTCGCGCAGACGTTACGGAGAGGGATCGGGCAAACGTCCTCCAGGGACTGCGCCGGCACGAAGGTGCCGTCTACGTTCTTGCCCAGGCTGCCGGACTCGACCATGCGCTCCATGTCGCTGATCGAGAAACTGCCCATGCTGGAGAACTTGAAGGCCAGCGCCTTGTACTTGATGAACTGATCGAAGTGACTCATGACTTTTTGCCCCGTTTGGATGATTAGCCGTTCTGGCTGGCGAAGTATGGCCCGCGATTGGATCATCGTCCAGTCATAGGATTGGAGCATTGGAGACCTTTAGGTCATGAGAAGGACGCGCCGCTGGCGCGTAGAGCAGAGCAAGAGCGCCCTCGCCGGGCGGCATCCCCCGGGCCAGTTCCTGGCCCGGTGTACTGCCTGAGGGTGTTTGGTGGGGAGTCCGTCAAGGGTGCGCTTCGCCCGTGCCTCCGTTCGCCGGCTCGTACCTCACCGACGAGCCGGGGGCGCGGCCCCTGACGGGGTTTGCCGTTACGTAACGGGCTTACCCTTGCGGCGCTTCTCGCCTTCCCACACCAGCGTGGCGAAGCACTTAGGCTTCGTCTCCCCTGCACCTGGGCGCTTGCCGCCCGGGAGATGCTGGGTCGAGGAAAGATCAGCTTCCTGGACAACCTCATAGGCTCTCGGGGCCGCGTCGTCGCTCTGCACCGAGCCGCTCGCTCCTTGGCCCTCGGCCTTCGGGCTTTCGCCGGTGAAGCGGTACTCACCCTCGATGAACCGGTAGAAACGATCCCAGTAGGGGAGGGAGTCCAGGGGCTCATCCAGGAGGGAGTCCGGCACCTGGACACCACGGAACAGGCCGAAGGAATTCAGCAGGCGTTTGCCCTTCAGCACCTGGGCGGCGTGCCAGTTGTCCTCGAGCTCCAGGTCAGAGAACTTCAAGGCGTACTTGAAGACCTCCATGAACCCCTCGCTAGGATCGCCTGTGATGGGCCTGCAATCGACGATCATGCTGTCACCGGTGATCCGGTGCCACTCAGCACTGATCGCGCTTTGAGAGGGCTCAGAGGCCGCCAGAAGGATCATGTGACAGTGAGGGTGCCACCCGTTGCCCTTGTTGGTCAGCTCCAGGGTGTAGACCCCGCCCTCCGCCTTGCAGAGCTCCGTCCAGGGCGAACGAGGCACCCCGGCGTTGAAGTTGCGCCGGTGGGTCATCAGCTTGCGAAGTGAGCCCGTCAGGTGCGCATGGCGCTCCTCCAGGTCATCACCGTTCTTCACGGTCAGAGTGAGCAGGTAGGGACGAAG
>NZ_AMZB01000112.1 GCF_000313755.1 Pseudomonas nitroreducens TX1 | reverse complement strand
GACTCGCAAAAGAAGACAGTTGCTCCTCCCTATGCCGGTTCGAGCAGGAGCGGGCTCCGGGGCAGCAGGCCGCCACGGCTGGCGCGAGACTCACATCCCCTTCTTATTCTCCGCCTCCGGCGGCGCGCTCAGGTCCAGCCCCTTGGGCACCGGCTGTCCCTTGGCCGGCGCGGCCAGCTGCTTCTGCACGTCCGCCTGGATTGCCTGCAGCACCGGCAGCAGGTCGCGCATGTTCTCGCGCACTTCCGGGTAGGCGTGCTTCTGCGCCAGTTCGTCCACGCGCATCAGCAACTGCACGCGCACTTCCGGTGGCAGGTGGATGAAGAGTTCCGGCAACTGCTTGGCGAGCTCAGCGCTGTAGAGCACCAGATCCTGGCGGTCGAACTGCGCTGTCAGGCCGAGGTAGTCCAGCGCGCTGCTGGTGAGCATCGAGGCGGCCGCCTTGGCTTCCTGCATGCCCTGCAGGCGCACCGGGTTGCGCTGCTCGCTCTGCGCCAGGGTCATCCAGAACTCCACCGTCAGGTTGAACAGGATCGCCTGTTCGCGCAGCGAGTAGCTCATCAGGCCCAGCGCCTCGGCGCCGTAGGGCTGCTTGGCGGCGCGGAAGTTGAAGTACAGGCGCATCAGCTCCTTGAGCTTGAACAGCACTTCGCGCGCCTCGTTCTGCCGCAGCTCCAGCGGCGCGTAGATGTTCAGCTGCGGGCGGAAGTTATCCTCGCTGACCATGCGCTGGTAGATCGGCCCGGTGAACTCGCCGCTGCGCCGGGGCAGGCCATTGACCTGGGTTTCGTCGATCTTCTTCAGCGCGTCGATCAGCACCTGGTAGTCGGCGCTGGTCCAGTTGCGCTGGATGTCGGGAATCTTCTGGCCCAGGTAATACAGGTCGGCGGACAGGGCAGGGCGGCACAGGAGCAGCAACAGTACGACCAGCGGCCACAGCGAACGGCGAATGAGGATCGGCACGAACGGGCTTTCCTTGCGCGAGGGCGGGTCGGGCTAGGTTAGCGGGGCGAGCGGCCTGCGTCATCCGTCCTGGACCTCGACACTACCTAGGTTGGGCGCGGCGCTGCGGGCGCTGTGGTGTGATGGGGCTTTAGAACAACAAGCACGGGAGTCACTCGTCCATGACCGCCACATTGTCTGTGCAACCGCCGCTGGCCGAGGGCCTGGCCCGCTACGGTTTCGGCCCGCTGCCGCTGGCCGCTCTGAAGGCGCGCTACGCCTCGCCCGAATCCGGTTCGAAGTTCATCCAGGTCGACGGCTTCGACATCCACTACCGCGACGAAGGCAGCCCGGACAAGCCGGTGCTGGTGCTGGTCCACGGTGTAATGGCCTCGTTGCACACCTGGGACGGCTGGGTCGCCGAGTTGTCCCCGCACTTTCGCATCATCCGCCTCGACGTGCCCGGCTTCGGCCTCACCGGTGGCGGCCAGGACCGCGAGTACGACGGCGAGCGCCTGGTGAAGGTGTTCGGCATGTTCCTGGACCGACTGGACCTGAAGCACGTATCCATCGCCGGCAACTCGCTGGGCGGCTACATCGCCTGGAATTACGCGCTGGCCAACGCCCACCGCGTCGAGCGGCTGATACTCATCGACCCGGCCGGCTACTACATGCAGAAGGTCCCGCTGATGATCGCCAGCGCGGTGCTGCCCGGCGCCGGCATCATGATGCCGATGTGGATGCCGCGTGCCCTGGTGGCCCAGGGCATCAAGGAAGTCTACGGCGATGCGCGCAAGATCAAGCCGGGCGTGATCGATCGGTACTACGACATCAGCCGCCGGCCGGGCAACCGCCGCGCGATGATCGATATCTTCCGTGTGCTGGTGAAGGCCAACCGCGAGGAACTGCCCACCACGCCCAGCCGCGTTGCGGCGCTGAAGGTGCCGACGCTGCTGATGTGGGGCGAGCGTGACCGCTGGATTTCGCCGCGCCACGTGCCGATGTGGCAGCGCGACGTGCCGGGCATCGAGGTGAAGGTCTACCCCGGCGTGGGGCATATCCCGATGGAGGAAATCCCCGAGGAGTCGGCGGCGGATGCGCTGCGTTTCCTGCATGCCTGATTGCTCATCGCGCCACAAAAGCCCGGCCAAGCGCCGGGCTTTTTCATGGGCGTAGGAGCGGACTCCGTCCGCGATGGTTTTGCGTCGGCAGGGCCTCCACCTGGTCGATGCCGATCGCGGATGAATCCGCTCCTACAGGCGAAGACCTTGCCTGGCGTCGGAAACGACACCGCCCCGGCAAGGCGGGGCGGTGTTCGAAGCGGAAGGCGGATCAGCCAGCGTGAGCCAACGGCTGCGCGTCGTACTCCTTGCGCACCTCGTAGAGCACATCGAGGTTGTTGTGCTGCCAGGGGTGGAAATCGGACTTGAAGAAGTCCATGTATTCACGCAGCAGCGGGCGGAACACGCCGTGCTTGCCCCAGGTCCACTTGATGCCGTCGCGCCAGACACGCCAGTTCCACAGCAGGCCGTCCACCTTGAGCATGTGCACCAGCCCGCGGAAGGTATCCAGCACGAAGAAGAAGGTGGCCATGCGCATCGCCCGGCGCAGCAGCTTGCGACTGCCGCAGACCTGGTTGTAGACGTCGAAGGCCACCGCCTTGTGCTCGGTTTCCTCCAGCGCGTGCCAGCGCCACAGACGCTGCATCACCGGGTCGGCGCCTGCCATGGTGCGCGGGTCGGTCAGCAGCCCGTTGGCCATGATCGCGGTGATGTGCTCCAGTGCGGCAGTCGCGGCCAGCTGGCGCCTGGCCGGGAATTTCTTCTGGGTGAAGCGGATGCGCGCCTGGGCGCGTTTCTCGATGGCGGTGACGTCGTAGCCCAGGTCGCGCAGGCGCTGGCTGTAGGTCAGGTGTTCGCGGCTGTGGTGGCCTTCCTGGCCGATGAAGCCGCGGATCTGCTCCTTGAGCACCGGGTCGCTGATCTGGTCGCGGAACTGCCGCACCGAGTCGATGAAGAAGCGTTCGCCGTCGGGGAAGAGCACCGACATGGCGTCGAACAGATGGGACTTGAAGGCGTCTCCACTATGCCAGTGACGCGGCAGCGGATCGGGCAGATCGAAGTCCATGTGCCGGGGCTTGATCTCCAGTCCTGCGGGGGTGGTGCTGGCCATGGCGGCTCCAGTGTTGTGGTTGTCCATGGTCAGTACTCTGGGCTTGTAGGGAAAGCGTCACAAGGTTATTGTCTGCCAACTTTCCGGTCATATCCGGCCAGCGGTCAACCTATAAGAAGAACGATGAAACAACCGCTCAATTTCACCGCCGAACTGGTGCCCGTCGCCTATGCGCAGGCACTTCTGGACCTCGCCGAAGAACTGGGCGTGCCGCGCACGCGCTTGTTCGAGCTCTCCCGCGTGCGCCCCGAGGTGCTGCAGAGCCCGAACGGCCGCCTGTCCTTCATCGACTTCAACCTGCTCGCCGGCTCTGCCCTGGCGCACTGCAACGAGCCGGCGTTCGGCCTGCTGCTGGGGCAACGGCTGAACGTCTCCACCCATGGCATCCTCGGCTATGCGGTGCTGTCCAGCGCCAATCTCGAGCGCGCCATTGCCTTCGCCTTGAAGTACTACCGGGTGCTAGGCCTGGCCTACGACCTGGAGATGGTGGAGGACAACGGCGTCTCCTACCTGCGTGCCAGCGAGTCGATCCCGCTCGGGCCCATGGGCCGCTTCGCCGCCGAAGGCCTGATGACCAGCCTGCACACCATTGCACGTTTTCTCGTCGGCGAGCCGCTGCAGGGCGTCAGCGTCGGCTTCGCCTATGCCGAGCCGACCTACGTACAGCGCTACGCCGAGGTGTTTGGCGGCGAGGTGCTGTTCGACCAGCCGTTCCATTTCATCGGCCTGCCCAGCGAATACCTGGCGCGGCCCATGGCGTTGGCCAACCCCGCCACGGTGCAGATGTGCGAGCAGCAGTGCGAGGCGCTGCTGGCCACGCTGGATGTGCAGGAAGGCCTGCTGACCCGCATCCGCCGCCTGCTGCTGGCGCGCCCCGGCGAGTTCCCCGACCTGGAGAGCGTGGCCGCCGACCTGCACACCAGCGGCCGCAGCCTGCGTCGACATCTTTCGAACCTGGGCACCACCTATCAGGAGGTGCTCGACGATGTGCGCAAGCGCCTGGCCCTGCAATACCTCACCACGACCCACCTGCCGCTCTACGAGATCGCGCTGCTGCTGGGCTTCAACGACCCGTCGAACTTCCGCCGGGCCTTCCGCAAGTGGACCGGCAAGCTGCCCACGGACTACCGCCAGGACGATTGAACACTCGATCCATCGACTCGCCAGGGCAGGGCGGAATCGGCGAAAATGTGCGCCGTGTTCTTCCGCAACCGAGCGAGTCTTCGATGAGCGACCAGCCTGCCCTGATCCGCGAAACCTTCCCCGTCGGCCCCTTGCAGTGCAACTGCACCATCATCGGCGACCCGCTGACGAAGAAGGCCATCGTCGTCGATCCGGGCGGCGACCACGAACTCATCCTGCAGCGCCTCGACGCGTTGGGGCTGAAGGTGGTCAGCATCATCCACACCCACGCGCACCTGGATCACTTCCTCGCCTCCGGGCAGATGAAGGAGAAGACCGGCGCGACGCTGCATCTGCACAAGGAGGACCAGTTCCTCTGGGACAACCTGGAGATGCAGTGCCGCATGTTCGGCGTACCCTATAAGCCGGTGCCCTCCCCGGACCAATGGCTGGCCGACGACGAGGAGCTGGCCTGCGGTTGCGGGGTGGCGCTGCACACGCCGGGGCATACGCCCGGTTCCATGAGTTTCTGGTTCCCCAAGGACAAACTGCTGATTGCCGGCGACACCCTGTTCCGCCGCAGCATCGGCCGCACCGACCTGTGGGGCGGCGACTACGCCACCATCGAGCGTTCGATCCGCGAACGCCTGTATTCGCTGGACGAGGAGGCGACCGTGGTCACTGGCCACGGTCCTGACACCCACCTGGGCGACGAGATGCGGGAAAATCCCTTCATCCGCGCTTAAGGTTGCTGCGGAATTATTTGCACGACCTAAGCTCTAATCAGCCGCCCGATAATGGGTGTTGCGCTATTTCGAGGAGTCATCCGACATGTTCACCGCACGTAGTCTGTCCATGGTTGCGGCTGCCACCGCCTTCGCCCTCATGGCCGGTTGCGCCTCTCAGAACCCCTATGACCCCAACACCCAGGCCCCGCCGGCCGAGGGCGGTATGAGCAAGACCGCCAAGTACGGTGCGCTGGGCGCGCTGGCCGGTGCTGTTGCCGGTGCCGCGATCAATCACGATAACCGCGGCAAGGGGGCGATGATCGGCGCCGCCGCCATCGGTGCCGCCGCCGCCGGCTACGGCTACTACGCCGACAAGCAGGAAGCCAAGCTGCGTCAGCAGATGCAGGGCACCGGTGTGCAGGTGGAGCGCCAGGGTGACGACATCAAGCTGATCATGCCGGGCAACATCACCTTCGCCACCGATTCGGCGAACATCGCGCCGTCCTTCTACACCCCGCTGAACAACCTGGCCAACTCCTTCAAGGAATTCAACCAGAACAGCATCGAGATCGTCGGCTACACCGACAGCACCGGCAGCCGCCAGCACAACATGGACCTGTCCCAGCGTCGTGCGCAGTCCGTTGCAACCTACCTGACCTCCCAGGGCGTCGACGGCACCCGCGTCAGCACCCGCGGCATGGGCCCGGACCAGCCGATCGCGTCCAACGCCGACGCCAACGGCCGCGCGCAGAACCGCCGCGTGGAAGTGAACCTGAAGGCGCTGCCGGGCGCACAGACCCAGCAGTACCAGCAGTAAGCAGCGCCCATGAAAAAGCCCGCCGATTGGCGGGCTTTTTCGTTGCTGGGATGCGGCGCCGAACCTACGAAAAACGGTCAGGCCCTGGCGGGGAATTCCCGGTGCAGCTGGCTCAGCAACTGGTCCTTGCGCTCCCACAGCTGGTTCACCCACAGCTGGAACTCGGCGCGGTAGCCCTCGTCCTGGTCGTAGCTCCTGCCGATGAACTGGCGAGGAATCTCCAGCTCCTCGAAGCGCACCACGACCGAGCGAAGGCGACCGGACAGCAGGCACCAGAAGGTTGGGCGGCCGTCGGGATAATGGATGGTGACGTTTACCAGGGTGCGCAGCTGCTCGCCCATGGCATCGAGGACGAAGGCGATGCCGCCGGCCTTGGGCTTGAGCAGGTGCGGGAAAGGCGACTTCTGCTCGTCATGTTTGGCCTGGGTGAAGCGGGTGCCTTCGAGGAAATTGAAGATGGCCACCGGAATGCGGCTGAACTTGGCGCACGCCTTGCGGGTGGTTTCCAGGTCCTTGCCTTTCTTCTCCGGGTGCTTGGCGAGGTAGGCCTTGGTGTAACGCTTCATGAAGGGGAAATCGAGCGCCCACCAGCACAGGCCGATCACCGGGACCCAGATCAGTTCCTGCTTGAGGAAGAAGCGCAGCAGCGGAATGCGGCGGTTGAGCTGGTACTGCAGGACGAGGATGTCCACCCAGCTCTGGTGGTTGCTGGTGACCAGGTAGGAGTGGTCGTAGTGCAGCCCCTGCAGGCCCTGTACGTCCCAGTCGGTGTTGCGGACCAGGTTCATCCAGCCCTTGTTACAGGTGATCCAGCTTTCGGCGATCACGCTCATGACTTTGCTCAGCGCCAGCTGGGCCGCATTGAAGGGCAGCAGCAGCTTGATGATCGACATGCCCAGCAGCGGAATGCACCAGCACAGCGTGCTCGTCACCAGGATCAGGGTGGCGAGGATGCCGCGCAGGGTGTGCGGGAGGAAACTCAACATCGAGGAATGGTCCTTGTACGTAGGCGCCCGGTCGGCCGGGCGCGTGATGCGTTCATGGGCACATCCCTCGTGCCTTGGTTGTCAGCCGTCCTTGCCGGAGTCCGCCTGGATCGCCGTCAGCGCGATGGTGTAGACGATGTCGTCCACCAGCGCGCCGCGTGAGAGGTCGTTCACCGGTTTGCGCAAGCCCTGCAGCATCGGCCCGATGCTGACGCAGTCGGCGCTGCGCTGGACCGCCTTGTAGGTGGTGTTCCCGGTGTTCAGGTCGGGGAACACGAACACGTTGGCGCGTCCGGCCACCGGGCTGTCGGGTGCCTTCAGGCGACCCACGCTGGCGATGGCGGCGGCATCATACTGCAAGGGACCGTCGATCAACAGATCGGGGCGTTTTTCCCGCGCGATGCGCGTAGCTTCGCGGACTTTCTCGACATCTGCGCCGGTTCCTGATGCGCCGGTGGAATAGCTGATCATCGCCACTCGCGGAGTGATGCCGAAGGCCTGGGCCGAGGCGGCACTTTGCAGGGCGATCTCCGCCAGGTCACTGGCCGAAGGGTCGGGATTCACCGCGCAATCGCCATAGACCACCACCTGGTCGGGCAGCAGCATGAAGAACACCGAGGACACCAGGTTGTAGCCCGGCGCGGTCTTGATCAGTTGCAGGGCCGGGCGGATGGTGTTGGCGGTGGTGTGGATGGCGCCGGAAACCAGCCCGTCCACTTCGTCCAGGGCAAGCATCACGGTGCCCAGCACCACGTTGTCTTCCAGCTGTTGCTCGGCCATCGGCGCGTTCAGGCTCTTGCCCTTGCGCAGTTCGACCATGGGTTCGACGTAGCGGCTGCGCACCAGGTCCGGATCGACGATCTCCAGGTCCTCGGGCAGCACGATGCCCAGCATCTGCGCCACGGCCTGCACGTCGTCGGGCTTGGCCAGCAGCACGCAGCGGGCGATGCCGCGGGCGTGGCAGATGGCGGCGGCCTGCACGGTACGCGGTTCGCTGCCCTCGGGCAGGACGATGCGCTTGTCGGCGCGGTTGGCGCGCTGGGTGAGCTGGTAGCGGAATACCGGCGGCGACAGGCGCAGCTCGTGCGGCGCGCCGCAGCGGTCCTTGAGCCACTCGAAGTCGATGTGCTCGGCGACGAACTCGGTCACGCGCTCGGCGCGCTCGCGGTCGTCCACCGGGATTTCCTTGTTCATCCGCGACAGGTCGCCGGCGGTGTCGAAGGAGCCGGTCTTCACCGTCAGCACCGGCAGGCCGCTCTGCAGCGCGCTGCGGCACAGCTCCATGATCCGCGCGTCGGGCGTCAGCCCCGAACACAGCAGCAGGCCGGCCAGCGGCACGCCATTCATGGCGGCCAGGCAGGCGGCGAGGATGATGTCGTCACGGTCGCCCGGCACCACCACCAGCACGCCGGGCTTGAGCAGGTGCACGGTGTTCGGTGCCGAGGGCGCGCAAAGGATGATCTTCTGTACGCGGCGTTGTTCATAGTCGCCGGCGTTGAGCACGCTGGCGTCCAGCAGGTCGGCCACGTCGCGGGTGCGCGGGGCGTTCATCTCGTCCTGCCAGGGGATGCAGCCGAGCAGCCGGACGTCGCCGTCGCGCAGCAGCGGGGAATGTTCCTTCAGGCGTTCACCGAACAGGCGTGCGGCCTCGACCGCGTCGCGCGGCATCTCTTCGCTCTCGCCGCCACGCACCTTGTTCACGATCAGGCCGGCCAGGTGCGGGTCGCGCGGGCCGCCGAAGAGCTGGGCGAGGATATCGATGCGGTCCGACAGCTCGCTCACCGTCTCGTTGTCCGGTGCCGAGACCAGGATCACCTCGGCATCGACGCTGCGCGCCAGGTGGGCGTTGATGCGCGCGGCGTAGCTGGCGTGCTTGGTCGGCACCATGCCCTCGACGATCATCACGTCCTTGTCGGCGGCGGCGCCGTTGTACATCCCGACTATGTCCTCGAGCAGTTCGTCGAGCAGGCCGTCGCCGAGCATGCGCTCGACCTTGGACAGCGACAGCGGGGTAGGCGCGTTGAGGCCGTGGGTGCGCGCGACCAGTTCGCTGGAGCGCTCCGGACCGTCGTCGCCGATGTGCGGCTGGGCAATGGGCTTGAAGAAACCGACCTTCAGGCCGGCGCGTTGCAGGGCGCGGATCAGGCCCAGGCTGGTGGACGTCAGGCCGACACCGAAACCGGTCGGCGCGAGGAAGAAGGTGTGCATCCGGGCTCCTTAAGCCGTGCGGGAGTGGTCTGCGCCCTTGTGGGGCGCAACCGATGAATCTTCAGTCGAGGACAGCCAGGGTGTCGAGTGCGATCTGCTTCTCTTCATTGGTGGGGATCACCAGCACGCGGGGGTGGCCGGGCAGGTGGATCGGCCCGCCGACGCCGCGTACGCAGCGGGCGTTGGCTTCGCCGTCGAGTTCGAGGTTGAGCACGTGCAGGTGCTTGACCGTGAGGTTGCGCACCAGCGCGGAGTTCTCGCCGATGCCGCCGGTGAAGATGATGCCGTCCAGCCGCGGCAGCGCACAGGTCAGCGAGGCCAGGGACTTGGCCAATCGGTAACAGAATACTTCGATGGCCAGCGCCGCATTGGCGTGGCCCTGCTCGCGGGCGTTTTCCAGGGTGCGCATGTCGTTGGACAGCCCCGACAGGCCGAG
This sequence comes from Pseudomonas nitroreducens TX1, assembly GCF_000313755.1. Taxonomy (GTDB): domain Bacteria; phylum Pseudomonadota; class Gammaproteobacteria; order Pseudomonadales; family Pseudomonadaceae; genus Pseudomonas; species Pseudomonas nitroreducens_A. Next base: position 111,798 of record NZ_AMZB01000112.1, on the reverse strand, counting down.
CAGGCCGCTGTCGTGGTTGAGCATGTGGTCGATCTTCTCCAGGCTCCAGCCCAGGGTGCGCGCCAGGTGGCTGTGCAGGTTCGGGTCGACGTCGCCGGAGCGGGTGCCCATCATCAGGCCTTCCAGCGGAGTGAGGCCCATGCTGGTGTCGCGGCTCTGGCCGTTGGCGATGGCGCAGGTGGAGCTGCCGTTGCCCAGGTGTGCGGACAGCCAGTAGCTGTCGCCCACCGCCAGCCCGCTCATTTCCGCCGCCCGGTGGCTGACATAGCGGTGGCTGGTGCCGTGGAAACCGTAGCGGCGTACGTGCTGCTCGCGGTACAGCGGTTCGGGGATGGCGTAGCGGTAGGCGCGCTCGGGCAGGCTCTGGTGGAAAGCGGTGTCGAACACCGCGATATGCGGCAGGTCCGGATAGAGCGCCATGGCGGCGTCGATGCCCACCAGGTTGGCCGGGTTGTGCAGCGGCGCCAGCGGCGAGGTCTCGCGGATGGCGCTGAGGACTTCATCGGTCAGGCGCGAGGCCTGGGTGAAACGCTCGCCGCCATGCACCACGCGGTGGCCGATGGCATGCAGTTCGCCCTGTGCGGCCTGGGCTACCAGCGGCAGCAGGCGGGCGAGGGCGGCCTTGTGGTCGGCGCCGGGCAGCTCGAGGGTTTGCGGCTGCTCGTCGGTCTCGCCCTGCCAGCGCAGGCTCGCGCCGTTGGCGCCGAGGCGTTCGGCCAGGCCGTGGAGGATGAATTCGTCGCGCCCCTCTCGAACCAGGGCGAACTTGATCGAAGAACTGCCGCAGTTGATCACCAGGATATTGCGAGCCGGCATGCCTACTCCTTGTTGCTGTCGGAATCCTTGGCGCACCAGCCGCAGGGGAATAGCCGGCCGATCTGCGCCTCGCGCTGTTGCGGGTCCAGCACCCAGGGCCGCGATTGCCACGGCGGCTCATGGCGCAGGTGCTGGGTGTGGCCGCAGGACAAGACTGCCACCCAGTGGCCGTCTTCGTCCTGATGAAAGTCAAGCAGGCGCGGCGGGACCGCGTGATCCCGTCCGTCCGTCTTCGGGTCGCATTCGGGGGCGTCGCCGCGTAGACTTACGCGCTCAACTTCTATATCAGATAGGTTTCGAACCATGCAGATCGCGGCCAACAAGGCGGTTTCCATCGACTATACCCTGACCAACGACGCAGGTGAGGTCATCGACAGCTCCGCCGGCGGCGCTCCGCTGGTCTACCTGCACGGCGCCCACAACATCATCGGCGGCCTGGAAAAGGCCCTGGAAGGCAAGCAGGTCGGTGACGAGCTGGACGTGACCGTCGAGCCGGCCGATGCCTACGGCGAATACAGCGCCGAGCTGGTCGCCACCCTGACCCGCGAGATGTTCGAAGGCGTGGACGAGCTGGAAGTCGGCATGCAGTTCCACGCTTCCGCTCCGGACGGCGGCATGCAGATCGTCACCATCCGCGACATCGAAGGCGACGACGTAATCGTCGACGGCAACCACCCGCTGGCCGGCCAGCGCCTGAACTTCAAGGTGAAAGTGGTCGACATCCGCGACGCGTCCGCCGAAGAAGTCGCCCATGGCCACGTCCACGGCGAAGGTGGTCACCACCATTGATGGCTGTCGCCCGGTCGGCCATCGGCCGGGTGAAGCCATCATTGAGCTGCTACGCTCAATCTTGAAAGGCGCCTTTGGGCGCCTTTCTCATGCAACCTGATCGACTGCAACAAGGCCAGGGCATTTTTCCCGCATCGACTGGGATTGCGCAGCACGACGGACACGTTGTCCGCTCCCTGCGCGGGCACTTCGTGCCTACTTCTTCAAGGAGCAAGCAATGAGCGCTTTTCACGATCTGACGCTGCATGGCCTCGACGGCCAGGATCTGCCGTTGGCCCCGCTCAAGGGCAAGGTCGTGCTGGTGGTCAACGTCGCCTCGAAATGCGGCCTGACCCCGCAGTACGCCGCTCTGGAAAACCTTTACCAGCAGTACAAGGACCGGGGGTTCGTGGTTCTCGGTCTGCCCTGCAACCAGTTCGCCGGGCAGGAGCCGGGCAGCGAAGCCGAGATCCAGTCGTTCTGCTCGCTGAACTATGGGGTCAGTTTCCCCATGTCGGGCAAGCTCGAGGTCAACGGCTCCGAGCGCCATCCGCTGTACCGCCTGCTGGCGGGCGAGGGCGCCGAGTTCCCCGGCGACATCACCTGGAACTTCGAGAAGTTCCTCCTCGGCCCGGATGGCCGCGTGCTGGCCCGCTTCAGCCCGCGCACCACGCCGGATGATCCGGCGCTGATCCAGGCCATCGAGAAGGCGCTGGGCGCCTGATCCACCGGCGGGAGAGGGCGCATGCGCCAATCCCGCCGGCATTTCTCCCTTCCGTCTTGTTCCACGCCAGGTGTGGCGGCTTAATCGGGCGACCTGTTTCCGGAGCCCGCCATGAGCCGTTTCGCCGCCGAGTCCGCCTGCCTGCCCGCCACGCCCGATGCCTTGCGCGCGCTGATCGAACAGCGCCGCGCGGTGCGCCGTTTTCTCGATGATCCGGTGCCGGAAGCGGTACTGCGCGACAGCCTGGAACAGGCGGTGCTGGCGCCCAACGCGTGCAACCTGCAGCCCTGGAGCTTCCAGGTGATCCGCGATGCCGAGCTGCGCCGCAAGCTGGTGCCGGTGTGCCTGGGGCAGAACGCCGCGCGCACGGCTCCGGTGCTGATCGTGGTGCTGGCGCGGCCGGACACCTGGCGCGAGTCATGTGCAGCGATCCTCGACCAGTGGCCGGAGCCGCAGGTGCCGAAAAAGGTGCGCGACTTCTACCAGCGCACCGCGCCCTTCCAGTACAACCAGGGCGTTTTCGGGCTACGTGGGCTGTTCAAGCGCACCCTCTATGCGTTCGTCGGCCTGCGCCGTGCGCTGATGCGCCAGCCCAACAGCCACGCCGAGATGCGCCTGTGGGCGGTGAAGTCCACTGCGCTGGCGGCGCAGAACCTGATGCTGGCCCTGCAGAGCCACGGCTACGCCACCTGCCCCATGGAAGGCTTCGATGAAGTGCGGTTGCGCAAGGTGCTGGATATTCCTCGCCGCGCGGTGCCGATCATGCTGCTGGCGGCAGGGCGGGCGGCCGACAATGGCGTCTACAACCCGCGCCTGCGCTTCCCGCTGGAGCAGCGCGTCAGCTGGCACTGACCGCATCGGGCTTGGTCAGCACGCCCATGCGACCGCCACCGAAGGACCAGTCGTCCGCCTCGCTGGTGGTGATCTGCACCATCACGTCCTCGCTGGCTATCTCCAGCCGCTCGCCCAGCAGCGCGTTCAGCCGCCGGTAGAACGCCTGCCTGGTCTGCGAGTCCCGCGGGCGGCCGATGGTGATGGCGATCAGCACGAAATCGTCGCTGCGCGGCCCGCCCAGGTAATGGCGATTGAAGACGAATTCCTCCGCCTCGTGCTGGTGGATCATCACGAACTGATCGCCCTCCGGCACGTTGAAGGCCTCGTGCATGGCGTCATAGACGGTGTCGGCGAGTTCGCGCAGGTACTCGGGTTGCTTGCCCTTGCGCAGGGAGATGCGGACGGTAGGCATGGCGCCGTTCCTCGGTGAGTGATTGACGGAATCAGGCTAGCCCGGCAATTTGATCCTGAAAATCGGGAAATATTTAACAGATAGTTCGAATAATCAGGATGGTTGCCATGCCCCGTATCCACTTCGACCTGGACGTGTTGCGGACCTTCGTGACCGGCATCGAGCTGGGCAGTTTTGCCCGCGCGGCGGATCGCCTGGGGCGCTCCACCTCTGCCGTCAGCGCTCAATTGAAGAAGCTGGAAGAGCAGGCTGGCACCCCGGTATTGCGCCGCGAAGGGCGCGGCATGGCGCTGACCGAGGCGGGCGAGACGCTGCTGGCCTATGCCCGCCGGCTGCTGGAATTGAACGACGAAGCCGCCGCCGCCTTGCGTGGCGGTGCGCTGGAAGGCCGGGTGCGCCTCGGCCTGCAGGAGGATTTCGGCGAAACGCTGCTGCCCGCCGTGCTGGCGCGCTTTGCCCGTGCCCATCCCAAGGTGCGCATCGAGGTACGCACCGCGCGTAACCAGCAGCTCATCGAAGGCGTGCGCAACGGCGAGTTGGACCTGGCGCTGGCCTGGGAGACCGGCGAGCGCACGCCACACATGGAGCGCATTGGTGCGGTGGCGCAGTGCTGGATCGGCGCGTCGCAAGCGCTACCGTCTCCCGGTGCGGAACCCCTGCCGCTGGTGATGCTGGAGGCGCCTTGTCTGCTGCGCAGCGCGGCGACGGCGGCGCTGGACCGGGCCGGTATTGCCTGGCGCGTAGCGTTCACCAGCGCCGGGTTGTCCGGCATCTGGGCGGCGGTCGGGGCCGGGCTGGGCGTTGGCCTGCGCACGCCGATCGGCCTGCCGGCCAGCGTCGAGCGGCTGGATTCCGAGCGCGCCGGGCTGCCGGTGATGGCACCGCTGGGCCTGTGCCTGCACCGCAGCGAAGCCGAGCCGGAAGCAGTGGTCGAGCGCTTGCGTGAATTGCTGCAGGAAGGTGTGGCGCAACTGCTGGAAAGCCCGGCGATCCGCTGATCCGCTTCTGAGGGAAAATCACTGCGATCAATGGTTCTGGAAGAGGCGAGACGACCGGTCATATTCTTGCGCCCATGAACAGCATTCGACTCGACAAACGTGACCTGATCCTCGCCAAGGGCTCCTTGGCGATGACCCGCAGCGGCTACCACGGCACGGGCGTGCAGGACATCGTCCAGGCCGCCGGCATCCCCAAGGGCTCCTTCTACCACTACTTCGAGAGCAAGGAAGATTTCGCCCTGCAAGCCCTGGAACATCTGTACGCGCCGCGCCTGGCACGTTACGCCGAGGCGCTGGGCAACCCGGCATTGGGTCCGCGTGCGCGCATCCTTACTTATTACCGCGAACTCCTGGCGCATTTCGCCCGCCAGGAGAAGCTCGAATACCACTGTTTCATCGGCAGCTTGAGCTTCGAGATGGCTGAGCTGTCGCCGCCGATCGCCGAGCGCGTCGACGGCATCCTTCAGCAGTCCATCGATACCCTGCGCGACTGCCTGGCTGACGCCCAGCGCGCCGGGGAGTTGCCCGCCTCGGAGAACGTCGAGCAACTGGCCGAGTTCATCGGCAATGCCTGGCAGGGCGTGCTGGCGCGCATGAAAGTCAGCGCTTCGCTCAAACCGGTGGAGCGCTTTATCGAGCGCCTGGAGCACTTGCTACAGGCCTGATCTGCCTGAGTCATCACCCATTTTTCAGCCCAACTCAAAAACGAGACGACCGGTCGCCTGGCCGTCATGGAGACTTCAATGACTGCATCCGTAGATACCCTGTTCTCGCCCTTCCGCCTGGGCGGCCTGGAACTGCCCACGCGTATCGTGATGGCGCCGATGACCCGCAACTTCACCCCGGGCGGCGTACCCCACGCCCAGGTCGTCGAGTATTACCGCCGCCGCGCCGCCGCCGGTGTCGGCCTGATCGTCACCGAAGGCACTACGGTCAACCACAAGGCCGCCAACGGCTACCCGAACGTGCCGCGCTTCCACGGCGAAGACGCCCTGGCCGGCTGGAAGCAGGTGGTCGATGCGGTACACGCCGAGGGCGGCAAGATCGTCCCGCAACTGTGGCACGTCGGAGCCGTGCGCCGCCTGGGCACCGAGCCGGATGCCAGCGTTCCGGGCTACGGCCCCAGTGGCAAGGAAAAGGACGGCACCGTGCTGGTCCATGAGATGACCAAGGAAGACATCCAGGAGGTCATTGCCGCCTTCGCCCAAGCCGCCGTCGACGCCAAGTCCATCGGCATGGACGGCGTGGAAATCCACGGCGCCCACGGCTACCTGATCGACCAGTTCTTCTGGGATGGCAGCAACAAGCGCACCGACGAATACGGCGGCAGCCTGGCCAACCGTTCGCGCTTCGCCATCGAGCTGATTCAGGCCGTGCGAGCGGCCGTTGGCCCCGACTACCCGATCATCTTCCGCTTCTCCCAGTGGAAGCAGCAGGACTACAGCGCCCGCCTGGTGCAGACCGCCGAAGAGCTGGAAGCCTTCCTCAAGCCGCTGTCGGATGCAGGCGTGGACATCTTCCACTGCTCGACCCGCCGCTTCTGGATTCCGGAATTCGAAGGCTCCGATCTCAACCTGGCCGGCTGGACCCGCCAGCTCACCGGCAAGCCGACCATCACTGTCGGCAACGTCGGTCTGGATGGCAGCGAGTTCTTGGCCTTCTTCGGCAACACCGAGGAGGTCGCCCAGCCGTCGGGCATCGACGGTCTGCTGGAGCGCCTGAACAAGGATGAGTTCGACCTGGTGGCCGTCGGCCGCGCGCTGCTGGTGGACCCGGAATGGGCGGTGAAAGTCCGTGATGGCCGCCTGGAGGACATCAAGCCCTTCAGCCGCGACGCGCTGACATCGCTGGCCTGATTCGCCATTCGGTAATGAAAAGCCCCTGGCACCCTCGGTGCCAGGGGCTTTTGCTATTGCTGAACCCCTCGCGCAGCCGCTTCTTGGAGGAGCAATGTATTTTCTGAAAGTCCGTGCTGGAGTTTCCCTCTCCCTTACCCTCTCCCTGAAGGGAGAGGGGACTGGTTCGGTGCCGGTTGAAATCTTGGCGTCAGCCGGCACGGAAAACGCCCTCTCCATTCAGGGAGAGGGCGGGGAAGAGGGCAACACCTGGCGCAGAATTTCCCCGGTGAGAGCCCACGGCCTGTGCTCTGGTTATGACTGTTCATAAGCAATCTGAATGGTCTGAAAGTACCGTCCTAGGCGTTTACAAATCTTTTCCGAGACCCACCTTTCCGCATGCTGACTTCCCAGTCCGAAACGGGCAGAGTATGACCGCGTTCACACAAAAATAAGGCCGGGATACGGCCATAGGAGTAAGACATGCGGATCGGCTTGGTGGTCGATGCAACCTGCGACCTTCCCCCGGAGTTCCTTGCTGCCCACGACATTCGCGTACTGCCCATCGGTATCCGTGTGGGCGAACGGCGCATCGTCGATGACCGCGATCCCGACACCACCCTCAGGTTCTATTCCCAGGACCTGCCCAAGGTCGGCCCCGAGGACGGCAGCGAACCGCTGACGCCGGCGCAGACCCACGACTGGTTCCTGGAGCACCTGGTCACCGACTTCGACTACGTGATCTGCCTGACCGTGACCAGCCAGCGCAGCCCGATCTTCGAGCACGCCACCCAGGCTTCCTTCAGCCTGTTGCAGACTTACAAGGAGCGCCGCGCCGCTGCCGGTATCGCCGGGCCGTTCGCGCTGCGGGTGATCGACAGCCAGACCGTGTTCGCCGGCCTCGCCGTGCTGGCCGCCGAAGGTATCCGCCTGCTCGGCGAAGACCAGCACCCGAACGCGGTACGCACCCGCCTGGAGCAGCTCAGCCAGCAGATGAATACCTTCCTGGTCGCCAGCGACCTCGGACACATCCGCCGGCGCGGCTTCCAGAAGGGCGACCGCAGCAGCATCGGCGACCGCCTGCGCGGTGCCTTCCTCGGCCTGGGCTCGATGCTCGACATGAAGCCGGTACTGAGCCTGGTACAGGGCGAGGACAAGCCGGTGTCGGTCTCGCCAAACTACGAGAAGTCCGCCGAGCGCCTGCTCAACTTCGCCCGCGCGCGGGTCGAGGCGGGCGAGTTGCTGGCGCCACAGATGTGCCTGAGCTATGCCGGCGATCCCTCCGCCCTGCGTGACCTGCCCGGTTTCGCTGCGCTGGAAGCGGCCTGCCAGGCCAAGGGGGTACAGGTGCACCTGGCGATGCTCAGCCCCACCGGCGGCATCAACCTAGGCGAGGGCGCCATGAGCCTGTCCTTTGCTGCCGAGCCCAAGCCTTTCGCCTGATCCTATTTGTGGATGTCGGGCTGGCCCAGGCCGCCGGGGTGCTTCCCCGGCAGGGCCGTGCGGCAGGCTTCGTGAAGATAGCCTTCGAAACGCTCGACCACGTGGTCCCAGGCCTGATGGATGGCATGGTGACGCGCGTTGAGGCGCACCCGGCGCAAGCGCTCCGGGTCGCCCAGCAGCCAGCTCGCCGCTTCGAAGAAGCTCTGGTTCTCACCCGGCACAGCGAGCACACCGTTGTGCCCGTGGCGAATGTGCTGGCCGGCTGCTGCCTGGTCGAAAGCCACCACCGCCAGCCCTGAGGCCAGTGCTTCCAGCACCACGTTGCCGAAGGTTTCCGACAGGCTGGGAAAGAGGAACAGGTCGCCACTGGCATAGTGCCGGGCCAGTTCCTCGCCGCGCTGCAGCCCGCAGAAGACTGCTTCGGGCAGCTGCTTCTGCAGTGAGGCGCGTTGCGGTCCGTCACCGACTATCACCAGCCGGAGCTTGAGCTGCGGGTGCGCCGCGCACAGCGCACGGAAGCTGCTGCCCAGCAGCGACAGGTTCTTCTCCGCCGCCAGCCGGCCGACATGCAGGACGGCGATGTCTCGCTCGCCCAGGCCCCACTCGCGGCGCAGCGTTTCGTTGCGCCGTGATGGATTGAACAATTGGCTGTCGACGCCGCGCGAGAGTTGCGCCAGGCGCTCGAAACCGCGCCTTTGCAATTCCACGGACTGGCTGGCGCTGGGCACCAGGGTCTGCTGGGTGCGGTTGTGGAACCAGCGCAGGTACAGCGTCACCAGGCGCATCAGCGGGCCGAAGCCATAGTGCGCGCTGTACTGCTGGAAGTTGGTATGGAAGCCGCTGATCACTGGGATTCGCAGGCGCTTCGCGGCTCGCAGGGCTGCCAGGCCGAGCGGGCCTTCAGTGGCGATGTAGAGCACGTCCGGGCGGGTGCGCTTCCAGTGACGCAGCAGCTTGTGCAGGCACGACTGGCCCCATTGCAGGCCGGGATAGCCGGGCAGCGGCCAGCCACGGGTGAGGACGAGTTCGCCGTCGCTGTGCCGGCCGTCGTCGCCTTGCTGGCGCGGTCGCACGATCTGGATCTGGTGTCCGAGGCGCAACAGTCCCGAGGCCAGGCGGCCCAGAGTGTTGGCGACGCCATTGATTTCCGGCGGAAAGGTTTCGCTGATCAGCGCAATGCGCAGGGGAGTCGTGGTCATGCTCGCAGTGTCCCGGCGTGCGGTGGCGCGCCGATGACAATGCGATGATCGATAGGTGACAGCCGCCGACGGTTACTTCACCAGCGCCTTTTCACCACCCTCGCGCACCCAGAACAGCACCGCGCCGGCCACGGCGGCGGGCATGGCGACCAGGTTGACCAGCGGGATCAGCAGCGCCAGGTAGGTCACCCCGCCAAAGCCCATGCAGGCCCAGCGCTTGCTGCGCAGCCAGGCGAGCATCTCGTTCCAGCCCAGCTTGTGGTTGTCCGCCGGGTAGTCGATGTACTGCACGGCCATCATCCACACGCCGAAAATCAGCCACAGCGGGGCGGCGATCAGGTTCAGGCCGGGGATCAGGCTGAGGATGAACAGCGCGATGGCGCGCGGCAGGAAGTAGCCGAGCTTGCGCAGTTCGCGGCCGATGGTGCGCGGGACCATGGCCATCAGCTCGCCCCAGCTGAACTCGGGGAAGTCGTCGGTGCCGCGCACCACCACTTCGACCTTTTCCGCGAGGAAGCCGTTGAAGGGCGCGGCGATGATGTTGGCGATCATGGTGAAGGTGAAGAACACGATCAGCAGTACCAGCGCCACGAACAGCGGCCAGAGGATGAACTGCAGGAAGCTGAGCCAGTCCGGCAGGCTCGGCATCAGCCAGTCTACCCAGTGGCTGAACTGGTTGATGGCGAAGCCGATCAGGCCGACGAACAGCAACAGGTTGATGCTCAGGGGCAGCAGCACGAACAGCCGCAGGCCGGGGCGCATCATCAGTTTAAGGCCTTCGCTCAAGTATTGCGGGCCGCGCAGGGTGGACATTGGCTTCTCCAGGTGTGAACCGTCGGAGACCTTAGCAGACCCGGCTGACGACCGGCGAGCCGTCTGTTTTGCCGGGTATGTGTTCGCGTAGCAGCGTTCAGGCGACGGTATAGCGATAGCAGCGATTGCGTTCCTGCTTGGCCTGGTACATGGCGATATCGGCGGCGCGGGTGAGGGCATCGGCGTCGCCGGCATCCTGTGGGTAGAAGGCGATACCGATGCTGGGCGTGACGAAGTCGATCACCTGGCCGCCCAGGTGGTACTGCGCGCCGAGCACGGCCAGCAGGCGTGTGCCCAGGGCTTCGGCCTGGTCCGGCTCGGCGTTTTCCAGCAGCACGGCGAATTCGTCGCCGCCCAGGCGGAAGGCCTGGTCCGGCTGGCGCAGGCTGCTGCGCATGCGCTCGCCCACCGTTCCGAGCAGGGCATCGCCTATGGCATGGCCGAAGCGGTCGTTGACCTGCTTGAAGCGGTCCAGGTCGATGTACAGCAGGGCCACGCGACGGGCCTGCACGACGGCCTGCCCCAGTTGTTCGTTGAACGCCTTGCGGTTGCCCAGCCCGGTGAGGGTGTCGCGGTAGGCCAGGTCCAGCAGCTGCTTCTGATAGGCCACCTGATCACTGATGTCGCGCAGGATGCCGCGGAAGCCCTGGAACTCGCCCTGGGCGTCGCGGATCGCCGAGAGCCGCGTTTCGCAGTTGACCAGCCGGCCATCGCGGCGCTTGAAGGGAGCGGAGAAGGTGGTTTCCTGTTCGTCGTCGCGAGCCTGCTCATAGAGGCTGCGGGCCCTGAGCAGGTCCGCCTCCTGCAGCAGAATGCCGAAATGCTGGCCAGCGAGTTGCTCGGCGCTGTAACCGAGCATCCGGCACAACGCCGGATTGAGGGTGAGGATGACGCCTTGCGTGTCCATCTCGAAGAAGCCATCGCGGATCGCGTCGAGGATCGCCCGGTCCCGTGCTTCGCTCTGCTCCAGGCGGTCGAGCATGTGATTCATCTCGCTGGCCAGCTGGCCCAGCTCGTCGGCTCCCTGGGGGCTCAGGCGCGAAGGCGCGCCGTCCTGGCCGATGACCGCGACTTCCCGGTTCATGGTGGACACCCTGCGGATGATGCGGAATTCCAGCGCCACATAGGCGAGCACCGTGGCCCCACCGAGCAGGCCGATAGTCAGGTAAAGGAACAGCCGGACGGACTGCCGGCCCTGCTGGTACAGCGGCCTGGGGCTGGTGAGCTCCAGGCGCAGTTGTGCCCGCCCGTGCGAATCGAGGTAGAGCAGGGACATCTGCTGGTTGTTTTCATCCAGCAGGCGCCGGGGACTGATCAGCGTGGCGCCGCGCCCGGTGGGGATATTCAGGGTGCGCCAGTCGTTGCCCTGCACCGGGTCCTGTGCCAGACGCAGGCTTGCGCCCATCTGGGTCTGCAGGCTGGACATGCGCGCCCTGTCGAGCAGCACGCCGGCGATGACCACGCCAGCCGGCTCGGCGGTGCCGGCGCTATTGCTGATCGGGTAGGTGAGCAGCAGCTGCGGCAGGCCTTCTATCTGCAGCAACTGGTCAAGGCTGTGGTGCGGATCGCCTTCGATATCCAGCGCGCCCAGTTCCAGGGCGGTCCGCAGGACGCCCTGGCGCAGTTGGTTGGCGTCGGGAACCTTCTGCTGGGGAAAACGCCGGGCCAGCCCGTCGAGTTTCCATTGCTGGGCGACTGTCCGGCCTTTGCGGTCGAGGTAGAGCACGTAGTCGAACCCCAGGATACCCAGCAGGTCCTGGTCGAGATTTTCCTCGACGAAGTTTGCCTGCGGCAGGCGCATGAACCGGTAGCTGGCGTCCCACCAGGCATAGCTGTGGACGATGTCGAGGTTGCGCTGTTTCTCGTAGGCGACGCGGTTGTGGACGATGCGCACCTCATCGGCCAGGCGCTGGCGGTCGCCGCGGTCGAAGCGGTCGAGCAGGATCAGGTCCGATAGCAGCCAGACCCCGGCAAGGCTCGCGACGAACAGGGGCAGGCACAGCCAGAGCAGGCGGGCGCGAAGGTTCATGGCAATGCGTGTGACCTTTGTTCTGTTTGAGTCTAGCCATCCGGGCCGTGGGCGTGCGCTGCATAGGCCAAGCCTATGAGGTGCATTGAGATTGGACATTTCAGCAGGCCGCGAGCGCGGCGGTAAGCTACGTGCCATGTGCTATCGAACCAGTTCGAGGGTCGTTCCGAGACTTCCTGACTTATCTCAACGAGCCGGGCGCGATAGCGGAAATCCCTGACTTATCTCAAGGGTTTCCCGGAGTTCTGCCGGAGAATGCAACTGTGATTTCGGTCACACCGCATTGCCTCCAGTCTCCGGGTGATGCGGTCCGCGCAACAAACCTTTCCGTGGAGCTGCCGTTCTCCCAACCTTCCCCCTGGTGCTTTGGCAGCTCCCTTTTCTTTTGTCCGCTTCAGTACTGGAGGCTGTCATGTCCGATCGTCATGCGCGCGTCATCATTCTGGGTTCCGGTCCGGCCGGCTACAGCGCCGCCGTCTACGCCGCCCGCGCCAATCTCAAGCCGCTGCTGATCACCGGGATGCAGGCCGGCGGCCAACTGACCACCACGACCGAGGTCGACAACTGGCCGGGCGACCCGCACGGCCTGACCGGCCCGGCATTGATGCAGCGCATGCAGGAACACGCCGAGCGCTTCGAGACCGAGATCGTCTTCGACCACATCCATGGCGTGGACCTGGCCGGCAAGCCCTTCGTACTCAAGGGCGATAGCGGCACCTACACCGCCGATGCGCTGATCATCGCCACTGGCGCCAGCGCGCGTTACCTGGGGCTGCCGTCGGAAGAGCGCTTCATGGGCAAGGGCGTGTCCGCCTGCGCCACCTGTGACGGCTTCTTCTATCGCAACCGTGAAGTGGCGGTGGTGGGTGGCGGGAACACCGCCGTAGAGGAGGCCCTGTACCTCGCCAATATCGCCAGCAAGGTGACCCTGGTGCACCGCCGCGAGAGCTTCCGCGCCGAGAAGATCCTGCAGGACAAGCTGCGCGCGCGCATCGCTGAGGGCAAGATCGAATTGCGCCTGAATGCGCAGGTTGAGGACGTGCTGGGCGACGACATGGGCGTCACCGGCGTGCGCCTGCGCCACAATGATGGCGAGGCTTCGGAGCTGAAGGTCGACGGACTGTTCGTCGCCATCGGCCACACGCCCAACACTTCGCTGTTCGAAGGCCAGCTCGATCTGAAGGATGGCTACCTGGTGGTCAGCGGCAGTCGTGATGGCAACGCCACCGCCACCAACATCCCCGGCGTCTTCGCCGCTGGCGATGTGGCCGACCATGTCTACCGCCAGGCCATCACCTCCGCTGGCGCCGGTTGCATGGCCGCGCTGGACGTTGAACGTTACCTGGATTCCCTGTAACGGCCCGAAGAGCCGGCGTGCAGGAAGGGGCCCCGCTTGGCGGGGCCTTTTTCTGTGCGGGCCGAACGTACTGTTTGCAGGAGCGAGCGTGCTCGCGAACCGCTTGGCACCCTGCCTGGCAATTTCGCTGCCAGGGTTGCCAGATCACGCCAGGTGTTCGCCCAAGAAAAAGCCCCGCATCAGCGGGGCCTTTTCATCGAGCCAGGCGGCCTCAGCCGCGGCGCGACAGCGGCTGACGCTCGAAGTTGACGCCAGCCAGGCCCGTGCTCAGCAGGGCGCGGATGTTGGCGTGGTCGGTGCCCTCGGGGTTGTCGCGTACGGCGCGGTAGTGCTCGCCAAAGGCCAGCAGCGACTCTTCCTGGCTCAGGCCTTCGAGAATGGCGAAGCCCAGGGTCTTGCAGGACCCTTCGTTCTGCCCGGCGGGGTTTTCCACGCTGCCGTTGGTGAAGGCGCTGGGGGTGTAGCTGTAGTGCTCGGCGATGTACGCCAGGGTGTCGGTGAACAGGTGCTGCTCGCTGCGCAGACGCGAGCGGAAATCGTTGAGGGTCATCAAGGCAAACTCTTAGTGTTTCTTCGCGGTATCGAAGGCCGCCTGTTGCTCGGGCGAGGCTTCCGTCTGGTACTTGGCCTTCCATTCGGCGTAAGGCATGCCGTAGATCTCTTCGCGGGCCTGGTCCGGGCTGACCGGCAGGTCCATGTCGTCCGCGGCCGCCTTGTACCATTTGGACAGGCAGTTGCGGCAGAACCCGGCAAGATTCATCAGATCGATGTTCTGCACATCCTTGCGGGTACGCAGGTGCTGCACCAGGGTGCGGAACGCGGCGGCTTCGAGTTCGGTGCGCTGCTCGTCGGTCAGGTTCATCGGCTCGGTCATGGCATGTCTCTCTACTAAGGCGCATCAGAGGCGCATGGCGGGGCTGGCGAGATTCTAAGAGGCGGGCGATCTGCCAGCAACGCCCGTTGGCCGACTGGCACGGGCGTGCAGGGTGGCTGCTGGGTAATGTCGCGGCTCAGCGCTGGGCGGCCAGGGCGATGGATACCGACTCGGCGAAGCGCAGGGCGTGGGGCTTGTCCACTTCCACCTCGGCGTAGCGCACGGCGGGGTTGGCCATGACCAGGTCGAGCAGTTCCTGGGTCAGGCGCTCGAGCAGGGCGAAACGGTTTTCCTCGACGTGGGCGATGATCGCCTTGGTGATGGTGCGATAGTTCAGCGCGTGATCGATGTCGTTGACCTGCACCGCATCGCCAGCCGGGTAGAGGATGGTGAGGTTGATCAGCACATCCTGCTTGTTGAGGATTTCCTCCTCCTTGATGCCGATGTAGGTGCGCACGCGCAGGTCCTTGACCCGGATTCGCGCCATGCCCGGCTGCAATTGCGTCATTTCACTTGCTCCGTCCGATCAGTTGCAGGAATTCCTGGCGGGTATTGGTGGACGCGCGGAAGGCGCCGAGCATCACCGAGGTGTTCATCACCGAGTTCTGCTTCTCCACTCCGCGCATCATCATGCACATGTGCTGCGCCTCGATCACCACCGCCACGCCGGCGGCACTGGTGACCTGCTGGACTGCCTCGGCGATCTGCCGGGTCAGGCTTTCCTGGATCTGCAGGCGGCGCGCGAACATGTCGACGATGCGTGCGACCTTCGACAGGCCCAGCACCTTGCCGGTGGGAATGTATGCCACGTGGGCCTTGCCGATGAAGGGCAGCAGGTGATGTTCGCACAGCGAGTAGAGCTCGATGTCCTTCACGATCACCATTTCGTCATTGTCCGAGGCGAACAGCGCGCCGTTGACGATCTCCTCCAGCGTCTGCCCATAGCCGTGGCAGAGGTACTGCATGGCCTTGGCGGCGCGCTTGGGAGTGTCCAGCAGGCCTTCGCGGGTCGGGTCTTCGCCGAGCCCTTTGAGAATCTCACGGTAGTGGTGAGACATGTCTTCGATCATCGTGGGAGTTCCTCGCGCCCGCGCCGGGCGGGTCATTTGAGGTGCCGGCCGCCGTTGACGGTGAGGGTAGTGCCGGTCACGTAGGGGCTGTCGAGCAGGTAGCGCACGCTCTGGTAGATCACGTCCGGGCCGGGCTCGATGCCCATGGCGGATTTCGCCAGGGTGCGGGCGCGGTAGGCGTCGTCGTCGCCTTCGTTGAACAGGATCAGTGCCGGCGCGATGCCGTTGACCTTGATACGCGGCGCAAGGCTCGCGGCGAAGGACAGGGTGAGGTTGTCCAGGCCGGCCTTGCTGGCGCAATAGGCGATGCGGTTGGCGCTGCCCTTGCGGGCGACGTCGTCGGAAAGGTGGATGATGTCCGCCGCGGCCCCGCGCTCGGTCGCGTCGCGCTCGAGCAAGGGCGCGCAGCGCAGGTTGATCAGGTAGGGCGCGAGCATGTGCAGGCGGAACAGCGATTCGAAAGCCTGGGCTTCCTCGCCGGGGGTGTCGCCGATCCAGGCCGAGGCGTTGTGGATGATCGCGCGCAGGCGATCGGTATGGGACTTCAGTTGGTCGACGAAGGCGAGGATGCCGGCTTCGTCGGCCAGTTCGGCGTGCAGGCAGGTGGCGCCCAGTTCACGCAGTTCGGCAATGCCGGGCTTGTCCTGGCGATAGCTGACGATGACCGGCTGGCCGTCCCCCAGCAGGCGCTTCGCGCAATGCAGGCCGATGCGCTGGCTGGCGCCGGTGATCAGGATGGGGGCTGGGGTCTGGCCCATGCGCGCCTCGCGAAAATCCACTTCAGGGAGCGCCGCGGCGGACAATGTCCTAGCGGCCGGGTAGGGCAAAACTATACCAGCCCCGGCGCGGTGCGGCACGGATGGGGCATAATGGGCGGCCTTGTCTTGCCTTGTGGGAGTGAACATGAAAGTCGCCATTGTGTCCGGCTCGGTCTACGGCACCGCCGAGGAAGTCGCGCGCCATGCCAGGCGCCTGCTCGAAGCCGCCGGCTTCGAAGCCTGGTACGACCCGCGCGCCACCCTGGACGCCATGCTCGAGTTCGCCCCCGAAGCCTTCCTGGTGGTGACTGCCACCACTGGCATGGGCGACCTGCCCGACAGCTTCCAGCCGCTGTTCCACGCCATCCGCGACCGCCTGCCGGGCGAGTGGCGCGGCCGCCCGGGCGCTGTGCTGGCGCTGGGCGACTCCAGCTACGGCGATACCTACTGCGGCGGTGGAGAGCAGGTGCGTGAACTGTTCGCCGAACTGGGTGTGCAGGAAGTGGTGCCGATGCTGCGCCTGGATGGCAGCGAGACGGTGGACCAGGAGACCGATTCCGAGCCGTGGCTGGCCGATTTCATCGCCGCGCTGAAGGCCTGATGCACTCGCGCGCCCGCTTTCTGATCGACACCCTGCAGCTCGCCCCGCATCCCGAGGGCGGCTTCTACCGGCGGGTGTTCGAATCGGGGCTCGTGGGCGCCGCTGGCCGGCTGCAGTCCTCGGCCATCCTCTTCCTTTTACCCGCCGGCACCGTCAGCCGCTGGCACCGCGTGGACGCCGACGAGCTCTGGCATTTCCACGAAGGCAGCCCGCTGGAGTTATTGATCGCCGAGCGGGCGGATGCCGAGGTACGTCGTGAAACGCTTGGCCCGGTGGGCGAGGGCAGTCTGCCGCAGCGCGCCGTGCCCGCCCACGCCTGGCAAGCTGCGCGTTGCCTGGGAGATTACGTGCTGGTGGGTTGCACCGTGTCGCCGGCTTTCGAGTTCGCTGGCTTCAAGTTGCTCGCCGACGATGGCCAGGCGCAGCGGGAATGGCCGCGCCTGATGGAGTTCACCGATCTGCTCTGAGGGACAAGGATGATCCCGGTACCGCTGTTTTCCCCGGCCCTGCTGATCACGCTCGGCGTGTCGGCACTGGCCGTCCTGGCCCTGCTGCTGTGGCTGCTGGCCTTGTGCTTGCTCCGCCCGGCGCGCCAGTGGTGGAGGCGCCACCGTACGGTTTCCTGGAGCCTGCTGGTGGTGCTGCTGGTGCTGTGTATTCCGCAGGCCTACATGGCTTACGTCTGGCATGCGGTTGGCGAGGAGATGCGGCAGGAACAGGCGGCCCGTCACCCGACCCTCACTGAGCCGGCGCGCATCCGCGGCCTCGACGTGCCGGCCGGCACGCGCCTGTCGTTGCCCGGCTCCCATGATTGGCAGGCCGCCGAGGAGGTCGAGTTTCCGGTGCCGACACCGGTTCACGGGATTCCCGCGCTCTCCGTGCGCTTCAGCTCCACCTGGGACGAGCAGACGCCAGCGGGCGCTTCGGTAGAGTGGCCCGTCCATGAATTGCGCATCGCCGCGCCGGCCACGGTCGATGGCTGGCACTGCGGCCTGCAGGCGCCGATGCGCCTGTCGGTGCGGGCGGACTCGGAAGTCTTGCTGATGGGCTGCCAGATTGCGGCGGGCAATCATGCTGCCGGCCTGGATATTCCGACGGACAGCGAACTGATGCGCTACACCACGACCTACGGCGATGGCCTGCGCGACGCTGACGTCTGGCGCATCGACGTCCACGCGCCGCTGCAGTTGGCGCAGCTACCCCTGTCCGGCGTCACCCTGCTGCTGGACCGCGAGCGCAGGCTGTATGGCTTCGAGAGCGCCAACCTGGCTCGGGAATTCACCCTGGGCGAGATCAGCTACCCCGCCGGGACACAGGTTCAGTCGGTCAATCGCACCCTGCGTGACCGCGCTCCGGGCGCTTGGCTGTTCACTCCCGTGAATGGCAAGGCAGCGCGGCGTGCGGACGGCGCGACGATTGCCGAAGGCATGACCGTGGTCCAGCAGCCTGACGGGCGCATCGAAGCCGAGTTGCCCAACGATAAGGCTGGCGTGATCGTCTTCGACACTTTCGACTTCTCGCCGGAGGACGCGGGTTCGTAAGCCCGCGTCACTCCGAGCCCTGCGCATGCAGCGGCATCTCCACCATCAACGCCAGCCAGGCCTTCGCCGCATTCGACAGGTAGGCATCGCGGCGCCAGATGAAGCTGATATCCCAGCGCAGGTCGGGCCGGCTCAGCAGTGCGCGCACCAGCCCTGGCCGCTCCAGGCCCTTCGCTACCACCCGGGGCAGCAGCACCGCACCTTGCCCGGCGGCGACCAGCGCGCCGAGGAAGTCCGCCTGGCCGCTGCGGCCGCCTTCCTTCGGCTCGAAACCGACCTCGCGGCAGGCGCGCAGCAGCCGGTCGTTGAGGGTGAAGCTCTGCTGGTAGAGCAGGAAGGGGGTGTCGGAGAGCTCCGCGAGCTCCAGGCTCTCGCGGCCCGCCAGCGGGTGTGCGGCGGGCAGCAGCACATCCAGCGGCTCGTTGCAGAAGGGCTGCCAGTCGAAGCCGGGATCGTCCGGCGTGAGGCCGCCGCCCAGTTCCAGTTCACCGCTGTAGACCATCTCTTCCATGGTCTTGCTGCCGCCCTCGATCAGGTGCACGGCGATGTTCGGGTAGCGCCGCCGGTATTCGGCGAAACGTCCGGCGAACAAAGCATCGGCGCCGAGCAGCGGCAGGCCCAGGCGCAGTTCGCCGCGGTGCAGGTGGGTGAGGTCGTCCAGTTCGGTGTGCAGTTCGCGGCGCAGGCGCAGCATGTCCTCGGCGCGGCGCAGCACGACTTCGCCAGCGGCGGTCAGGCGCAAGTGCGGGCCGCTGCGCTCCAGCAGTTGTACGCGCAGGCTCTGCTCCAATTGCGCGACCTGCTTGCTCACCGCCGACTGGCTGGCGTTCAGGTACACCGCCGCCTGGGTGAAACTGCCGTGGCGTAC
Organism: Pseudomonas nitroreducens TX1; assembly: GCF_000313755.1. Lineage (GTDB taxonomy): Bacteria > Pseudomonadota > Gammaproteobacteria > Pseudomonadales > Pseudomonadaceae > Pseudomonas > Pseudomonas nitroreducens_A. The sequence goes on along the minus strand of NZ_AMZB01000112.1, from coordinate 92,858 downwards.
GACTTCGGCGAAGGTGCGCAACTGCTTGAATTCCATTCTGGAATGGCTCCGATTCGATCTATTCGCTTTGGGGATGATAGGCGTGGGAGTAGGCTTTGCGCCATTCCCATCGATTTTCCTTCCCGCTCAACGCATCGAGATCGCCGCCATGTTCCGCCGCGCCGCCCGCCTGATTTTCGAACTCGCCATCCTTGCCGCCTTCTGGTGGGTGGGCGGCTGGATCGCCACGCTCAGCGGCCTGCCGCTGCCGGGCGGGGTGATCGGCCTGGCGCTGCTGCTGGCGCTGTTCGCCTGCGGGGCGATCCGCCCGGCCCTGCTGCAGGGCGGGGCCGGCCTGCTGCTGGCGGAGATGCTGCTGTTCTTCATCCCCGCGCTGATGAGCCTGCTGGACTACGGCCCGCTGCTGCGCAGCGAGGGCTGGAAGATTCTGCTGGTGATCACCGCCAGCACCGTGATGGTGATGCTCTCCACCGCCCTGGCGGTGGAATGGATGTGCAACAGGAGTTCGCGCCATGAGCCTCGATAAGCAAGCCCTGTTCTGGTTGGCCGTGACCCTGGGCGGGTATCTGCTCAGCCGTACCCTCTACCGCCGTTTCCAGCGGTACTGGCTGTCGCCCATCGTTTTCGTGCCGGTGCTGCTGTTTGCGCTGGCCATCCCGCTGCAGGCCCGCTACGCCGACTACGCCCGCGATACCAGTTGGCTGGTGGCGCTGCTCGGCCCGGCCACCGTGGCCTTCGCCATCCCGATCTGGCAGCAGCGCGCCTTGCTCGTCCGGCATTGGCCGGCCTTGCTGACCGGCATGCTGGCCGGCTCGACCATGGCCATCGGCAGTTCCTGGGCGCTGGCCCATGCGCTGGCGCTGGATGGCCAGGTGACCCTTTCGCTGATCCCGCGCTCGATCACCACCCCCTTCGCCATGGAAATGTCCCATGACCTGGGCGGCGTGCCGGCGCTGACGGCGGCCTTCGTGATGATCACCGGGGTGTTCGGCGCGCTGATCGGCGGCGTGCTGATGAAGCTGCTGCGCCTGCGTTCCGCCCTGGCCCGTGGCGCACTGCTGGGCGTCGGCGCCCACGGCGCGGGCACCAGCCGGGCCTACGAGTTCGGCGGTGAGGAGGGTTCGGCGGCCGGCCTGCTGATGGTCCTGACCGGGCTGTTCAACCTGCTGCTGGCGCCAGTCCTGGCGTGGTGCCTGTAAGGCCTAGCTCAGCTCGTAGGCATCGAGCATGCGCGAGACGTCGGCGGGGGAGTTGAACATCATCACGTCGATGATCGACAGGCCCGCCTCGAAGGTCGGGCGCTTCTGTTCGTAGGGCACCAGCTTGGGTTCCTGGAAGCGCAGGATCAGTCCGGCGGCGTCGTACTTGCGGCGATCGAAGAAGCTCTGCCCGCCCGGCGGGTTCCAGTATTCCTCTACGCCCCCCAGCGCCTTGCAGATGTTCAGCGCCCATTCGTCCGGCGCGGTCGGTCGCTCCATCGGCAGGTCCATGCGCGAGAGCACCGGCATCTGCCGGGGGAAGCCCAGGTAGGCACAGGTCGCCTCCAGGGTGGCCTTGTTCAGCGAAACGATGTCCTGGAACGGGTGGTCGAGGGAGGCTGCGATCATCTCGCGCACGTCCCGGTAGTAAGGCGCTACCTTGCGGTACACGTCCAGCTGGGAGAACAGGCTGCGCCGCCAGTCCTGGCGGTTGTCGACCTGCACGTCGCAGATCAGCGTCTCGCGGTGGTGCTTGACCCGCGGCACGCGGATGTACAGCCAGCCGTCCTGCTGCTTGAGGATGCGGTTGCGCTCGATCCAGCCGTGATGGATGTACTGCACCGTATCGAACAGCACGAACAGGTCGGTGTGCTTGATCAGGCTGAAGTAGCCCAGGTATGGAAAGAAATAGGGCTGCATGATGGCGGTTCGTTTCACGTCGGCTGCCTCGTTGGCCGAACTGGAGTCTCCTCCCGACTCCCGGGTACTACGCGAGCGTGTTGCAAAAGATATTGCGAAATGTTTCCAAATGGGTTGGAGATGCCGCAAAGGGCGTCGGGGCAGGTGCGAAGATCGGGCACGCTTCCGCCAGCCCTGACGTGCGAACTGGCTGCCGCACTGTCTGGATAGCGCTTTTGGAGGGGGTCGCCATGGCGCCCGGGAATGCCGGCGCCGCTGCAGGCGACTGTGCCCACTATAGGTGGGGATATCGCCCGCGCAAGGCGGATTGGCAGCCCGCGCTTATAGGGGAACATTCGCCAGGCGCTGACGCCGGACAACTGTCAGTTCCGTGACAGTCGCCGGGCCGCCGGGCTGACTAGACTGCGCCATCGGATAACAACAACGAAGAGGCTACCGACATGCACGCCGCTCACCCGCTGCCCACCGTCAACGTCAAGGACCAGGTCTCCGCCGCCGAATGGCAGACCCGCGTCGACCTCGCCGCCTGCTATCGGCTGATCGCCCTGCAGGGCTGGGACGATCTGATCTTCACCCACATTTCGGCCAAGGTCCCCGGCACCGAGGACTTCCTGATCAACCCGTACGGCATGATGTTCCACGAGATCACTGCCTCGAGCCTGGTGAAGGTGGACCTGTCGGGCAAGAAGCTGATGGACAGCCCCTACGACATCAACCCGGCGGGCTACACCATCCACAGCGCCATCCATGAAGTACGCCACGACGTCGAATGCGTGCTGCATACGCACACTGCCGCCGGCATTGCCGTGTCCGCGCAGAAGCAGGGCCTGCTGCCGATTTCCCAGCAGTCGCTGTTCGTTCTCTCCAGCCTCGCCTACCACGGCTACGAGGGCGTGGCGTTGAACCATGACGAGAAGGCACGCCTGCAGGCTGACCTGGGCGATGCCAACTTCATGATCCTGCCCAACCACGGCCTGCTGACCTGCTCGGGCACCATCGCCGACACCTTCCTGATGATGTTCACGATGCAGCGCGCGTGCGAGATCCAGGTACTGGCCCAGGGCGGCGGCGCCGAGCTGATCATGATCCCGCAACAGATCCTCGACGGCGCCCGCGCCATGGCTGCCGCCGTCACCAGGAGCAAGCAGGGCATGGGTGGCGCGCTGGCTTGGCCGGCACTGCTGCGCAAGCTGGACCTGCAAAACCCCGGCTACCGCGACTGATGGCCTTGGCCGGCATCGCCCTGCGCGACTGGCGCGCGCAGGGCAGCGACTTCACCTTCCGAGGACATGCAGTACGTTACTGGAGCGCCGGCAGCGGCGCTCCGCTGCTGCTGGTACACGGTTTCCCAACCGCCTCCTGGGATTGGCACACCCTCTGGCAACCGCTGGCCGAGCGCTACCGGGTGATCGCCTGCGACATGCTCGGTTTCGGCGATTCCGCCAAACCCAGGGGGCACGACTACCGCATCCTCGAACAGGCCGACCTGCAACAGGCGCTGCTGCAGTACCTGGGCGTGCGCGAGCCGGTTCACCTGCTGGTGCACGACTACGGCAACAGCGTCGGCCAGGAGCTGCTGGCACGACACGAGGAGGGCGGCTTCGCCCTGGCTTCGCTGGTCTTCCTCAACGGCGGGCTGTTTCCGGAAACCCACCGCGCGGTGCTCTCGCAGAAGCTGCTGCTCGGCCCGTTCGGTTTCCTGTTCGGCCGGTTGTTCGACCGAAAGCGTCTGGCGCAGAACTTCGCCAAGGTGTTCGGCCCGCAGACCCAGCCGTCGGAGGCGGAGCTCGATGCCTTCTGGGAGCTGATCCGTCACAACGACGGGCCGCGGGTCATGCACCGGCTGATCCATTACATCCTCGACCGTCGCCGGCATCGCGAGCGCTGGGTGGGCGCAATGCAGGGCACTTCGGTACCGCTGCGCCTGATCGATGGACCGGAAGACCCGATCTCCGGCGCGCACATGGTGGTTCGCTACCGGGAGTTGATCCCGCAGCCGGATACCGTCGAACTGCCCGGTATCGGCCACTACCCGCAGGTCGAGGCGCCGGAGCAGGTGCTACAGCACTATCTGGCGTTCCGACAGGAAAGGGCTCCCTAGGTACGGACCGATCCATCAGTAGTTTCGGAACTGACTGATAGATCACCTCTGAGCGGCAACGGTAGTTTCCCCGGTTTTGTCCAGCCGGAGGCCGCTGCCATGCCACTCAGATCCGTCATTCCCGTCCGCCAGCCGCAGGGTTCGCTGCTGTACCGGGCGTTGCTGCACTTGCGCCGGGACTTCGCCTTCATCGCCGTTCCCGTGCTGCTGGTGCTGGTCGCTATCTGTGCGGCCGGCGGCTATTACGCCTGGCTCACGCAGGACTGGGTGCCGGCCGCACTGGGCGCACTGGCGCTGCTGCCGGCCTTCGGCCTGCTGCTGTTCTGGAGCGAGTACGACTGGTGGCTGTTCAAGCTCGGCCCGCGCTCGGAGCTGAACCTGCCGATGCGCTGACGGATCATCCCCTGGCCTTATCGGGCACCATTCAGCCTTGGTCGTCTTGGTTGTGACCGGATCGTGACTGCCGGACACTCCGGGAAAAACCATCCTGCCTGGAGCCCCAATCATGAGTGATGCCCTGCACTTCGACGGAAAAGTCGTGATCGTTACCGGAGCCGGTGGCGGCATCGGCCGTGCCCACGCCTTGTTGTTCGCCAAGTACGGCGCCAAGGTAGTGGTGAACGACCTGGGCGGCAGCACCCATGGCGAAGGCGCCAACGCCTCGGCCGCCGACCGCGTGGTGGCGGAAATCCGCGAAGCCGGCGGCGTCGCCATCGCCAACCATGACTCGGTGACCGACGGCGAGAAGATCGTCCGCCAGGCCGTCGAGGCGTTCGGTCGTATCGACGTGGTGGTGAACAACGCCGGCATCCTGCGCGACAAGACCTTCCACAAGATGGAAGACGCCGACTGGGACCTGGTCTACAAGGTCCATGTCGAAGGCGCCTACAAGGTGACCCGCGCCGCCTGGCCGTTCATGCGCGAGCAGGGCTACGGCCGGGTGATCTTCACTTCGTCCACCTCCGGCATCTACGGCAACTTCGGCCAGAGCAACTACGGCATGGCCAAGCTGGGCCTCTACGGACTGACTCGCAACCTGGCCATCGAAGGCCGCAAGAACAATATCTTCGTGAATGCCATCGCCCCCACCGGCGGCACCCGCATGACCGAGGGCCTGATCCCGCCGCAGGTGTTCGAGGCGCTCAAGCCCGAACTGGTCAGCCCGCTGGTGGTGTACCTGGGCAGCGAGGCCTGCCAGGAAACCTCCGGCCTGTTCGAAGTCGGCGGCGGCTGGATCGGCAAGGTGCGCTGGGAGCGCAGCCTGGGCGTGGGCTTCGACCCGCGCGAGGGCTTCAGCGTCGAGGATGTGGCGGCCAACTTCGCGCAGATCTGCAACTTCGACAACGCCGTGCACCCCAAGGACAACGTCGAGGCGCTGCGCGAAATGATGGCGAACCTGCAGAAATACGCCGGCTGATCCGGCCAGGCTGACCGGCGGAACGGCCAGCGGGGCTGTTCCACGGTGGCGAACGCAGTAAGGTGAAAGGGCCGGCTCAAAACCGGCCCTTTCGCTTTTCTGATTCCTGTCCCCTAGGAGTTCGCCATGAGCGTGATAATCCAGAAGAACGGCCCGGTGACCACCCTGGTCATCGCCCGCCCTGCGGTGCGTAACGCCGTGGACCTGCCCACCGCCCAGGCGCTGGCCGATGCCCTGCGCGATTTCGAACAGGACGAGGAAGCCCGCGTCGCCGTGCTCACCGGCGCCGGCGGGACCTTCTGCGCGGGCGCCGACCTGGCGGCGGTGGCCGAGGGCGGCGAGCGGCGCAACCGCCTGGAAACCGAAGGCGACGGCCCCATGGGGCCGAGCCGCATGCACTTGTCGAAGCCTCTTATCGCCGCCATCGAGGGCTACGCGGTGGCCGGCGGCCTGGAGCTGGCGCTGCTGGCCGACCTGCGGGTGATGGCCGAGGATGCGGTATGCGGGGTGTTCTGCCGGCGCTTCGGCGTGCCGCTGATCGACGGCGGCACTGTGCGCTTGCCGCGCATCGTCGGCCAGGGGCGGGCGCTGGACCTGATCCTGACCGGTCGCCCGGTGGGCGCGCAGGAAGCTTTGGCGATGGGCTTGGCCAACCGGGTGGTAGCCAGCGGTACGGCACTGGAGGCGGCCGAGGAGTTGGCGCGGGAGATCGCCGAGTTTCCGCAGCGTTGCATGCTGGCCGACCGGGCGAGTGTGTTCGCGCAGTGGGAGCTGTCGTTCGACGTGGCGCTGGCCAACGAATTCCAGGGTGGGATGGCGGTGATCGAAAGCGGCGAGACGGCGGACGGGGCGAAGCGTTTCGCCGGTGGGGAAGGGCGACATGGGACATTCTGAAGGGGCGGGGAAAGTCTTTGAGCGCCCTCTCCCCAGCCCTCTCCCTGAAGGGAGAGGGAGCCGTTCGTGCAAACGGATTGCATTGTGCTTCCCTGCGAACTCGGATATGGCGCTTAACTCTGAACGGTCCCCTCTCCCTTCAGGGAGAGGGTTAGGGAGAGGGGGAGGCCTGCGCACCGAACCTTCCCATCACCAACAGGCCAATCAATCGCGCTCGATGATCACGTAGGTCTTGCGCGTGGTTTCCTGGATATCCCAGATGCCCAGGCTGTTCTGCGGCAGCAGGAAGGCGTCGCCGGCCTGGAAGGCGATCGGCTCGCCGCCGTCCGGGGTGAAGGTGCCGCGGCCGGCGATGAAGTGGCAGAACTCCTGCTCGACGATCTGCCGGCGCCAGCGCCCGGGAGTGCATTCCCAGATGCCGGTTTCCACGCGATCGGTGCGCTCGATGGATTCCACGCGGGTCTCGGAGACCGGCTCGCCCAGCGGCACGGCGACCGGGCTGGCTTCACCGAGTTCGGCGTGCAGGGTGTCTTTCAGGTGGGTCAGTTTCATACGGGGCTCCAGTGGGCTTTCTATTCGGGGACTGGCTGTTGGCAAGCCGGTCGGCGTTTCAGCCGACCTTCCAGGTCATCAGGTTTTCCATGCTGGCGGCGACCTTCTCGGCCAGCCGGCGGCGCCAGGGCGCGCTGTGCGGGTTGGCCAGCACATCGTCCTCGTGCACGAAGCTGCGGATGATGGCGTTGTAGCCCAGCCAGCGGCAGGGCTCCGGCTCCCAGCCGCGCAGGCCGTCCTGCACGCTGCGGTCGTTGATCACCCAGGGCTGGCGGGTGAGGGCGCTGTCCTGGCCGAGGATCAGGTCGGCGAGGGTGCGGCCGCCCAGGTTGGTGGCGCCTACGCCTTCGCCGCCATAGCCGCCGGAGAGGGCGATGCCGTTGCGGCGGTCGATCAGCATGTGCGGGTGGAAACGCCGCGACATGCCCAGGTTGCCGCCCCAGGTGTGGGTGATGCGCACGTCCTTGAGTTGCGGGAACAGCTCGCCAAACAGGTAGCGGCGCAGGCCGACTTCATCATCGGTCAGGCTGAAGTCGTTGCGCAGCTTGCCGCCGAAGCGGTAGCCGCCGCGGGCGCCGAAAGCCAGGCGGTTGTCCGGGGTGCGCTGGCCATAGGTGACCTGGCGGCTGAATTCGCTGAAGGCCTGGCCCTTGTCGAGGCCGATTTCCGCCCACACCGAGTCGGGTAGCGGCTCGGTGGCCACCAGCAGGCTCTGCACCGGCAGTTGGTAATTACCCAGCGGCGGCAGGTCGGCGGCGTAGCCTTCGATGGCCGGCACTATCCAGTGAGCCTTCAGCTCACCCTGGGCGGTGCGCAGCAGGCCAGGCTGCCAGTGGGTGACGCGGCTCTTCTCGAAAATCTGCGTGCCCTGGCGCTCCACGGCGCGGGCCAGGCCACGCACCAGCTTGGCCGGGTCGATGGTGGCGCAGTGCGGGGTGTGGATGGCGCCCAGCGCACTGGGAATGCGCAGTTGTTCGGCCAGCTCGCTCTTGCTCAGCCAGCGGTAGTCGTCCTCGGTCAGGCCTTCGGCATGCAGGTGGGCGAGGTACTCGCGCAGGCGGGTTTCCTGCTCCGGATAGCGCGCGGCGGTATAGAGCACGCCGCCCTTGCGGTAGTCGCAGTCGATGCCTTCGCGGTCGAGCACACGGGCCACTTCATCGGGGATGTCGTGCAGCAGGTCGTAGGACGCGCGGCGCTGCTCGGGCGACAGGGCGGCGAGCAGGCGGTCTTCGCCCAGCATGTTGCCCATCAGCCAGCCGCCATTGCGGCCCGAGGCGCCGAAGCCGGCAGTTTCGGCCTCGACGATGGCGATTTTCAGCTGCGGTGCGCGCAGTTTCAGGTAGTACGCGGTCCACAAGCCGGTATAGCCGGCGCCAGCGATGGCCACATCGACGTCCAGGGTGCCCTGCAGGGGCGGCCGCGGGACGAGATCATCGTCCAGCTGGTTCATCCACAGACTGATATGACGCCATGCCGACATAGACGACTCCAAAGGGAAGAAGGGGGAATGTCGGCAAGCCTAGATTTGGCGCGGGGTTCTGTCGTGCGCGCGGGTACGCGAGGATTGCTCGCGTACCCGCCGGCAGGGGCGCATCAGGGCTCCTGCTGTTCCTCGCGCAGGCGCTTGAGGTATTCGCGTGGCGACTGTCCGGTCTGCTGGCGGAAGCAGCGATAGAAGGCCGAAAGCGAGTTGAAGCCGGCGGAGAAGGCCAGCTCGTCGATCCGCGAAGGCAGCGGCGGGCGCAGTTGGCTGAGCAGATGGGTCAGGCGCGTCTGGTTGACGTATTGGTAGAAGCTCAGCCCCATCACCTGATTGAGCAGGTAGGAAATCTGGTTGCGGGTGTAGCCGGTGGCGGTGGCCACCTGGGTCAGGTCCAGGTCCGGCGCGAGGTACGGCTGGCTCTTGCTGAAATAGTCTTCCAGGTCGCTGGCCAACTGGCTGAGCTGCCGCGGCGAAAGGCCAAGCCGGCTGGTGGCCGGGCGCGGGTCGACGGATTGCGGCCGGCTTTCACCGCCTTCGCGCACCACCGAGGCGTATTCGTTGATGCGCCAGATCAGGCCGTCGCGCACGGTGATCGCTTCGCTGGAATGGAAAGTCGCCAGGCGCCCGCTCAATGTCACCGCGATGCGGTATTGGATGAAGGCGGTGTCGCCGTCCACGCGGATGCGGTCGATGTGGTCGAGGAACTCTTCCGGGCGGCTGGGCATGGTGCTCTGCACGTAGTCGCGCAGGTCGGCGTAGCCCAGGGTGCGGTTCTGGAAGAAGTCGTTGTACTGCACCTGTGGGTGATACAGCGCGAGCACCGCTTCGAGGTCGCGATGCTTCCAGCACTGGTGATAGCGCAGCACCACCTCGCGGGTCTGCTCGGTCAGGTGGCTGTCGGTCGGGCGTTGGTCGATGGCATGCATAGGGGGCTAAGGATGCCCCAGACCGCGCTTCACGGGTAGTGGCAAAGCACTTACAAGCCCCAGGCACTATCCATCGTCTCGATGATTCGTCATCGCCTGCACCAATATCGCCCGCCATGGTCCGTCCTAGAAGGGGGATTCACTCTTTCGGGCGACACGCCAAATACCACCTTGGAGCGCTTACTCCCCGTCAGGTCGCTCAGTAGGGTAAGGCCACCTAGACACCGTCAGGAGAGCCGCATGACAACAAAAACAAGGCGCGGATTCTTCCAACCGCAACTTCTCGCCACTGCCGTCGCCCTGGGATGCGCCACCCAGGCTCAGGCAATCAACTTCAACATCGGGGAGATCGAAGGGCAGTTCGATTCCAGCCTGTCCGTGGGGGCCAGCTGGAGTACCCAGAGTCCGAAGCAGGATCTGATCGGTGCCGCCAACGGCGGCCACGGCATGACCCAGACCAACGACGATGGTCGGCTGAACTTCCGTAAGGGGGATACCTTCTCGAAAATCTTCAAGGGCATCCACGACCTGGAGCTGAAGTACGGGGACTTCGGCGTGTTCACCCGGGGCAAGTACTGGTACGACTTCCGTCTGAAGGACGAAAGCACCGACTGGAAGCAGATTTCCGATGACGGCCGCAAGGAAGGCGCCAAGTCTTCCGGGGCGCAGCTGCTCGACGCCTTCGGCTACTACAACTACGCCATTGCCGATATGCCCGGCACCGTGCGGGTGGGCAAGCAGGTGGTGAGCTGGGGTGAAAGCACCTTCATCGGCAACAGCATCAACACCATCAACCCCATCGACGTTTCCGCCTTCCGCCGTCCCGGTTCGGAGATCAAGGAAGGCCTGATCCCGGTGAACATGCTGTACATGTCGCAGAGCGTGACCGACTCGCTCTCCGTTGAAGGTTTCTACCAGCTGGAGTGGGACCAGACGGTGCTGGACAACTGCGGCACCTTCTTCTCTACCACCGACGTCGCTGCCGACGGTTGCAACACCAACTACAACATCCTCGACCCGGCTACCGTCAACTCGCTGAACGCGCCGGCGACCAAGGCATTGCTCAACTCCCTGGGCGTCACCGTCACCCCCGAGGGCCTGATGGTGCCGCGCGGTGCCGACCGCGACGCACGTGACTCCGGTCAGTGGGGGCTGGCCCTGCGCTGGCTGGGCGACGACGTGGAATACGGCGCCTACGCCATGAACTACCACAGCCGCACGCCGATCGTGAGCATGAAGAACGCCGGCACCGCCGACATCGGCAATGTCCTGCGCGCGCTCTCCGTGCCCGGTGGCGCCGCGCTGGCCCAGCCGTTGCTGCTGGGGCGTGGCAACTACTTCCTGGAGTACCCGGAAGACATCCGCCTGTATGGTCTGAGCTTCTCCACCACCCTGCCCACCGGCACCGCGTGGAACGGCGAGATCAGCTACCGGCCGAACATGCCGCTGCAGCTCAATACCACCGACATGACGCCGTTGCTCGCCACTACCGTGGTCGGCGGCTTCACCAGTGGTGGTGCGGCCGGCGCGCTGGCCCAGGCCAACCGCATCAGCCACGGTTACGTGCGCAAGGAAGTGACCCAGGCACAGACCACCTTCACCCACTTCTTCGACCAGACCATGGGCGCGGACCGCCTGACCCTGGTGGGCGAAGTCGGCGTGACCTACGTCGGCGGCATGACCAATGAAGTCGGCGAGCGCTACGGCCGCGATTCGGTGTACGGCGTGCCGGAGAACGCCACCGCGCGCAACGAGTACGGCAGCGGCGGCTTCTATACCTCGTCTTCCTGGGGTTACCGCGGCCGCGCCATCTGGGACTACAACAACGTCTTCGCCGGGGTGAATCTCAAACCGAACGTGGCCTGGTCCCATGACGTGCACGGCTACGGCCCGGTCTTCAATGAAGGCAGCAAGGCCGCCAGCGTCGGACTCGATGCGGACTACCAGAACACCTACACCGCGAGCCTGAACTACACGAACTTCTTCGGCGGCGACTACAACACCATCGTCGACCGGGACTTCGTTTCGCTCAGCTTCGGCGTGAACTTCTGACCTGCCTGCTCAAGGAATCGACATGAGAACGACAAGAATCCTCCAATGCGGTGCGCTGGCCCTGAGCCTGCTGTCCTGCGGCGTGATGGCGGCGGTATCCGCCGATGAAGTGGCCAAGCTCGGCACCAGCCTCACGCCCATGGGCTCGCAGAAGGAAGGCAACGCCGACGGCAGCATCCCGGCCTGGACCGGCGGCATCTCCCGCACCGCCGGCAAGGTCGATGGCAAGGGCTTCCTCGCCGATCCCTTCGCTGACGAGAAACCGCTGTTCACCATCACCGCGCAGAACGCCGACCAGTACAAGGACAAGCTTGCCCCCGGCCAGTTGGCGATGTTCAAGCGCTACCCGGACAGCTACAAGATCCCGGTGTACAAGACCCACCGCAGCTTCGCCCTGCCCGATGACATCTACGGCGCGATCAAGCGAAGCGCCGAGTTCGTCCAGCCGATCAACGACGGCAATGGCCTGGAGAACTTCGAGAAGAGCCGCTATTACGCCTTCCCGCTGCCCAAGAACGGCGTGCAGGCGCTGTGGAACCACCTGACCCGCTACCACGGCGGCAACATCTCCCGCGTGGTGGTGCAGGTCGTGCCGCAGACCAACGGCAGCTACACGCCGATCCGCTTCGAGGAATCGATCGCGGTGCCGCAGAACATGGCTGACCAGGATGCCAGCAAGACCAGCAACATCCTCACCTACTTCAAGCAGCAGGTAACGGCTCCGGCGCGCCTGGCCGGTAACGTCCTGCTGGTGCACGAGACCCTGGACCAGGTGAAGGAGCCGCGCCTGGCGTGGATCTACAACGCCGGCCAGCGCCGCGTGCGCCGCGCACCGCAGGTGGCGTACGACGGCCCGGGCACCGCCTCGGACGGCATGCGTACCTCGGACAACTACGACATGTTCTCCGGCGCCCCGGACCGTTACGACTGGAAGCTGGTGGGCAAGCGCGAGATGTACATCCCGTACAACAGCTACCGCCTCAACTCGCCGACGCTCAAGTATGACGACATCGTCAAGCCGGGCCATATCAACCAGGACCTGACCCGTTACGAACTGCACCGCGTGTGGGAAGTGGTGGGCACCCTGAAGTCCGGCGAGCGCAACATCTACGGCCAGCGCCACTTCTACCTCGACGAGGACAGCTGGCAGATCGCCGTGTCCGAGCTGTACGACGGTCGTGGCCAGCTGTGGCGCGTCGGCGAAGGCCACTCGATGGTCTTCTATCCAGAACTGGCTACCGGCTACGCCGCCGAATCGCTGTACGACATCCTTGCCGGCCGCTACGTGACTTTCGGCCTCAACAACGAGGAGAAGCGTGGCTACGTGTTCGGCAACAAGGCCTCCATGGCCGACTTCACCCCGGCCGCGCTGCGTAACACCGGCGTGCGCTGAGTAACACCCGCTCCTTGGCCCCGGCATCCCGCGTGGATGCCGGGTTTCTTTTTTTGCCCTTCGATGCGGCGCCATCTCTAGCACGCACCTCAGAGCAGCCTGCGCTATATCGCGCCATGAGTCTGGCTGATGGTCCTTTGCCCGCTCCGCCCAGGGGCATAGTCTGGCCGGCAAATGGCCGGAAGAAGCCCATGTCGACAATCGCCCTGCACAGCGCGGCGCTGCCGCGACTGCCACGCCAGCATCTGCCCCGCGGACGGCTGCACGCCAGCCTGAGCACCACCGAATGCCGCCTGCGCCTGCTGGTGGCGCCGCCCGGCTGTGGCAAGACGGTGCTGATGAGCGAGTGCGCACGCCTGGCGCCGGCCGGTACCCGCGTGGTCTGGCTGGGGATGGGTGGCCGCGGGCTTTCGCCCGAGCAATTCTGCGAACGGCTGGGCGAGGCGCTGGGCGTACCCTGGTCCGGCGAGGAAGCCCTGTGTGCCTGGCTGGAGAACGCCAGCGAGCCGGTCTGGCTGATGCTCGATGACTATCCCCGCGCCCCCGATCCGGTCCTCGACGATTGTTTCGACCGCCTGCTCGCCGTTGCCTCGCCGCAGATCGGCTGGTGGCTGGCCAGCCGCCGACGCCCCGCCTGCAACCTTACCCGCCTGCTGCTCGAGGGCGAACTGCTGGAACTGGGCGCCGCCACGCTCGCGTTGACCCAGGGCGAGCTGGACGCCTATCTGCAGACCGCCGGCCTGGAATGGCCCCAGGCCCAGCGCCAGGCCCTGCAGGAAGCAACCCACGGCTGGTTTGCCGGCGTGCGCCTGCGCCTGCTCAGCCTGGGCAACGACTTCGTCGCTCCCTGTGCCACCCAGATGAGCAATGCCGGCATCGGCCTGCTGCAGGATTATCTGCAACGCGAAGTCCTGGCGAGCCTGCCGGCGGAGCTGGCGGAAACCCTCTGCGGCCTGGCGCAGATCAGCCGCTTCAATCGCGAACTGTGCGACTACCTGTTCGACGAACCCGGCCTTGCGCTGGACGGCCTGCAGGCCTGGGGCGTGCTGATCGAGCCCGTGGACAACACTCAGCACTGGTTCCAGGTCGCGCCCATGGTTGCGGCGGCGCTGGCCAGCCTGTCGCGCTGGCCTGCGGCCAACCTGCACCGGCGCGCCTGCCAGTGGTTCACCCAGTGCGGGGAGATCCATTCAGCTTTCGAGCACTCGCTGTACGCCGAGCAGCCGGACGTTTCCGCCAGCCTGTTGCAGCGTCTGACCGAGGAACAGCTGCTGCACGGCCGCAACGTCGAGCGCGTGCTGCAACTGCGCGAATCGCTGCCCGACGAGCTCCTGTGCAGCACGCCGCGCCTGCTGATCCTCAATGCCTGGACGCTGTTGTTCGTTGGTCGCCTGGACGACGTCGAGGCGCTGCTGACCGGTTTCGACCGCTTCCTGCCGATGCCTGGCGAACACCGTCAGCGCGCACTGGTGGCCCAGTGGCAGGGGCTCAACGGCATGCTTACCCACGCGCGCGGACTGCCCGGCTCCCGCGAGCAACTGCGCGAGGCGCTGGCGCACCTGCCCGAGGATGCCTGGGCGCAGACGCTCATCTGCCTGTCTGCGCTGACCCAGCAGGCCCAGGCTGAGGGGCGGCTGGCCGAGGCGCGACTGATCAACCGCGAGGCGCTGCGGCGCGCTCGCCTGCAAGGCAGCACCACCTTCGAAGCGCTACTGGAACTGGACCGCGCCCAATGGCTGGAACAGCGCGGCGAATTGCAGCGCGCCGACGCGTTGTTGGCGCGGGTGCAGGAATACCTCGACGAGATGCGCATCACCTGCAACGCCATGGCCGGTCGCGTCGCCTTGCGCCGCGGCTGGCTGTGCCTGCGCCAGGGCCGCGACGACGAGGCGCGCGAGCTGTTCATCGCCGGCCTCAACGAAACCCGCCGCAGCCACGACCCGAGCCTGATCTACGGCTTCACCGGCATGGCCTGGCTGGACGCACTGGATGGCGACACCGACGGCGCCTTCAGCCGACTGCTGGAGGTCGAGCGGCTGATGCAGTTGCAACACGTGCCGGAGCCGATCTATCGCGGCCCGCTGCTGCTTGCCAGTGGCGCGCTGCACCTGCGTTTGAACCGGGCCGGCCCGGCGCGGGAAATCCTCCAGCGGGTCGCCTCGCGCTACCGCACCGATCGCCTCAGCCCGCCAGCGGCAGCGCCGGACCAGATCCTGCGGGTCGAGCATCACCTGGCGCTGGCCGAACTCTACGACGGCGACGTGGACGCCGCGCTGCAGCGTCTGCAGGGCCTGCTTCCCGACCTGCTGCGGCAAGGCCGCAATACACTGGCCTGCGAAGTCTGGCTGGCACTGGCCGAGGGACACTTCATCTCAGGCAATCTGGACGAAGCGCGTAGCTCGCTGGACGAGGGCGTCGCCCTGGCCCAGCGCTTCGGCCTGCTGTCCTCCCTGCACGAAACCCAGCGCCGCCAACCCGGCCTGTTCGGCCTGCGCCCCAACGCGGGTGAGATCACCCCGAACAACCTGTTGAGCCTGCGCGAGCTCTCGGTGCTGGAGCTGATCGCGCGCGGTTGTTCGAACCTGGAGATCGGCGAGCGGCTGTACATTTCCCTGCACACGGTAAAAACCCACGCGCGTCGGATCAACGGCAAGCTCGGCGTGGAGCGCCGCACCCAGGCGGTGGCGCGAGCCAAGGAGCTTGGTCTGTTGAAGGTCTGAGGCCTGTTGAACGTCCGAGGCGTTAGTGCAGCGCCTTGGGCGGCACGCTGAACTCGGCCAGGCGCTGAGCCAGGCGCATCTGCTCGGTGGCATCGTCGCTGAGCAGCATCGCGCGCTCCAGGTCGTAGCGCTCCGCCTGCGGGCAATCCAGAACATGGTACAGATCGGCGCGGGCGAGGTGATCGCTGGAACTGGGTGTCCCAAGCTCCAGTACGCGCTGGGCATCCTTGAGCGCCGCCAGCGGTTCCCCGGCGGCCAGGTGCAACTGGCGCAGGTTGCGCGACAGGCGCTGCAACATATCGGCGGCACTGGCGGTGCGCAGGTGCTCGGCGGACAGCTCTACGCTGGTGCCCATCTGCCGTGCCAGCAGGTCACGGCAATCGCGCGTGTAGAGACGGCGGCCGGTGGCGGGATCGAGCAGATGGTCGGCGCTGGGTACGCGCAGCAGAAAACGACCGGGGAAGTTCACGCCCACCAGGGTGATGCCGTTGCGTCGAGCCATTTCCAGGGCGATCAGCGCCAGCGACAGCGGCTGGCCGTGACGGCGCTGCAGCACCTGGGGGACCAGGGCGGCGCGCGGGTGCAGCGGGTATTGGTCGTCTTCGGCGAAGCCCAGTTCGCTCAGCCGGCGCAGCAGGAACTGCGCGCGTTCCGCATCGCCGTTGCCCTGGGGCAGCGCCACCGCGACCTGATGGGCAAGCGAGTCGAACAGGCGCAGTGTCTGCTCGGGCGGCAGGTGCGGTTCGTGCTCGGCGGCGATCCACAGGGCCGCTTCGAACAGGGCGGGCGGGTCCTGGGCAAGACAGGTGAGGCAGGCTTGACGCGGGTCCATGGCGTTCTCCGGCTGACCCTGCGGTTGTAACCGGAGCGCCGGGCACTCGTCCAGTGGCGCGGTCGTCGCCGGTGAAGGTGATGTGACAGGTGCTGCCTATACTCAAGGGGTCCGCCTACGGACCGCCGTTCACCCCAAGCAAGGGAGCGCCGCCATGTTCGACATGATGGAAGCCACCCGGCTCGAGTCGCTGCATCTCTTCCAGGACCCGACCACGGGACTCAAGGCCATCATCGCCATCCACAACTCCCGGCTCGGCCCTGCCCTGGGTGGCTGCCGTTACCTGCCTTACCCCAACCAGGACGCCGCGCTGCGCGATGCCGCGCGCCTGGCCCAGGGCATGAGCTACAAGGCGGCGCTGGCCGGCCTGCGCCAGGGCGGCGGCAAGGCGGTGATCCTGCGCGCCCCGCACGTCGACAATCGGGGCGAGCTCTTCGAAGCCTTTGGCCGCGCGATCGATTCCCTCGGCGGGGCGTACATCACGGCTGTGGACAGCGGCACCTCCAGTGCCGACATGGACTGCATCGCCCAGTTCACCCGCCACGTCACCAGCACCACCAGCGGTGGCGATCCTTCCCCTCATACAGCACTCGGAGTATTCGCCGGCATCCGCGCCAGCGCCCAGGCGCGGTTGGGCAGTGACGATCTCGATGGCCTGCGGGTGGCGATCCAGGGGCTGGGTAACGTGGGCTATGCGCTGGCCGAGCATCTGTCGGCGGCGGGGGCGGAGCTGCTGGTCAGCGACATCGACCCGGGCAAGGTGCAACTGGCGGTGGAGCAACTGGGGGCCCGACCGGTGCCCAACGAAGCGCTGCTCACCACCCCGTGCGACATCCTCGCGCCTTGCGGGCTGGGGGGAGTGCTGACCTCACAGGTGGTCGGCCACCTGCGTTGCGCCGCCGTGGCGGGCGCGGCCAACAACCAGCTGGCCCATCCCGAGGTCGCCGATGAACTGGAGGGAAGGGGCATCCTGTATGCGCCTGATTACGTGATCAATTCCGGTGGGCTGATCTACGTGGCCCTGCAGCACCAGGGCGAAGCGCTACCTGTCATCACCGCCCACCTTTCGCGCATCGCCGAGCGCCTGACCGAGGTCTTTGCCCATGCCCAGGCGGAGCATCTGTCGCCTGCACGAGTCGCCGACAAGCTGGCCGAACGGATTCTCTACGGGGAATATCCGGGCCACTGAAGCTGCAGCAACCCTGCAGGAGCTCGCCATGCCCGCGATCACGCGCATGGCGCTGCGGTCCGGAGTTTCCGGTTGTACCTGGAGTGCGCCGAGGCTCATTCCTCGGCGGCAGGCTCGCTGAATATCTCGCTCAACGCATCCGGTTGGTTCTTGAAGGCGCGGGCGAAGGCATCGCGGTTCCTGGCCATGAAGATACCGATCTCCTCGACCTGATCCTCCTTCAGCGAAGGCACCGCCTTCTGCAGCACGTCGGCCAGCGTTTCCGCTAGCTCCAGCATCTTGTCGTGCCGGTCGGCTTCTGCCTTATCCATGAACAGGCGCTCCGGATCGCGGCTGCTGCGGTACACCACTTCGACGGCCATTCATCACCTCTGTGCCTTCTCTTTGATTGGGGAGTTCGGAATAACTGTCTATTTATACAGTAATGCGATCGCACAATGCTACTGCTGCGGTGCGAATCGTTGCCAGCAGCGTAGACGCAGGAAAGGGCTGTGCTGGTAATTGGCCGGTATTGGCTGCGGCCCAAAGCAGTGCGCCCGCCCCGAAGGCGCGCGCGACGCAGCCAAGTGACTGGCGCAATGAATCGTCAGTCAGATGGCTCTGTAGGAAGGAATTCTTGCGAAGACGAGCTTCAGGACGCGATTGGCAGGCCGTTTTCGCCGCGCGTCATGGCTGCCAGCAACTGGGGCGCCGTGCCGCCTTGTTCGATGGCGATGCCGAAGCGGATGCTCTGGATGAAACGCTGAAGCTGTTCCGGGTCCTGCAACTGGGCGTAGCGGATCAGACGGCGCGCGGCCACGCCTTCCTCGGTGGAAAGGGTAAGGACGATGCTGCCGTCGGGCCGTTCAAGGCTGAAATTGACGCGGTATTGTTCCTGAAAGGCGTCGGTCAGTTTCTGAAAGGGGCTTTCCATCACTCGTTCCTGCCTGTTTTGTGGCGTGCCTCTGGATGGACTCAGGGGCTGCCGAAAAAGTTGCAGTCATCTTGTCGCAGCCTGTCTGTGGGATGACTGCGCAAGATCAATGGCGTAGCACTTGCAGGCTTCACGCCAACACAGCCATGTATTGCGGAGAACCGACGAATGAAACAGAACTGGGCCGAGCGTCTGAGCGAGCGGATGCATGGGTGCGCCGAATCCCTGGGCAACCTGCTGGTGGAGGGATTCCATTACCTGGCACTGTTCGCCATCGGCGGCACGGTGTTCTGGTCGGCGGCGGTGGCCTTCGGCGAGATGGTGGGGAAGGGGCACGCCAGCATCGACGACATCCTGCTGCTGTTCATCTACCTCGAACTGGGTGCCATGGTCGGCATCTATTTCAAGACCAACCACATGCCGGTGCGCTTCCTGATCTACGTGGCGATGACCGCGCTGACCCGCCTGATGATCGCCGATATCCAGCACAACCATGTCCCCGACGACGGCATTATCCTGGTCTCGGTAGCGCTGTTGCTGCTGGCGCTGGCGATTCTGGTGGTGCGTTATGCGTCTTCGCGCTTCCCCTCGCCGAGCTCGCCGCAACGCAGCGGCGAACGTGACCTGATCAGCGACGACGAGCGCTGATCGCCCGGTGGCTTGACCCAGGGCCGCCGCCCCGGCGGCGAATGCACTACCATCGGTGCACCGCCACCTGAGAAGACCTGCTCCATGAAGGGATGGAAACTGTTCGCCCCGCTGCTGATCCTGGTGATCATCGCCATCACCCTTTACCTGCGCCTGCATACTCAGCCGCTGTTGCTGCAAGGTGAAGCGGACGCCACCACCGTCATAGTCGCTTCCAAGGCCAAGGGGCGCGTCGAGGCGCTCCATGTGCGGCGCGGCGATGACGTGAAGCAGGGCCAGTTGCTGATCTCCATCAGCAGTCCGGAGCTGCAAGCCCAGCTCGATTCCCTGCGCGCTGCGCGCAACCAGGTGCAGGCGAACCTCGACGAATCCCTTCATGGCACCCGCGAGGAAACCCTGCGCGCTTTGCAGGCCAGCCTGTCCCAGGCCCAGGCCGAGTTGCGCAACGCCGAGCTCGAGTACCAGCGCAACGAGGAGCTGGCCGGTCGCGGCTTCGTTTCCCAGGCGCAGTTGGACCTGTCGCGGCGTGGCCGCGACGTGGCGCGCAATCGTGTCGCTGAGGCCCAGGCCAATCTCGACGAAGGCACCCAGGGTGACCGCGAGGAGCGCCGTCGAGCCCTGGAGGCCGCCGTGCGCAGGGCTGACGCACAGATACTCGAGTTGCAGGCGCAGACGGATGACCTCAATGTGGTGGCGCCTGTGGATGGCGAGGTCGGACCGATTCCTGCGGAGCAGGGCGAACTGGTCAATGCCTACAGCCCGTTGCTGACACTGGTGCGCTTGTCCGACAGTTATTTCGTATTCAACCTGCGCGAAGACATTCTTGCCGATGTGAAAAAGGGCGACGAAGTGGCCATCCGGGTGCCGGCTCTCAAAGGTATCGACGTGAAGTCCAGGGTCGCCTACATCGCGCCGCTCGGCGATTTCGCGACCAAGCGCGCCACCCGCGCCACCGGTGATTTCGACCTGAAGACCTTCGAGGTGCGTCTGTATCCCGACCAGCCGGTACCGGGCCTGCGCCCCGGCATGAGTGCGCTGTGGCAGTGGAAGCAGTAAGGCGCAACCTGCGGCGTTTCGCCCAGGCCTTCGGCAGCGAAACGCGGGTCGCGCTGCGCAGCTGGACCATTCACTGGCTCGGCTGGCTCTGGCCGCTGCTGCTGTTCGTGGTGATCAGTGGCGTGTACCAGGCGGGGACGCTACTGGACATGCCGGTAGCAGTGGTCGATGCCGACCACAGCAGCCTGTCGCGCAGGATCGTCCGCGAGCTGGATGCCGGTTCCCACGCCAAGGTCGAGGTGCTGGGTGGCGGCTTGCAGGAGGGGCTGCGTCGGCTGCGCATGGCCGACGACTACGCGCTGCTCTATATTCCTCGCGACCTCGAAGCCGACGCCCTGTCCGGCCGCCAGCCGGTCGCCGAGCTGTACTACAACTCGCTGTTCTATTCCGCCGGTTTCTACTCGACCCAGGATTTCAGTGGCCTGATGAGCTCGGTGAACGCCGAGTTGCGCCCGCGCCTGGCCGCGGGCATGGACCGCGCCATGCCCGCGTTGGCGAGTATCAGCGTGTCCTACGAAAGCCTGTTCAATGCCAGCGGCAACTACATCTACTTCCAGCAGTTCGCCGCCATCGTGCACCTGCTGCAACTGTTCGTGATCGTCGCCACCGTGCATGTGCTGGCGCGCGAGGCGCCGGAGCTGCGCGCCTCCTCGCCGCACATCCTCCGCGCCCAGGCCCTGGGCGCGCGGCTGCTGGGCAAGCTGGCACCCTACACGCTGCTGTTCAGCACACTGCTGATGGTTGAGCTGTTCCTGCTGGTGGAGCTCAACGGCGCGCGGATCAATGGCAATACCTGGTGGATGCTGGCGATCACCCTTTGCTACGTGGTGGCGGCGCAGAGCGTCGGGTTGATGCTGTTCATCTTCACCGCCAACCGTTTCAGTGCCTACTCTTTGATCGGCCTGCTGATCGGCGTGGCACAGACATATTCCGGCGTGCTGTTGCCCGAGCTGGCAATGCCCTCGGTCGCCCGCATCATCTCCGAGGCTGAACCCCTGACCCACACCTTGCACGGCCTGTTCGACCAGTTCCTGCGCAGGGCACCGGCCGAGTCCGGCCTGTATACCTGCTGCAAACTGCTGCTCTACCCGCTGATCGCCTACATGATCGCCAAGATGCGCCTGCGCCGGCGCCTCGACCTGAGCCCGGCGTAAGGAACCGCCATGGAGAATTTCTGGAAGGTCTTCCGCGAATCCCTCAGCGGCATGCTCGGCAAGCCGCTGTGGCTGCTGATGGTGCTGTCCGTGGCGCTGACCACCTTGCCCTATGCCCACCGCACCATGGACGACTTGCCGGTGGCGGTGATCGACATGGACCACAGTGCCGTGTCCCGCGAGCTGGTGCGCCAGCTCGATGCCGCGCCGAAGATCGCCACCGTCGGCTACGACCAGTTGCCCGAGGCGCAACGCGACCTGGCCTGGCGCAAGCTGTTCGCCATCGTGGTGATTCCGCTGGACTTCGAGAAGCGCGTGCTGCGCGGCGAAGCGGTGACCGTGCCGATCTTCGGCGACGCTACCAACCGCATGGCCAACGGGCAGATCCAGCAAGACATCAGTGCCACCTACACCGAGCTGTCGCTGCGCTACAACCGCGAGCGGCTGATGCGCGGCGGCTTCTCCGAGGTGCAGGCCAACGTCCTGCTGCAACCCGCCATCGGCCAGCTGACCGATCTGTTCAACCCTGGCACCAGCTTCGCCGCCATCGTCCTGCCGGGGCTGGTGACCCTGATCCTGCAGCACAGCCTGCTGCTCTCCTGCACGCGGGTGAACCTCAACCTGCGCGGCGGCACTCCGCGCTCGCTGCGCCAGCCCACCTCGACGCGATTCGGCCGCTATGCCGCGCAGCTCTCCATCTGGACGGTGCTGGCGATGCTTTTCTATGTGATCTGGCCGTGGATGATGGGCTACCGGCAGACGGCTTCGTTCTTCATGCTGATGGGCCTGGTACTGCCCTTCCTGCTGGCAGTGATCGCCATGAGCGAATTCATCGCCGAGGTGTTGCCTTCGGAGGAAGCGGTCTACCTGACCATGACTTTCATCACCCTGCCGCTGTTCTACATGGCCGGCTTCACCTGGCCGCCACAGGCCATGCCTGGGTGGGTGCAACTGCTGGCAGATGCGATTCCGTCCACCTGGGCGATCCGCGCGGTGGTGGAAATGAACCAGATGAACCTGCCGCTCTCGGCCGTGGCTGACCGTATCCTCGTCCTTTTCGCCATGGCAGCTGCCTATGGACTGTTGGGTACACTGATCTACCAGTACCGCAACTGGCGCTGGGACCAGCTCAAGGGCTGGTAGGCTGCCGCTTTCGCCATCGAGAGGGAATTTCGATATGACGATGTTCCGTTCCTGCGTGCTGCTCGGCGCCGCGTTGCTCAGCGGTTGCGGGTCCTATCACACCCTGCGCAGCGACGCTGTGGTGGACGCCAGCGACCTGAGGCTCGAGGGGACCTATTGCGGCGCCATTCCTCGCGTGTATGGCGGCGTGGTCTGGGATGCCTGCCAGCTGTATGGCGAGCCACCGGCCGATGCCGGTTATTCGCCGCCATCCACACCGGCGAACTACACCTTCGGCCCGCCGATCCTGCCTGTGCTGGACATGGCCTTTTCCGGAGTAGTCGACACCCTGGCCCTGCCTTACACCCTGTATCGGCAGAACCGCGACGGCAGTATCGAGCTGACCCGCGACTGATCCGTCTAGAGTGATAGTTCCTACCTCTTCGGGAACTCTCTGATGAAAGCACTCAACGGCAAGGTCGCGGTGGTTACCGGCGCGGCCAGCGGCATCGGCAGGCAGATTGCCCTGACCCTGGCGCAGGCCGGCGCGGCGGTGGCCATCGCCGACCTGCAGCAGGACGCCGCCCAACGCGTAGTGGCCGAGATCGAAGCCGCTGGTGGCAAGGCGCTGGCGGTGGCCATGGACGTGACCGACGAGCAGGCCGTGGACAGCGGCATGGATCGAGTGGTGGACACCTTCGGCGGCCTCGACATCCTGGTCTCCAACGCCGGCATCCAGATCGTCGACCCGCTGCAGGACTATGCCTTCGCCGACTGGAAGAAGATGCTCGCCATCCACCTCGACGGCGCCTTTCTCACCACGCGCGCGGCGCTGCGCCACCTGTACCCGGCAGGGCGTGGCGGCGTGGTGATCTACATGGGCTCGGTGCATTCCCACGAAGCCTCGCCGCTGAAATCGGCCTACGTCACCGCCAAGCATGGTCTGCTCGGGCTGGCGCGCACCCTGGCGAAGGAGGGCGGTCCGCACGGCGTGCGCTCCCACGTGGTATGCCCTGGTTTCGTGCGCACGCCTCTGGTGGAAAAGCAGATTCCCGAACAGGCGAAGGAACTGGGCATCAGCGAGGAGGCAGTGGTGAAGCAGGTGATGCTCGGCGGGACGGTGGATGGCGAGTTCACCACCGTGGAGGACGTCGCACAGACGGTCCTGTTCCTTGCCGGCTTCCCTTCGGCTGCGCTTACCGGGCAGTCGGTGCTGGTCAGTCACGGCTGGGGGATGCGCTGATTGGATGCGAACCGCTCTGGTGGAGATCAGACGGCCTTGGGCAGCGGCGCGAACAGCGCGTCGATATCCGCGTCGTCCAGCTGCCAGTCGCTGCCTGAGCCGTCGAGGATGCCGGCGGCCAGCGCGGCCTTGTCGCGTTGCAGCAGCTGGATCTTCTCTTCCACCGTGCCCCGGGCGATCAGCTTGTAGACGAACACCGGCTTGTCCTGGCCGATCCGGTAGGCGCGGTCGCTGGCCTGGTTTTCGGCAGCCGGGTTCCACCAGGGGTCGTAGTGGATCACGGTGTCGGCGGCGGTGAGGTTCAGGCCTACACCACCGGCCTTCAGGCTGATCAGGAACAGCGGCACGCGACCTTCCTGGAAATCCTTCACCGGTGCGCGGCGGTCGCGGGTATCGCCGGTGAGCAGGGCGTATTCCAGGTTGCGCTCGGCCAGCGCGTCGCCGATCAACGCGAGCATCGAGGTGAACTGCGAGAACACCAGCACCCGGCGGCCTTCGGCGAGCAGCTCTTCGAGCATGTCGAGCAGGTAGACCAGCTTGCCCGAGGTCACCGCGCGCGCGGATTTACCGGTGTGCGGCGGCGCTTCCTTGTTCACCAGGCGAATGTCGCAGCAGACCTGGCGCAACTTGAGCAGTGCTTCGAGGATGATGATCCGGCTGCGCGCCAGGCCACGACGGGCGATCTCGTCGCGCACCTTGCGATCCAGCGCCAGGCGCACGGTTTCGTAGAGGTCGCGCTGCGCTTCGCTGAGCTCGATGTGCTGGATGAACTCGCTCTTGGGCGGCAGCTCCGAGGCGACCTGCTCCTTGGTCCGGCGCAGCAGGAACGGCCGTATGCGCGCGGCGAGGTGCGCCAGGCGGCCCTGGTCGCCGTGGCGCTCGATGGGCGTGCGGTAATCCACGGCGAATTGCCGAGCATCGCCCAGCCAGCCGGGCAGGAGGAAGTGGAACAGCGACCACAGTTCGCCCAGGTGATTCTCCAGCGGCGTGCCGGTCAGGCACAGCCGATGACGTGCGCGAAGATGCCGCGCGGCCTGGGCGGCCTTGGTGGTGGCGTTCTTGATGTTCTGCGCCTCGTCGAGGATCAGCAGGTGGTACTCGTGCTGGGCGAGCTTCTCGGCATCGCGCGGCAGCAGGGCGTAGGTGGTGAGGATCAGGTCGTGCTCGGCGATTTTCGCGAACGCCTTGCGCCGCCCGGCGCCATGCAGGGCCAGCACGCGCAGGTCGGGGGTGAAGCGCTCGGCCTCGTCCAGCCAATTGGGAATCAGGCTGGTGGGCATGATCACCAGGGCCGGGCTGGTCAGGCGTCCGGCCTGTTTTTCCAGCAGCACGTGGGCGAGTGATTGCAGCGTCTTGCCCAGGCCCATGTCGTCGGCGAGGATGCCGCTGGCGCCGACTTCGCGCAGGGTCTGCATCCAGCTCAGGCCCTCGTGCTGATAGCCGCGCAGCTCGGCGTTGAGGCCCGCCGGAATCTGCGCCGGCTGGGCGCGGTAGTCGCGCAGGCGATGGGCGATCTCGCGCAACTGCTCGCCGCCCTGCCAGGTCAGCGGCAGTTCTTCCAGTTCCGTCAGGCGCGCGGCATCCGGCGCGCCCATGCGCAGGCGGCGTACCGGCGGCTGTTCGCCGATGTAGAACTCGGACAATGTACCCAGCAGCGGCTTGAGCTTGCCGAATGGCAGCGAGACGCGCAGAGGGCGGTCGGAGGCGGTCTGCCAGGTGTGGATCGGGTTGCGCCCGGCATCCAGGCGCAGCACCAGTTGTTCATCGTCGGCATGGCGGGCGAGGGCGACCGGGTCGAGCAGCGCCGGCATGCGCCGGATCAGTTCGATCAGCGCCGGCAGCAGGCTGATGCGCCGGCCATCCACCTCGATGCCCAGTTCCAGGTCGAACCACTGGCGGTCGTCGGTTTCCTCGATTTCCGCGTACCACTTCTCCACCGGCGAGAGATCGAAGACGAATTCAGGGCGGATGTCGATTTCCCAGCCCTGTTCGCGCAGCTGCGGCAGGCCCTCGCGCATGAACTCCTGCCAGGCGCTGTCGTCTGGCAGCTCGAACATTTCCCCGGCGCTGTCTTCCAGGGCATCGCTGCGGCGCATCGCCGGCTTGAAGCCCAGCTCGCGCAGCTCCAGGCGCCAGGCGTGCTCCTGCTCCAGTTCGCGGCTGACGCGCACGATCTGGTCGTCGCGGAACACCCGGATCTCGCGGCCCGAACGCGGGGTGACGCTCCCCGAAACCGGCATGTCGCCGTACAGAAATGCCAGTGCAGCGCGGTGCCGGGAGATGTTCTGCATGCGTCCGCTGCGCAGGTCGAAGCCGCTGTGCACATGGCTGCCCAGGGTCAGCCGTGGCCGCGGCGCGAGTTCGTCGCGCTCCACGGCAGGCAGTGGAGATTCGGCGGGTGGCTTCATCCGAGTTTCCTTCCGGCAGTCCAGCCGAGTACGCAAACGCCCGATGATACCGCGATTTTTCTCGGGCGGGACGCGGAAGGAAACCGGCGGTCAGCGGGCGAAGCGTTTCGCCCCCGCTACACACAGCACGACGGCGACGGTGGCGCCAGCCATCAGCGGGCTGATCTGCTCGTGCAGCAAAAGACCGGCCAGCGCCAGGCCGAAGAAGGGCTGCAGCAGTTGCAACTGACCGACTGCGGCGATGCCGCCGGTGGCCAGGCCGTGGTACCAGAAGAAGAAGCCGATCAGCATGCTGAACAGCGACACGTAGCCCAGGCTGAGCCAGGCCGGCCAGCTGGCGCCGGTGAAGGTTTCCGGCTGGGTGTACCAGGCCAGCGGCAACATGAGTGGCAGGGACAGCACCAGCACCCAGCAGATCACCTGCCAACTGCCCAGATGCCGGGCGATGCGTCCGCCCTCGGCATAACCCAGGCCGCAGACCGCGACGGCGGCCAGCATCAGCAGGTCGCCGATGAAGTTGCCCGCGCCGCTTTGTGACAAGGCGAAGCCGGCGACCACGGCGCTGCCCAGCAGCGAGCAGATCCAGAACGCCGGGCGTGGTCGTTCGCCGGCGCGCACCACGCCGAACAGTGCGGTAGCCAGCGGCAGCAGGCCGACGAAGACGATGGCGTGGGCCGAGTTGACGTGCTTGAGCGCCAGCGCGGTAAGCAGCGGGAACCCCACCACCACACCGCCGGCGACCACCAGCAGGGGGAGCAGGTCCTTGCGCGCCGGCAGTTTCTGCCGCAGCACCAGCAGGATCGCCGCCGCCAGCAGGCCGGCGATACTGGCGCGGGCGAGGGTGAGGAAGGTCGGGTCGAAATCGGCTACCGCGACCCGCGTTGCCGGCAGCGAACCGCTGAAGATCAGCACGCCGAGAAAGCCGCTGAGCCAGCCGCCGAGGTTGCTGTTCGTGGCGAGAGTGGAAGTGTTGTTCATGGTGGTCTTCCGGCAGGAAAGCGAGCTTGCAGATTGCGCGCGGAGCCGCCCGGCGGCCAGTGACAGAAGAGTACAATTTGCGCAAACTGTCCGTAAATTATATGGGTACACATTTTCCGGGGCAGGTGAGGGCCGCATGGGCAGAACCAAGAGCACTCGGGTCGATTCGGTAATTCAACTCGTGCGCGAGCGCCTGGCTGCACGGGCGCTGGTGCCGGGAGAACGGCTGCCGTCGATTCGCCAGTTGGCCGAGCAGTTGGAGGTCTCCAAGACCACCGTCGTGGAAGCCTACGACCGGCTGACCGCCGACGGCGTGATCGCCGCGCGTCGGGGCTCGGGCTTCTATGTCGCCGGCCACGCGCCGCCGCTGTCCCTGGCTGACGTCGGCCCGACACTGGACCGCAGCATCGACCCGCTGTGGATTTCGAGGCAGTCGCTGGAAGCCGCGGATACCTCGCTCAAGCCCGGCTGCGGCTGGCTGCCGCCGTCCTGGCTGCCGGAGGAGGAACTGCGCCGCGCGCTGCGGCAAATCGCCCGCGAACCGCAGTCGGGGTTGCTGGAATATGGCCGTCCCTATGGCCATTCCGGCCTGCGCGAACAACTCGCCCGCCGGCTGGCGGACTACGGCGTGCCGGTCGGTCCGCAACAGGTGGTGCTCACCGACAACGGCACCCAGGCCATCGATCTGGTGTGCCGTTTCCTGCTGGAGCCGGGCGACTGCGTGCTGGTGGACGACCCCGGTTACTTCAATTTCCAGGCCCTGTTACGGGCGCACCGCGTGCAGGTGGTTGGGGTACCCTACACCCCGACCGGGCCGGACGTCGTCGCCATGGCGACCTTGCTGGAGCAACACCGCCCGCGCCTGTACATCACCAACTCGGCCTTCCACAACCCCACCGGCGCGGTGCTCTCGCCGCTGGTCGCCCATCGCCTGCTGAAGCTGGCCGAGGCCCACGACCTGCTGATCGTCGAGGACGACATCTTCGGCGACTTCGAGCACGAGAGTGCTCCACGGCTATCGGCCTTCGACGGGCTGGAGCGGGTGATCCAGGTCGGCAGCTTCTCCAAGACGCTGTCCGCTTCCGTGCGCTGCGGCTACATCGCCACCCAGCCGGAATGGTGCGAGCGCCTGGTGGACCTGAAGCTGGCGACCAGTTTCGGCAACAGCCCGTTCAGCGCCGAGATGCTGTACGAACTGCTGCGCAAGGGCAGCTACCGCCGCCACCTGGACAGCCTGCGCGGACGCCTGGCCGATGCCATGGGCGAGACACTGCAGCGCCTGCGTGCGCTGGACATCCAGCCCTGGCTGGAGCCGCGCGGTGGAGTGTTCGTCTGGGCCTGCCTGCCGGGCGGGCTGGATGCCGCCGAGGTGTCCCGCGCAGCCCTGGCGGACAACCTGGTGCTGGCGCCGGGCAACGTGTTCAGCCTGAGTCAGAGCGCCGCCGGCTACCTGCGTTTCAACGTCGCCCAATGCCTGTCGCCCCGCGTCTTCGAGGGGCTGGAGCGGGCCATGGCACAGGCGTCGGGTCGCCGGTAACGACGTCCGGCCCCGCGCCGAGCGAAACGGCTGCGGGGAACTGAACAGTGGGATGAGAGCGTCTTGAACAGACACTTCGCGTGGACGGGGAGACTCCCTCGTGGGGGCCGAACCTGTTCAGCCCTCCACCAACAGCCGCTGCCTCGCCCCTCCTGGCAGCGTCCGACGGGACGATGAACAGCCTGCTGCGCGCCCTGGACCTGACCGAGACCGGCACCGTTCAGCGAATTTTCGACACAGATACTCACAAACAGCGCTGTCAGGTTCTTTTAATTGAGAACCAATATCATATAATTCCGCTTTTCAATCGCGTGCCCGGGAGTTGCCTGGGCCGCCTCGCAGGATCCCGTCCGATGTGCGTCTCCCAGCGCCTGACCCATCCGAGAGCCGACGTATGAGCGGAACCCGATTCGGCGCCGTCGCCGCGCGCATTTTCAGCGCCGTGGTTGTCGGTTATGCCCTGGCCTATGCCGCCACGGCCTTCTTTAGCGTGTACCTGCCGATGTCGCGCTCGGACCGTGTCTCCCTGGCGAGCCTTGCCTGCTTCATCGTCTGGGTCGCCGCGATCCTTTACGCGTTCGGCGCAAAAAGCCCCTGGCGCGCGGTCTGGGCGCCAACGGCGCTGAGCATCGCGCTGGGCCTGGCGGCTTTCCTGCCGACAGCCTACGGGGTGCGCCCATGAGCCTGCGTCAGTCGATGTCCGGGCTGCACACCTGGAGTGGGTTGCTGGTCAGCTGGATTCTCTTTGTCGTGCTGTTCTCCGGCACGGTCGCGGTGTTCGACAAGGAACTCACCCGCTGGATGACGCCGCAGTTGCACAAGCTCGAAGCGGTGAACGTCGGCGCCGACCAGGTGCGCGAGCTGATCGTCGAGCGCGCGCCCAAGGCCCACGGCTACTGGATGCACCCGCCCACCGAGCGCATGCCGTACTGGACCGCCGGTTGGGAGCCGGCGGACTTCAGCGAGTTCCAGTCCTTCCTGGTGGACGCGCAGAGCGGCGAGGTGCTGCCCAAGACCGTCGGCGGCAACTTCTTCCTCGAACTGCACTACGAACTGCACGGCGGGATGATCGGCCTCTACGTGGTTGGCGTCGCCGGCGTGTTCATGCTGGTGGCGCTGGTCAGCGGGGTGATCGTCCACCGACGCATCTTCAAGGACTTCTTCACCCTGCGCCCGAAGGCGGCCCGTCAGCGAGCGTGGCTGGACGCGCACAACGTGCTGGGCGTGCTCGGCCTGCCGTTCCACCTGCTGATGGCCTACACGGGCCTGGCGATCTTCATCACCTTCTATATGACCGCTGGCATCAAGGTGGCGTACAAGAACGACCTGGAGCATTTCTTCCATGACGTGCAGGGCGCCTTCGACCGCGAGGAATTGGACAAACCGGCGAAGCCGCCCAAGTCCATCGACAACATGATCCTCAAGGCCCGCCAGGCGTGGGGCGACGACAGCCAGGTCGGCTGGATCAACATCGAACATCCCAACGACGCCGCGGCGATGGTGCAGATCCGCAAGGCGGTGGACAAGGGCATGGTCAACGACCAGCGCACCGTGTCCTTCGACTCTGGCACCGGCGCGCTGCTGCACGTGCAGAAGCCTTACAAGCCGGGCTACAAGACCTACGCCTGGTTGACCGGCCTGCACATGGCGCAGTTCGGCAACGACCTAGTGCGGGTCATGTATTTCGTCCTTGGCCTGGTGGGTTGCGTGATGGTTTTCGGTGGCCTGCAGGTATGGGTGAGCAAGCGAGAAACCCGCGGCCACCGAGGCTTGGCGCTGGTGCGGACGCTCAATGGCGCGGTCTGTGGCGGCTTGCCGATTGCATCCCTGGGCTTGCTCGCGGCTTCGCGCCTGCTGCCGGCCGATCTCCTCCAGCGTACCCGCTGGGAGGCCACCGCCTTCGTGGTGATCTGGCTGTTGGCGCTGGCCCACGCACTGCTGCGACGTGGCAGCCGCGCGATGGCTCGCGAGCAGTTCGGCGCGCTGGCGGCGCTGGCGCTGCTGCTACCGATGCTGAGCCTGTTCGGCCCCGAGCCGGGCCGGGTGACGACGCATGTCGCCAACGGCGACTGGATGATGGTCGGTATCGATTTCGGCCTGCTGCTGATCGGCGTGCTCTGTGCCTTCCTCGGTTGGCGACTGGGGCGCGAGCGTGCCGAGCCTGTCCGCGAACGTCGTGCCCGTAGCGAGGAGTACGCCTGATGCTGCTGGTGTTCGGTCTCAACCTGCTGGCGCTGGCGGCGGCGTGCCTGTCGCTTTCCCGCCATCATCGCGATCTGTTCGGCAGTGCGCCGTCGCAGCCCCGTGTGCGGCTGCTGCGTATTGCCGCAGTGGTGGATGGTGCGTTGGCGCTGGCGTATTCGATCCACGTCATCGGCGTCGAACTGGGCATCGTCTACTGGGCGTGCCTGCTGATGATTGCCGGGGCTGTGCTGGTCCTGCTGCTGGCCTGGCGGCCGCGCTGGGCGTTGCCGACGGCCGCGGCGATGCCGGTGATCGGCGGCGTGCTGGCCGTACTGGGCTGACGCTTCAGGCTCCTACAGGTCGGTTATTTACGTAGGATCGGACGCCGTTGGGTTTACCATGCCGGCCCGCGCTCTATTCCTCGAACGCCTGCCGATATTCCCCCGGCGTCCCGCCCACCACTGAGCGGAAGCGGTTGGCGAAATGGCTGGCGCTGGAGAAGCCACAAGCCAGGGCGACCTGGCTCAGCGGCTGGCGCGTATCGCGCAGCAGCCGCTGCGCCAATGCCACGCGGCGGGCCAGTACATACTGGTGCGGCGGCATGCCGAAGCTTTCGCGGAACATCCGCGCGAAGTGGTATTCCGACAACGCGGTCTGCATTGCCAGCTCGCCCAGCGACAGCGGCTGATCCAGGCGTTGCTCGATGTAGTCCGCCACACGCTTGCGCATGGTCGGCGCCAGGCCGCCTTTGAGTTTCAGCCCTTCCCGCAAGCCTACCTGGTTCAACAGCAGATGATCGATCAGGTCGTGGGCCAGGGTGCTGGTTCGGATGCGTTCACCCGGCTCGTGCCAGTCGAGTTTCACCAGTTGGCGAAAGCGCGCGGCCTGCTGCGGGTCGTCGAGGAAGGTGCGTTCGTGCAGTTGCAGTTCGCGCGGCTCGCGGTCGAGCAGGCGGATGCAGCCGAGGGCGAACTGTTCCTGGCCGATGTAGAGGTGCGCCAGGCGGATGTCGCCGTTGACGATCCATGCCGACTCGGCGCCGGCGGGCATCACGCAGAGCTTGTCCGGCGCGCCCTTGCTGCCGGGTGCGCCACGGCGAAAGGTGCCGGTGCCGTCGTTCAGGTAGCAGGACAGGGTGTGGTGGCTCGGCGCGTGATAGTCGCGGGCGTCGTGGCTGTTGCTCCAGATCGCCGCGGACAGCCCGTCGCCCAGTTCCGCACAACGCTCCAGGCGGGCGTTGGGCGAGGCGTTCATCGACTGGAAGACTTCGAGCTGGGAAATGGCTGACATGGGCGTTCCTCTGTTGTCTTCAACTCTACCTGTGCGGGCGTGCCTTGCCAGCCCGGTTGTCGCAATAAGCGCAAGAATCTGCAAGCCGGGGTCGGGACGGGACGGGAGACTGTTTCCCCAGTACTCCGGAGACCGCCATGAATCTCTCGCTCTATCTGCTCACCGTGCTCATCTGGGGCACGACCTGGATCGCCATCAAGCTGCAGGTCGGCGTGGTCGCCATTCCCCTGTCCATCGCCTACCGTTTCAGCCTGGCGGCGCTGGTGCTGTTCGCCCTGTTGCTGGTGTCGCGGCGGCTGCAGCCGCTGGGGCGGCGCGGACAGGCGATCTGCTTCGCGCAGGGGCTGTGCCTGTTCTGCGTGAACTTCCTGTGCTTCTACACCGCCAGCCAGTGGATCCCCAGCGGGCTGGTCGCGGTGGTCTTCTCCACCGCCACGCTGTGGAATGCGCTGAATGCGCGTGTGTTCTTCGGCCAGCGCGTTGCACCCAATGTACTGGGCGGCGGGGCATTCGGCCTGGCGGGGCTGGCGCTGTTGTTCTGGCCGGAGCTTTCCGGGCATCAGGCGACGCGGGAGACCTTCTACGGGCTGGCCCTGGCGCTGCTGGGCACGCTGTGTTTCTCGGCGGGCAACCTGCTGTCGAGCCTGCAACAGAAGGCCGGGCTGCGGCCCCTGTCGACCAACGCCTGGGGCATGCTCTATGGGTCGCTGATCCTGCTGGCGATCTGTCTGGTGCGGGGCGTGCCGCTGACCTTTGACGCCAGCCCGCAGTACGCCTGGTCGCTGCTGTACCTGGCAATTCCCGGTTCGGTGATCGGCTTCACCGCCTACCTGACGCTGGTCGGGCGTATGGGGCCGGAGCGCGCGGCCTACTGCACCGTGCTGTTCCCGGTAGTGGCGCTGAACGTCTCGGCCTTTGCCGAGGGCTACCAGTGGAGCCTGCCGGCACTCGCCGGGCTGGGGCTGGTGATGGCTGGCAACGTCCTGGTATTCCGCAAGCCCAAACCGGTGTTGCAGCCAGCACGGGCGTGACCCTGTAGGAGCGAGCTTGCTCGTGAACCAACCCCGCCGCGAGGCTGTTCGCGAGCAAGTTCGCTCCTACCTAGATACCCTGGCTTTCAGCGCTGGGCCATCAGCCTCGTGGGGTGCATCAGGCCTTCCAGGCCTGCGGATTGACCAGATTCTTCGGCTGCTCGCCACGCAGGGCGGCTTCGAAGTTGTCCAGCGCGCACTCGGCCATGGCCTGGCGGGTTTCGTGGGTGGCTGAACCGATGTGCGGCAAGGTCACGGCGTTGGGCAGGGTGAACAGCGGCGATTCGGCCAGCGGTTCCTTCTCATAGACGTCCAGGCCGGCGGCGAGGATGCGTTTCTCCTGCAGCGCTTCCACCAGCGCGGCCTCGTCGATCACCTGGCCGCGGGCGATGTTCACCAGGATGCCGCTGGGCTTCATCAGCTCCAGCTCGCGCTTGCCGATCAGCTTGCGGGTCTTGTCCGACAGCGGCACCACCACGCAGACGAAATCCGCCTCGCCCAGCAGTTCCTCGAAGCCGCAGAAGCGCGCACCGAACTCCTGTTCCAGCTCCGGTTTGCGGCTGTTGCCGTGATAGAGGATGTCCATGTTGAAGCCGAAGCGGCCGCGGCGGGCAATGGCCGCGCCGATGCGGCCCAGGCCGAGGATGCCGAGCTTCTTGCCGTGCACGTCGACGCCGAAGTGCTGGGCGTCCACGGTGCGCTTCCACTGGCCGGCCTTGGTCCAGGCGTCCAGCTCGGCGGTGCGCCGGGCAGCGGCCATGATCAGGGCGAAGCCGAGGTCGGCGGTGGTTTCGGTGAGCACGTCCGGGGTGTTGGTCAGCGGGATGCCGCGCTGGTTCAGGTAATCCAGGTCGTAGTTGTCATAGCCCACCGAGACGCTGGAAATGACTTCCAGTTGCGTGGCCTGGGCCAGTTGCTTCTCGCCGAGCGGGCGGCCGACACCGATCATGCCGTGGGTGGTCGGCAGGGCGGCGGCCAGCTGCGCGTCGACATCGCCCTGTTTGGGGTCCAGCACGGTGACGTTGAACTGGCTGCGCAGGCGGTCGAGGTGTTCCGGGGCAAGGCGGCTGAATACGAAGACGTTCTTTTTCATGGCTCTCGGACGGCTGGAAGGCGGGAAGGGGGTTAACCCTACCATTGCCGGACCAGAGCGGCGCAAGGCTTGCGTGCGCGCCGGGCGATTGTCGAACGTGAGGGGGGGCGCAGCGGGGAAGACGATGGGTTCGCGGGCAAGCTCACTGAACACCGGGGTAAGGAGTTACACAGTGAGCTTGCCCGCGAAACACGGCGAAAAGGGTGGTCAGGGTCCCACATCGGCGAGGCCAGCGCCATCGGCCTGGAGCACGCCGGGGAGATTTTCCCGCAGGTACGCGACCCAGGTCTTGATTTTCGCGTCCAGGTACTGACGCGACGGGTACAGCGCGTAGACGTTGAGGATCTGCAGTTTGTAGTGCGGCAGCACGCGCACCAGCGAGCCGTCGCGCAGGCCGTCGATGGCCGAGTAGACCGGCAGGGCGCTGATGCCCATGCCCGAGCCGATGGCCTCGGTCATGGCGTCGCCGACGTTCACCTGGAAGGGCGATGGGCCCAGCGTGATCATCTCCTGGCCGTTGGGCCCGTCGAACAGCCACTTGTCCAATGGCAGCACCGGGCTGATCAGGCGCAGGCAGTCGTGCTCCATGAGCTCGGTCGGGGTTTTCGGCGTGCCGCGCCGGGCCAGATAGTCGGGCGAGGCGCAGAGGATGCTGTAGGTCTCGCCGATGCGCTGGGACACCAGGCCCGAGTCGGGCAGTTCCGAGGCGACCACGATGGCGACGTCGAAGCCTTCGTCGAGCAGGTCCGGCACGCGGTTGGCCATGGTCAGCTCGAAGGTCACGTCCGGGTGCAGCTGGCGATAGTTGGCGATGGCGCGGATCACATAGTGCTGGCCGATGCCGGTCATCGAGTGTACGCGCAGGCGGCCCGCGGGGCGGGCATGGGCGTCGCTGGCCTCGGCTTCGGCCTCCTCGACATAGGCGAGGATCTGCTCGCAGCGCAGCAGGTAGCGCTGGCCGGCCTCGGTCAGGGCGATGCGCCGGGTGGTGCGGTTGAGCAGGCGGGTCCGCAGGTGGGACTCCAGATTGGCGACCGCACGGGATACGTAGGCGGTGGTGGTGTTCAACTGCTGCGCGGCGGCGGTGAAACTGCCGGTTTCCGCGACACAGGCGAACGCACGCATGGTCTGCAGTGTGTCCATTGGGGCCTCGTCAGTGGGCGTCTGTCCCGGGTGGCGACGCCGATGAAGCGTTACGTCGCCGCCGACGGCATGTCCTTGATGAGGGGCAATGCGCGGAGCAGAGCGGGGGCGTCCTATTGTCACATGGATGACGACACACATTGTTTCATTATTGGTAATAAACAATCACAAATCAGCCGGCTTATCCGTTCCCCTCCCCATCCCTAGAATTCAATCGCCGCCAGTGGCTTTGCCGGCACCTCCACGTTTAAAAGCCCCACGCTGAAAAGCTAGCCCACTTCCAGGACCTCCACCGTGTCGCGTCACCTCGTGAAAGGACTGACGTTCGTCGGCTCCTTTGTCATTTTTTCAACAATCGCCGGATGTATCAGCACCAACGGTATCGCTCCGCAGGAACAGCGCCTGGGCGACACCGAGCTGGCCACCGACGCCGCCATCGCGCATGCCAACCAAGAAGCTGGCTGGCCGGCCGAGCAGTGGTGGCGCGCCTATGGCGATCCGCAGTTGAATGCCTGGGTGCAGACCGCGCTGGAGGGCAGCCCTACCCTGGCCCAGGCCGAGGCGCGGGTGCGCATGGCCATGGCCATGGCCGGCATCGCCGAATCCGCCGAGTCGCCGCAGATCGGCGTGGACGCCTCGCTGACCCGCCACCGCTGGCCGACCGACTACTTCTACGGCCCGGGCGACCTGGCCGACAGCACCACCTTCAACAACAACGCCGCCCTGGGCTTCAACTATTCACTGGACCTCTGGGGGCGCGAGCGCAGCAATACCGAGCGCTACGTCAACATCGCCAAGATGACCGCCGCCGAGGCGCGCATGGCCCAGCTGGAGCTGGAGGGCAACATCGTCCGCGCCTACATCCAGCTGTCGCTGCAGTACGCCAAGCTGGACATCGGCAGGGCCATGCTGGCGCAGCAGCAGGGCATCCTGGCCCTCGCCCAGCGCCGCCTCGCCGGTGGCATCGGCACGCATTTCGAAGTCAGCCAGGCGGAGGTCCCGCTGCCGGAAACCGAACGCAAGATCGAAGCGGTGGACGAGGAAATCCAGCTCACCCGCAACCAGATCGCCGCCCTCGCCGGTAAAGGTCCCGGCGCCGGCGCCTCGATCCAGCGGCCGAGCCTGAAGCTTGCCGCAGGCCCCGGCCTGCCCAGCAAGCTGCCGATGGAACTGCTCGGCCACCGCCCGGACGTGGTCGCCAGCCGCTGGAAGGTTGCCGCCCAGGCCAAGGGCGTGGACGTCGCCCGCGCCGAGTTCTACCCCAACGTCGACCTGGTCGCGAGCATCGGCTACAGCGCGGTGGGTGGCGGCGTACTGGAATTCCTCAATGCCGAGAAATTCACCTACGGTGTCGGCCCGGCCATCTCCCTGCCGATCTTCGACGGCGGTCGCCGCCGCTCGCAGCTGAGCCAGGAATCCGCCGGCTACGACGCCGCCGTAGCGCAGTACAACCAGACCCTGGTCAACGCCCTCAAGGGCATCTCTGACCAGCTGATCCGCATGCACTCCATGCAACTGCAGGAAGGCTTCGCCGCCAAGTCCGTGGCCTCGGCCCAGCGCACCTACGACATCGCCACCAAGGCCTATCGCGGCGGCCTGACCGACTACCTGAATGTGCTCAACGCGCAGACCCGTCTGTTCCAGCAGCAACTGGTTGAGCAGCAGGTTCGCGCCGCGCGCCTGGCCACCCACGCCGGCCTCGTCGTTGCCCTGGGCGGCGGTCTGATGGACAAGCAGGAAGGCCCCAAAGAAGCGAAGATGGTCCCCGAGACCGTCGATGTCCGCGCGGCCGGCGAGCGCTGAGATGGCGGGCGATTCCTTCAACGGCAGCACCGCCACCCGCCAGCTGGCGCCGCTGGACGCCCTCCGCCGCGCGCTGCTGGAGTGGGGCCGCAGTGACGGCGTCACCTGGGTGTATATCGCCAAGGTGCTGCTCGCCGCGCTGCTGACCCTGTGGCTGGCGATGCGCCTGGAGCTGCCGCAGCCGAGCACGGCGACCATCACCGTGTTCATCGTCATGCAGCCGCAGAGCGGCCAGGTGTTCGCCAAGAGCTTCTACCGGATTCTCGGCAGCCTGGTCGGCCTCTCCGTGATGGTCGCGCTGATCGCTATCTTCGCCCAGCAGCGCGAGCTGTTCCTGCTGGTTTCGGCGCTGTGGATCGGCCTGTGCACCGTCGGCGCCGCACGCTACCGTGACTTCCGCTCCTACGCCTGCGTACTGGCCGGCTACACCGCCACGCTGATCGGCCTGCCCGCCACCCTGCACCCGGAAGCCGCCTTCATGTCGGCCATCTGGCGGGTGCTGGAAATCAGCCTGGGGATTCTCTGCTCCATGCTGGTCAGCGCCACGCTGTTCCCGCAGACCTCCAGTACGGCCATGCGCAGCGCTCTGTACCAGCGCTTCGGCGCCTTTGCCGGCTTCGTCCTGGACAACCTGGGGGGCGGTGATCGCAGCAAGTTCGAAGCGTCCAACGTGGCCTTCGCCTCCCAGGCCGTGGGCCTGGAAGCGCTGCGCAGTGTCACCCGTTTCGAAGACCCGCACATGCGCCTGCGTTCGGGCCGTCTGTCGCGCCTGAACAACGAATTCATGGTCCTCACCACCCGCTACCACGCGCTGCACCAGTTGCTCTCGCGCCTGCGTGCGCAGGACGCGGGGGCCGTGCTGCGCGCCCTGCAGCCGTGCCTGGATGAACTGACCCAGGTGCTCGCTCCGTGGCGCGGCCAGTCGGTCACCGACCGCGACGCCGAGCGCCTTGCCGCGCAACTGGAAAGCCACCGCACGCGGATGATGCAACGCATCCGTTCCGGGCGCACGCAACTGCTCGCGGAGCAGGACGACCCCGCCGCACTGCTGGACTACAACACCGCCGGCGAGCTGCTCTACCGCCTGGCCGACGACCTCTACAACTACGCCCTGACCCACGCCTCGCTGGCCGCGCACAAGCACGAGCGAGAGAACTGGAAGCATGGCTTCTCGCCCAAGGCCAACCTGGTCGCCTCGCTGGTGGCTGGCGGGCGCACCGCGCTGATGGTGCTGGTGTTCGGCCTCTTCTGGATCGAAACTGCCTGGCCCAGCGGCAGCACCTTCGTGCTCAACGCCGCCGCCGTCGCCGCGCTGGTCTCGGCCGCGCCGGACCCGGCGAAGATGGCCATGCAGATGGCCGTGGGCACCTTCTTCGCGGCGATCCTCGGCTTCTCGGAAACCTTCTTCGTGTTCCCGCACCTGGACGGCTTCGCCCTGCTGGCGTTCGCCCTGGCACCGGTATTCGCGGTGGGCGCGTTCTTCTCGATCAAGCCCAAGTACGCCGGCTACGGCCTGGGCCTGCTGGTGTTCTTCAGCTTCGGCGCGATCCCGGCGAACCTCACCGTCTACGATCCGGGTCGCATGCTCAACGAATACATCGCACTGGTGTTGTCGCAGAGCCTGGCCGCGGTGGTCGCCGCGGTGATCATGCCGCCCACCAGCGCCTGGCTGTGGCGTCGCCTGGAGAAGGACCTGCGCCTGCGCGTGGTGGAAGCCATCAGCGGCAAGCTCGACGGCCTGGTCTCCTCCTTCGAGAGCGGTACCCGCGACCTGCTCAACCAGGCGTACGGCGTCGCCGCGCGCAGCCCGCAGATGCAACGTCGCTTGCTGCGCTGGACCTTCGTCGTGCTGGAGATCGGCCATTCGATCATCGAGCTGCGCGTCGAGCAGGAGAACCTGCCGGCCGAGCCCTGCTACGCCGAATCCACGCCCTGGCGGCGGTCGATCCGCGCCATGGGCCGCGCCTTGATCCGCCTGTTCGTCAAACCCGGGCAGGCCAACCGTGAGCGCGCCCTGGCCGCCGTGGAGCAGGCCATCGATTGCGTGAAGACCACCGACGAGCCGCGCGCTCCGGACTTCGAAAGCTCACCGCTGCGCCGCGTGCTCAGCTACCTGCACTTCATCCGCAGCAGCCTGCTCGACCCGCAGTCGCCGCTGCGCGATGGCAAGACCTTTTCTGGAAGAACCACCCATGTTGCCTGACCTGCCCCGCGAGATCGCGTTCCACGGGGTCTACATGCCGACCCTGACCCTGATGTTCCTCGTCGCTGCGGTGATCTGCTGGGGCATCGACCGCCTCTTCGCCTCCATCGGCCTGTACCGCTTCACCTGGCACCCGGCGCTGTTCCGCGTGTGCCTCTTCGCCTGCCTGTTTGGCGGCCTGTCCCTCACTATCTACAAGTAACGAGCGTGCACCCATGACTCTCAAATCCATCATCAGCCTGCTGGCGACCCTGATCATCCTGGCGGTCGCCGCGTTGATCGGCCGCGCCCTCTGGGTGAACTACATGGATACGCCCTGGACCCGCGACGGCCGGGTGCGCGCCGACATCATCAACGTCGCCGCCGATGTCTCCGGCGTGGTGGTCGACGTACCGGTGCGCGACAACCAGCAGGTGAAGAAAGGCGACCTGCTCATGCAGATCGACCCGGACCATTACCAGATTGCCGTGAAGCAGGCCGAAGCCCTGGTCGCCTCACGCAAGGCCACCCTGCAGATGCGCCAGCTCAACGCCAAGCGCCGCCGCGCGATGGACGAGGAAGTGGTTTCCCGCGAGAGCCTGGACGACGCCAGCAACACCGCCGCTGCCTCCGAGGCCGACTACCAGCAGGCGCTGGCCGCGCTGGACGCCGCCAAGCTGAACCTGGAACGCACCCAGGTGCGCGCCTCGGTGGACGGCTACGTGACCAATCTCAACGTGCACCGTGGTGACTACGCCCGCGTCGGCGAGGCGAAGATGGCCGTGGTAGACGAGGACTCCTACTGGATCTACGGCTACTTCGAAGAGACCAAGCTGCCGCACATCCGCGTCGGCGACCCCGCCGAGCTGCAACTGATGAGCGGCGAGCGCCTGAAGGGCCACGTCGAGAGCATCGCCCGCGCCATCTACGACCGCGACAACCCGGAAAGCCGCGAACTGGTGGCCGACGTCAACCCGACCTTCAACTGGGTGCGCCTGGCCCAGCGCGTGCCGGTGCGCATTCACATCGACGACGTGCCAGAGGGTGTCCTGCTGGCGGCGGGTATCACTGCGACCGTGATCGTCAACCCGCAGAGCCGCCACGCGGAACACTCCGACGGTGCAGCGCCCGCGGCGCGGTGATCGGATCCAGTGAATGAAAACGGGAGCTTAGGCTCCCGTTTTTCTTTTGCAGCCGGATCGCGTGCATACGGCGAAGTCTGCCGCCGGGGTTGGTCGCGGAGTGCTTTTGCTCTCGTAGGAGCGGAGCTTCTCCGCGATCACCGCGAAAGCGGTGTCTGACCTGAACCGTCGAAGTGTTCGCAGGATTCGCGGATAAGATCCGCTCCTACGAAAGGCGAGCACCCGAGTTGCGTAGCGCGCATGACGCCCCAGGCGTTATCCGCCGGCAATGGCGGATAACCCGTTCCGGGTTATGCGCCCTACGGATTCCCAGTCGCGCGGGGCTTGTGCTTTTGTAGGAGCGAGCTTGCTCGCGAACCGCATGGCACCGGCGCTGGGCTGTTCGCGAGCAAGCTCGCTCCTACTGTTATCCTTCGGCCTGCTCCTGTCGGCGGTTCTTGTAGCTGCCACGGATGTTCATCGCCGCCAGGCACAGCTGCAACAGCACCAGTGCGTAGGCCTTGGCCGGCAGGCCCCAGGCGATCCACAACGCGTTGCTGGCGATGAATACCCAGAAGCCCAGCTTGCGCCGCCTCCTGTCGCGGGAGCCCACCAGCCCGGCGGCGAGGACGGTGACCAGCATGGCCGGCCATTGCAGCAGGTCGATCAGTTCGTTCATGGGCGCTCGAGCTCAGGTGGATGTCCTGAACTCAGACCAGCCCCGGGGCGGCAAAGTGCGGACGAACTGGATAGCCGTCGAGCAGCGCGTTGGTTTTCTGCGGGTCCAGCTCGCCGTTGAAAGGCACGCCCAGCGCCTGGCGATGGATGCCGGTGGACGCCAGCCACAGGGTGTCGATGCGCGCGGCCAGGGCTCCGGGGACGTCGGTCACCAGCGAGTCTCCGACGAACAGGATGTGCTTCGCGCCGCGCGCTTCCAACTGCCGTTGGGCGATGCGGAACGCGGAAGGGTCGGGTTTGCCGTACCAGTGAACCTTGCCGCCTTCCTCGGCGAAGGCCTCGGCCAGGCGGCCGGCGCCGAATACCGTCTGGCCGCCGGAGACCACCACACGGTCCGGGTTGGCGCAGAGGAACGGCTTGTCGGTGGCGCCGCGCAGCGGAGCGAAGCGCTCTTCCAGCTCGTCCTGCGGGAAGCTGCCGACGCCCAGGATCAGCGACGCGGCGTGGATGTCGTCGCAGAAACGCTCGCGGATCTCCACCGGCCAGGTGACCAGCGCGTCGCCGACGCCGACGGTGTAGATGCCGCCGCGCTGGAATTCCCGTTCGTGGGTGAAGGCATCGATGGCCAGCTGGCCGGAGGTGGTGATGCCGGCGAACAGCTCGCGGGAGACGCCCAGGCGTACCAGGGTGTCGGCCATTTCCGGGACGCTGCGCGAGGCGTTGCTGAGAAACCACACCGGCTTGCCTTCGGCAGCGCGGCGGGCGAGCCAGTCGAGGGCGCCGGGGAATACGTCCACGCCGTCGATCAGCACGCCCCAGAGGTCGAGCAGGAAACCGTCGTAGTCGGCGCAGAAGGTGTCCAGGCCGGCGTGGTCGATGTAGCGGGTATGGGTAACGGCGCTGAAGCGGGAGTTGGTCATGGCGTGCCTGTGAAGCGGTGGGAGTGCGCCCACGTTAGCGCACTCTCGCCATGACGGTGTGACCGATACGCAGATCAGTGCGCCGCGTGCCGCGGGCGCTCCTCGCCAAAGGTGTCCGCCAGCCAGGCCTTGAGCTGGCAGCCGGCGAAGGCCGAGGTGCTGCATTCGCCGCTGGCCAGGGCCTGCTGGAGCTTGCCGATGTCGGCCTTCTGCACGTAGGCGATGGCGTCGGTCATGTCGTCCTCGGCGCCGAAGCCGCCCTGGACCATTTCCTTGAGCGCATCTTCCTTGCTCCAGCCCTGGATCACCGTGCGGTACATGGCGGCGAACAGGCCAGTGCGGTCACGCCCGTGCTTGCAGTGCATGAGTACCGGGCCTTTCTGCTCGGCGCTCCGCAGGGTGCGCAGGACCTCCAGTACATCGGCGTCATCGACGCGGTCGGCGTGGGTCGGGAAGCTCACCGCCTGCATATCGTGCTGGCCGATCCATTCGTGGTCGTCGTCCTTGATGAAGCTCACCACGGTCTTTACCTGCAGGCGCTGCAGTTCGGGCAGGTCGGCGCTGCGTGGCAGGGCGCTGCGGAAGAGGGTTGGCGACATCTGGTAGAGGTTGAACGACTTGTCCACCGGCTTGGCCCAGTCGGCTGGCGTCTCGCCAGCGGCCAGGGCGAGCGGGGCCAATATCAGCAGGGCGGTGGTCATCGCGGCATGAAGCAGACGGGACATGGGCACTCCTCGAAAGTCCGCGCATCTTGCGCAAACCCGGGTCGTGCCGGGATGAAAAGGCGGTGAAGAAAGCGTGAAAAGCGCTCAGCGAGAACCGGCCGGCAAAAAGCGTGACAGCACGCCGGGGCGGAAGAACCACCAGACGCACAGCGGATAGCACAGGTAGTTCAGTGCGTAGATCAGCAGCGCTGCCGGGCTGGGGGTGTTCTTCCACGCGGCCATGCCGACCAGGATGGCATAGAGCAGCGCCAGCCCACCGCCGTACAGCGCGGTCAGCCGCCAGCGTTCGCCGGTATCCGCCAGCCGCTGGTGCCGACGGGCGAACCACAAGGCCATGGCGGCGGCGATCACCGCGGCCACCAGCAGCGTCGCCGGCACACCGCCGACCTTTAGCAGCCCGCGCGCCACCACGTTGAGGAAGAAGGCGGCGAGGATGCCGGCGAGGGCGAGGTAGCGGACCTGGACTGTCATCAGAGCTGCCCGTCCAGGCCGAAGCGCTTCTTCAGCACCCTGTCCA
Source organism: Pseudomonas nitroreducens TX1 (assembly GCF_000313755.1). Lineage (GTDB taxonomy): Bacteria > Pseudomonadota > Gammaproteobacteria > Pseudomonadales > Pseudomonadaceae > Pseudomonas > Pseudomonas nitroreducens_A. The sequence goes on along the minus strand of NZ_AMZB01000112.1, from coordinate 49,655 downwards.
GCAGGCCGGTGGGCAGCCAGCGCGACAGCAATGGCAGGGCGCGGCTGCCGTTGCCGATGCGCACCAGGCGCGGGCGCGGCGATCGTTGTGCGGCGGCCAGCAGCGTGCGGGCGAAGTCGCTGGCGGGGGTGGGCTTGTCCTGGGAGGCGGCGGCACGCGCCTGGATGAACGAGCGCAGCGGCCACCAGGGCGACTGCTCGCCGACCACCGCGGCCATCTCGCGGCTGGCGTTGGCGCCGAAGTTGGACGCGATGGCGCCGGGTTGCACTTCCATCACGTCGATGCCGAAGGGCGCCAACTCCAGGCGCAAGGCGTCGTTCAGCGCGTGCACCGCCGCTTTCGATGCGCAGTAGGCGCCGGCGAAGGGGGTGACCAGCACGCCGGACACGCTGCCGATGTTCACCACCAGCCCGCGCCGCGCCCGCAGCGCCGGGAACAGCGCACGGGTGACGCCGACCACGGCGAACACGTTGGTTTCGAACTGCCGGCGGATCGCCTGGCTGCCGCCGTCCAGCAGCGGACCCATGGCGCCGTAACCGGCATTGTTGATCAGCACATCGAGGCCGCCGGCTTCGCGCTGCAGTCGCTCGGCGAGGCGCTCCACGGCGGGCTCGTCGTTGACGTCCAGCAACATGCCACGAAACCCCGCCTGGTCGAGCGCGGCGACATCTTCATCGCGGCGGGCGGTGGCCCAGACCTGGTAGCCGGCAGCCTGGAAGGCGTCGGCGAGGGCGCGGCCGATTCCGCTGGAGCAACCGGTGATGAGGGCGACGGGGTGGGGCATGGTCGGGCAGTCCTTGGGCTGTGGGCGGGACTACCGTACCGGATTGTGCCGGGCAGGTGAATCAGTTGCCGAAGCGGCCGCTCACCCGCTCGGCGCGAAACTCCAGGGTGCTGGCGCGGTAGCCGGGGCGCAGCGGCGGCAGCGGCAGGCAGTCGCTCCAGCTGTCGCCGGCCAGCAGCGCGCCGGGGCCACGGTAGCGCGGCGCTTCGTAGAGGTTTTCGGCCAGATCGGTGGTATCGCCGGGGCGGTAGGCGGCGACTTTCCAGCGTAGTTCCAGCAGTGGGCGATTGGCGCCGTTCTTCAGGCTGACCGCCAGCGGCCGGCCGGGCTGGCACTGCTCTGGCTGGTAGGCGATGCGCAGTTCCAGGTGCTCGAGCTGGCGGGCGTCGCTGTTGTCCTGCCAGATGGCGAGGCCGATCACACAGGCCAGCCCGACCAGACCGGCGCCCGAGATCGGCAGGGCGCGGGAGGGGTAGCGGATCAGCAGGATGATCCAGGTGACGATCAGCAGGATGCCGTACAGCATGGAGCGCTCCGCGCGGGGATTTCGAGCATTACCTTAGCAGGTGGCAGAGCGAGGTTCGCATGCAGCCGTACCCGACGAAAATGGCCCGCAGCGGCAGGCATAAAAAAGCCCCCGCACCGAAAGGTGCGGGGGCATTGGCGCCGATGGGGGAAAGCGCCAGGTCCCGGGGCTCAGCGAACCACGGCCTGCACTTCCACGTTCTCCGTGGTACGGCCGTAGACGTCTTCCAGACGTTCGATGTCGTCCTCGCCCAGGTAGCTGCCCGATTGCACCTCGATGATCTCCAGCGGGATCTTGCCCGGGTTGGCCAGGCGGTGGACCGAGGCGATCGGGATGTAGGTGGACTGGTTCTCGGTGAGCAGGAAGGTCTTGTCGTCACAGGTCACCTGGGCGGTGCCGGAGACGACGATCCAGTGCTCGGCGCGGTGGTGGTGCATCTGCAGCGACAGGCGTGCGCCGGGCTTGACGGTGATGTGCTTGACCTGGAAGCGGCCGCCCATGTCCACCGAGTCGTAGGAGCCCCACGGACGGTAGACCTGGCAGTGGTTCTGGGTTTCGCTGCGGCCGGCGGCGTCGAGCTGGTTGACCACCTTCTTGACGTCCTGCACGCGGTCCTTGTGGGCGATCATCATGGCGTCCTTGGTCTCGACCACCACGATGTCTTCCAGGCCCACCACCGAGACCAGCTTGCCATTGCCATGCACCAGGCAGTTGTGGCTGTCGTGCACCACCACGTCGCCCATGGTGACGTTGCCATCGGCGTCCTTGTCATGGACTTCCCAGATCGACGACCAGCTGCCGACGTCGTTCCAGCCGGCGGCCAGCGGGACCACGCAGGCGCGGCGGGTCTTTTCCATCACGGCGTAGTCGATGGAGTTGTCCGGGCAGCACTCGAAGGTGGCGGCGTCGATGTTGATCAGCTCGCCGTCGTGCTGGCTACGCTCCAGGGCGAGCAGGCAGGTGTCGTAGATGTCGGCGTCGTGCTTCTTCAGTTCTTCCAGGAAGCGGCTGGCGCGGAACAGGAACATGCCGCTGTTCCAGAAGTAGCCGCCGTCCTCGACGAACTGTTGGGCGCGGGCTTCGTCGGGCTTTTCGATGAAGCGTTCGACGCGGATAACGCCATCGGGCAGGCCGCGCTCGTCGCCGGCCTTGATGTAGCCGTAGCCGGTTTCCGGGCGATTGGCGGGGATGCCGAAGAGCACCATTTCGCCTTTTTCCGCGGCGTTGGTGGCCAGCGCCAGGGCACGCTGGAAGGCGCGCTGGTCATCGATCACGTGGTCGGCCGGGAGCACCAGCAGCAGTTCGTCACGGCCTTCGGCGAGCAGCTTCATGGCGGCGATGGCGACTGCCGGAGCCGTGTTGCGGCCGAAGGGCTCGAGCAGGATGGACTGGGTCTTCAGGTTCAGCGCTTCGAGCTGCTCCTGGACGATGAAACGGTGTTCCTGGTTGCTCACCACCACCGGCGGCTCCATGCCTTCGAACACCAGGCGCTCCAGCGTCTGCTGGAACAGGGTGTGTTCGCCGGTCAGGGCCAGGAACTGCTTGGGATACTGTTTGCGCGAAAGAGGCCAGAGTCGCGAGCCGCTACCACCGGAAAGAATTACTGGGATCATCGGGTTTCTCCTAAAGCGTTTGCGTACTGTGGGCCGGACCGCGTCATGCGGGCCGACGTGCCGTTTGGGTGACCTCTCCTGTGCGTGCCGTGGTTGCGGCGCACGGGTGTTTCTGCCGGTGTGGGGCCGGTCTTGTTGTTCTGGCTGGGGATCAGGCGCGATGTGGAGCGCCCTCTCCCTAACCCTCTCCCTGAAGGGAGAGGGGACTGTTCGGAGCGAATCGGGACATTCCCGCTCGCCGGGCAGTACTGAAATTTCCGTGCGCACGGATGGCGCCCTCTCCCTTCAGGGAGAGTGGCGGGATTCGCCCCCAGTTCGAAGAACGCCATCCGCTGCAAGGACTCAGTCCGCCTTCACCGGGCGCTTGACCCACACCGGGTTCAGCTTGGCGCCGTCACCGGTGACGTAGAGGCAGACCACTTCGCCGCGCTCGAGGGCCACCGGCTTGAGGTCGCTGACCTTCTTCGCGCCGTCGAACAGCGCCAGGTTCACTTTCACCGGGTTGATCTCGCGGTCGCCGTGGCTCTGCGGGGCGACGTTGCTGACGACTTCGGTCTTGCCGTCGGCGGTCTTCAGGGTGAGGGCCTTGCCGCTGAGGTTCTGTACGCGGACCAGGGCCTTCTGCTTGTTCTTGAAGGGCGGCTCGGGCACCAGGCGCGGCTGGCCGCCGGGTTGGCTGACCAGGGTGTAGTAGGAATCCGGGTCGAGTTTCACCGGCAGGCTCTGGGAGCCGACCTTGGCGGTGTAGTTGCCCGGCGGGAGGAACTTGAAGTCGCTGGAGCCCAGCGGCGAGATGTCGTTCAGGGTGGCGTTGCCGACGCTGACGGACAGCTCGCCGCTGCCCGCGTTGTAGGCCCGTACGAAGGTGGAGCCCTTGGGAGCCTGCGGGCCGTAGAGTGCGCCTTCCCCACCGGCGAAGGCGCCGAAGGATGCGGCGCCCAGGGCCAGTGCCAGGGCGGACGACTTCAGGGTGCGAATGCTCAGTCGGTTAAAGGTCATGCGGTTCATGGGGTGTACCTCCATCTTCTCTCTGGTGGGCACGGGTGGTGCCCCTTTCAGCGCTCGGTGCGCCGTGGGTTCTGTGGTTCAGTGCGCTGCGCCCTGGTTGGAAGCCAGGCGTTCGTCGCGGCTGCCTGCTGCCCGCAATTGCGCCACCCAGTCCGGGTTGAACTGGCTCAGGTCGCTGTGCATCGGCAGGTAGCGTTCGGGGAATTCCCACACCAGCAGTTGCGCCGGCTTCTGCTTGAAGCCTTCGTCCTGCAGGAGTTCGAGCATCGGTTCCAGCGGACCCTTGCCCTCCTTGGCGTAGTTGATGACATCCGCCGAGAGCGCCTGCTTGAGGGCGCCGGCGAAGTTCCAGCGCGGATTGGCGCTGTAGCTGGTGCCGACCAGGGCAACCTGCGGCTGGGCGCTATCGCCGAAGAGGTCGCCGCCGCCGTTGTCGGTGGCGCCAGCGGCGTCCTCGGCCGGGTGGGTCTGGCGCTGCTGCAGCTGGTCTTCTTCAGGCAGCAGGTTGGTGAACAACGGGTCCAGGGGCAGGAACGTCAGCAGGTCGCCCTTGTGCGCGCTGCTCTTGCCGGCCTCGGTGACGAAGCTCTGGGTCGGCAGCTCGGAGCCGACGCTGGCGCGGATGCTTTCGCCCAGGCGCTGGGCCACGGCTTCGGCACCCAGCGGGGTCCAGTGGGTGTCGGTGCGCAGGAACACCTGGCCGTTGTCCTTGGCTTTTTCCATCGTTTCCAGCAGCTCGGGCGCGGCCATGCCGGCCTGGCGGGCGCGCTGCAGGAAGTCGGTGTAGAGCGAGGCGTGCAGGGCCGCCGGTTGCTCCTTGCCGACGTACTCGGGGTAGAGGCGGGTCTTGGCCGGGATGATCGCCAGCACCAGCTTCACGCCGCGGCGTTCGAGCTCCTGCTGCACGCCGCGCACCAGCGCCCAGTTGTCCTCGAGCTGCTGCTGGGTAGGGGCGGGCTTGAACTCTTCATCGGTGAACAGCCAGCCGTCCTTGCCGATCACCACGCCCGGGCGGCCTTCGTCGAAGAGGGTGTAGTCCAGCGCAGCCCAGAGGTTGGTGCCCAGGCGCTTGATGGGGAATTCGTCGTCGTAGTGGCCTTCGAAGGCGTGGGCCAGCTTGCCATTGAGCACGGTGGTGCCTTCGGCGGCGGAGAAGCTGGGGAATGCCTTCAGCGACCAGCCGGCCAGGCCCAGCAACATCCCGCCGAAGGCGGCGATGTAGGCGTACTGGAGGGGTTTGGCGATGCTCTTGGTTTCTACTGTCATGATGGCCTCGCTCAGAACTGGAAGTAGAGGAACGGCGAGTAGCTCTGCGCCGAGAGCTTGAGCACCGAGGCGGCGAACAGCAGGAGCAGGGCGACGCGGGTGGCCAGCACCGGCAGCTGGGTCATCCAGTGCGGCTGGTAGACGGCGGCGCCGCTGGGCGAATAGGCGATGGCCGCCGGGTCCTGCTGGGCCATGGCCGGGGTGCGCGGCTGGGCGCTGGCCGGGCCGTCGGCGTCAACCGCTTCGGCCTTCGCCGCGGCCTTGGGCGCCTTGCTCTGCATCGGCTGGTTGTAGAACTGGCGCAGGCCGAAGAAGGCGAGCACAAGGTAGGCGATGACCAGGGTGCCGACCTGCAGACCGGTGAGGCTGGCGCGGTTGAGCTCGGAGAGTTTCCAGTCGCCGAAGCTGAACATGGCTTCGTACATGCGCCAGGCCACGTGCAGGTTCTCGGCGCGGAAGATCACCCAGCCGACGATCACCAGCAGGAAGGTGAAGGCCCATTTCAGCGGGTTGAGCACGCGCGGCGCGGCGTTCACGCCCAGGGCGCGCTCGATGGCCAGCCACACGCCGTGCCAGGCGCCCCAGATGATGTAGGTGACGTTGGCGCCGTGCCACAAACCGCCCAGCAACATGGTGAGGAACAGGTTGCGGTAGGTCTGGAAAGTGGTGCCGCGGTTGCCGCCCAGGCTGATGTAGAGGTAGTCGCGCAGCCAGGTGGACAGGCTGATGTGCCAGCGCCGCCAGAACTCGGTGATGGACTGGCTGATATAGGGCTGGTTGAAGTTCTCCATGAAGCGGAAGCCCATCATCAGCCCCAGGCCGATGGCCATGTCGCTGTAGCCGGAGAAGTCGAAGTACAGCTGCGCGGTGTAGGCCAGCGCGCCGAGCCAGGCGTCGCCCGTGGTCGGGTCCTGCAGGGCGAAGCAGTGGTCGGCCACCGCCGCCAGGGTGTCGGCGATGAACACCTTCTTGACGAAGCCCTGCATGAAGCGGGTGCAGCCTTCGGCGAACTTGTCGACGGTGTGGGTGCGGTGGTTGAACTGGTCGACCAGGTCCTTGAAGCGCAGCACCGGGCCGGCGATCAGGTGTGGGAAGATCGCCACGAACGCCGCGAAGTCGATCAGGTTGTGCGTGGCCGGCGTATCGCCGCGGTACACGTCGATGATGTAGCTGATCGATTCGAAGGTGTAGAAGCTGATGCCGATGGGCAGCAGGATGTGGGTCAGCACGAAGGGCTGCATGCCGAACGAGGTGATGATCTCGTTGAGGCTGTCGACGCCGAAGTTGGCGTACTTGAAGTAGCCCAGCACGCAGAGGTCGACCACCACGCCGAGGACCAGCCAGCGCTGTGCGGCCTTGGTGCGTACGCCGGCCGCGCCGATGCGCAGGCCGATCCAGTAGTTGAACACGGTGACGCCGGCGAACAGCAGGAGGAAGTCCACCCGCCACCAGGCGTAGAAGATGTAGCTGGCGACCAGCAACAGGAGGTTCCGGTAGCGGTTCCCGCTCAGGTAGTACAGGCCGAGGAAGACCGGCAGGAACAGGAACAGGAACACGTTGGAAGAAAAGACCATTCCGCGTCTCTCTCTGGAGCTTCAAACCTTGAGTGGCTCCGGACCTTCCGGCGTCTTCTCGACGCCTTGAGGAAAGGCCGGGGCAACCCGCCAATTCCTCCCCTGGTGGTGCTTAATCTGTTGCGCCCGCCCGCGTCTTTGTTGCGCGGGTCGGGGGTGTTGCTTGCCGGTATTTCGGCGTTGGGGGTTCCCTCTCCCCAGCCCTCTCCCTGAAGGGAGAGGGGGTATCCGTGCCGGCGGTTGTTTTCGTGCCGGCCGGCTGACTCAGTGCTTCCCGAACACTCGGAAAGCTCCCTCTCCCTTCAGGGAGAGGGCGGGGGAGAGGGGCTCTTGCCTTTCGGCTTCAGCTCCCCGCCCCCTGTCGGTTGAAAACCTTGGTCACTTCACCTCCCAGGCGGAAGCTGTTGAACGGCTCCATCTTCTTCTTCCAGTCCTGGGTCTTGGGCGCGCAGCTGTAGAGCGCGCAGTAGGGTTCCAGCCAGGCGAACTTGCTGTTCTCCTTCAGGTCGGCCATGTCCTGGTCGTTGCCGGTCTTCTCGTCGAAGGCGTCCTGGTCGTCCACGCCTTGCATCACGCGGTTGGCCAGGCGCTGCAGGGCGCCGTTGTTCTCCTGGCGCAGGTCGACGCCGTTCACCTGGGCGAAGGCGGCGATCATGGTCAGCGGCGGCAGCGAGTAGTTGTGGTAGGAGAGGGCGCGCTGGCGACGCTTGAGTTCGTTGGGCAGGTAGCCGTCGGCGTCCACCTGGTTGGCGGCCACCTTGAATTCCTCCACCGACCAGTCGAACAGGTCGCGGCGGTTGGTCACCACGGCGGTGGACATCACCGACCAGGCGGCCCAGTAGGAGTGGTTGTTGATCTTCTTCAGCGGCAGGTCGCTCCAGTCGCGCACCACCTGGCTGCCCAGGGTGCTGAACCAGTTCTCGATCGCCTTCGACTGCTCGGTGTAGGCCATCAGCGGGCGGCTGCTGGAGAACTTCAGGCGCATGTAGGAGGACGACAGGCTGCCAAGTGCCCATTTGCGCATGGACTTGCCGGTATGGTTGTAGTCGCTGCTTTCCAGCGCGCCGGCTTCGGCCCAGGACGTCAGCCAGTTCATCGCGCAGTCCAGATCGCCCTTGTTGCCGCTGCGCATGTACTGGGTGATGAGCTTGGTGGCGCCGCGCTCCATGTCGGTGATGTCCTTGATCTGGCTGCGGAACTCTTTCTCCGCATCCGCATTCAGGGTCGCGCGCGCCGAGTCCGAGCCCTTGTACTTGCTGGTGAACTGCAGGCTGCCGGTGTAGGGCGTCGGCGGAGTCGGGCAGTTGCCCGAATCCTTCTTGCTGCCCTTGTCGCCGACGGCGGAGAAGTAGCCCGGCGGCGGCATCAGGTCGGCGGCATAGGTGGTGGCCTCGCCACCGAACAGGGCGCCTAGCACCGCGACGGTCAGGCCGATGCGGGCGGCAACGGGTGTCTTGATCTTGCGTAGGCTGGGCATGGAATTAACTCCCTCGAGTCTGAGCCTGTTCGATGTCTGCCTGTGCTTGCTCAGGCGGCGTTGAAAGCAGGCTCGAAATGCTCATTTACCACTCGTAAACTGCGCTTCCTCGCCTGCTCTCGCCTTGCCTGAGCTGCGCTCGGCGAGACCCTGAGCAGGCTCCTAGTTGGCGGCCACGTCGGCCGACTTGGCTTTGGGCGTCTGACAGAGCTTGGCCTCGACTTCCAGGCCCGCCGGCATGTCTTCCGGCGCCTCGATCTCCAGGGAGAGGAACTGCTGGTTCGACCAGTCCTCGTCGTTGCGCAGCTCGAAGACGTAGCGTCCGCCGGTGTCCACGGCCTTGGACTGCTCGATCTTCAGCTGCTCGCGACGACCGTTCATGTACCAGATGGTGTTCTTGAGTTCGTGTACACCGGGGTCGGAATAGGTGACGTCGGCGGTGTAGCTGCCCGAGCGGATCGGCAGCGCGCCGCTGTTGAGCAGCACTTCGTTGCTGCCCGCATGCAGCTTGACCTTGCGGCTGATGGCCGGCTTGCCGTCGGCGCAGCCGTTGTCCACCAGTGGCATGGCCTGGCGGTAGAAGCTCTTCTGCGCCATGTCGTAGTGGGTGGCGAATTCCCAGATGAGGATCTTCGGCGGCTTGTCGTGGAATTCCTTGCTGGTCATGTAGGCCAGCAGGGAGCTGTCGAAGCCGCCGCCGGACACGGCGTTGTTGAGGATGTCGACCTTGCCGTACTGCTCCAGGAAGCCGGCGAAGTTGTAGGCCGGGCCGCTGTTGGAGGTGCCCACCAGCGCGACCTGGGCATCGCCGCCTTCACCGAACAGATCGCCGCCGCCCGAATCGCCCACCGGTTCGGTCTCGAAGCGATCGACGTATTGCGGTGCGTAGCTGCTGCCGCACAGCTGCGCGGCGGCCTTGTGGAAGGTGCCCAGCTTGGACAGCAGGCCCACGCGCTTGCTCTCGAATTCCTTCTTCGGAATGTCGTTGTAGGCGGGGATTTCCTTCAGCGTCTCGGCCACGATCTTCGCGCTGCGCATCGCGCCGTAAGGCGTCCAGTGGTGGTCGCCCTTGAAGTAGTAGGGGTGCTCTTCCTTCTCGTCGAACAGCGGCGAGAAGTCCGGGGTGTAGATGCCGGCCTTGCGGAACTGCGCGATGGTCGCCTGGTAGTTCTTCTTCGCCAGTTCGAAGTTGAAGCTGGCCTTCTCCTGCGGGTTGAGCTTCTCGCGGTTCACCAGGCCGCGGGTGGGCTGGTAGACCACCACCAGGTCGATGCCCTTGCGCTTGAGTTCGTCGCGCAGCTGCTTGAGCTCGCGCCAGCCCTCGGGTGTGGTGCCGAAGTCGGTGCGCAGGTCGTAGGTGGTGCGGAACAGCCAGTCTTCCTGGGCGGGCACCAGGTGAGTGAAGAAGCCCAGATACTTGGTGTTGTACGCTGCCTCGTTGGCGGCGGTGGGGCAGAGCCCGGCGGCCGGCTGCGCGGAATAGCTCGGCGCATCGGCGGCGCCGGCCTGGTGGGCGAGCAGCAGGGCGGCGGAGAGGCCCGACAGGCGCAGCAGGTTGATGGTCAGTCTTTTCATGGTCGTCGGGTCCTCAGTTCTGCAGTTCGGCCTGGCTTTCGACGGGGTCGATCAGCACCGCGCGTTGCTGGCGCACCAGCAGGTCCAGGATCTGGTCCTGCTTCTCGCCGAGCACGCCGTTGAAGGAGATGCCGGAAGATTTGGTCGGGCCGAGCATGGCCACCTTGTAGAGCTCCAGCGACAGCGGCGAATCCACCGACAGCGGGCCGGAGCCGTTGCCGGCCAGCTTGCCGCCGACCACGATCAGCGAGACCTTGGTGTCGAAGGGGTCGAGATCGATGTTGCGGTCGGTGTCGGAAAGGTCCTTGATGTGCCCGTAGACGCCGATCAGCTTGTTGCCGGCCGCGAGGTTCTCGTACAGGCGGATGTTCACGCTGTTACGGATGCGGATGCCGTGGCGCAGGTTGGCCAGCACCTGGTTGCCGTAGATGAGGTTGTCACCCGACTCGTAGAGGGTGATGCCGTCGGAGTGGTTGCGGTACACCTCGTTGTAGGCCACCAGGTTGCGCTCGGAATTACGGTCGAGGACGATCCCGGAGAGGTGGTTGTCGTAGGTCTTGTTGTGGATGATCCAGCTGTCGTTGACCTCACGGGAAACGATGATGCCGTGCTTCTTCTTCGTCCCGTAGACGGTGTTCTCGGCGATGATCAGCCGATGCGAACGGTCGTGCGGGTCGATGCCGTAGACGATGTTGTTCTTGTAGGTATTGCCGCGTACCACCAGGTCATCCGCCTCGTAGCAGTAGAAGCCGTACCAGGCGTCCTCGAATGTCGAGTTGAGCACCCAGCCCTGGGGACGCGGGCGCTTCATGGTCTTGTCCATGCCCGGGCTGTACTGCGAGATGGAGATGCCGTAGGCCTTGGACGCGTTGTAGCCGAAGCTCGTGAAATGGCTGTTGACCAGGTAGGCCTCGGCGCCGCCCCAGGAGATCAGGAAGGGGCGGAACTCGTTGGGCTCCTTGAACCAGGCCGGTTCCTTCTTCGCCTCGTTCCAGGCGGTGACCCTGGTGTCACGCACGAACAGCTTGCCGTCGTTGACCAGGAACGCGCCGCGGTCCTGGGACAGGCGCAGTTCCTTGACCTTGCCGTCGATTTCCAGGGTCGCGCCCTGGCTGACGACGATGGGCAGGCGGGCGATGAATACGCCGGGCTCGGTCTGTTCCAGGGCCGTCTTGGGCAACTTGCCGGCCAGCTCCGTGAGGTTCACGTAGCCGCCGTCGATGAAGATTGCCTGGGGCATCTGGCGCTGGCGTTTCACCCATTCGCCGAGACGGTTCTTGCCGCCGGTGAACTCCTTCAGCGGCTGCTGCTGCACCATGCGCTGGATCTGCGCCTTGCCGCGCTTGTTGCGCACGATCTTCTTCTCCACCGCCTCGGCGGTGTAGCCGGAGAGGTCGGGCAGCTTGGGCGGCTCCAGGTGCAGCGGTTCGCTGGGGGCGGCGGTGACGGTGTAGTTGCCCGATTGCTTGAGCGTCTGGGTGTGGCCCGGCTCGGCGCCCGGTTGTTCGGCCGGGGCGTTTTCGTCCTCGGTGGCCGTGCCTGCTTTCGCGGCGTCGGCCTTCTTGGCCTGGGCGGCGCTGGTTTCGGCCTTGGCCGCGGGCTGCGCCGCCCAGGCCGGCGCGCCGGCGCTGAGCAGGCCGCCGAGCAGCAGCGCGGTCAGCGGCAGGGCGTGTATCGGGTGGCGGTTCATGGCCGTGTCTCCTTGCGCGCGGGCCTCCGCCGGATACCCGGCCACGCAGCGGGAGCGGCGTAAAGCGAGCTGGGGAATCCGGTGGAGGGTCATCGCTACAGTCCTCAGAAGTGCCAGATCACGTCGACGAAGGCGTGGTGCATGGTCGAGTCGACGTGGCTGCCGTAGGCGTCGCCGGGCTTGAACACGCCGCCGCGGAAGCGGATCAGCGCAGACGGCTCGTCGATCGCCTGGCTCATCGAAGCCGGCAGCAGGCCCTGCTTGAAGTACTTGGTCACGACGAGGTCGACTTCCTGGCCGATGTCCTTGGAATCGTTGACCAGCGGAGCGGTGATGCCGCTGTTGCCGATATCCGAGTCGCTGTCCACACGGCGGAACTTGTTGTAGATGACGCTGGCGTCGTAGTCGTCGCGCAGCTGCCAGGAGCCGAACAGAGTGGCAGCCTCGAGGTTCGACAGTTCGCCGCGGAACGCCTCGCCGAAACGGTGCGCGCGGGCGCGGGTGCCGGTGAAGTTGGAGCGGTTGCTCTCCAGGCCGGTCTGTTCGAACTGATCTTCGCCGTTCTTGCCGCCGCCACTGCCGCGGGCGTAGGCGCCGCCGACGCGCCATTGCTCGTCGATGTTCCAGCGCAGGCCCAGGTCGGCGCCGTAGGCATCCACGTCGCCGCTCTGCTTGCCGGCGGCGACGCGCTCGCCGTTCACCGGGACAGTGGTCAGGCGGTCGCGGTTGCCGGTCAGCCAGGTGGCGCTGGCCCAGTAGTTGATGGGCATCTGCGAGCGCCAGTTGTAGCCGTCGCCGTTGGCCTCGATGCCGACCCAGGTGAGGTCGCCGGTGGAGCGCTTGTCCAGCGAATCGACGGTCTCGCCCGGATCCGGCAGGCTGCCGCTGTCGTCGGAATGGTGCAGGCGCAGGCCGACCCAGTGCTGTGGCATCCACTGCGTGGAGATATCGCCGAAGACGTGGGTGCGGTCCTTGTCTTCCGGCGCGAGGTCGGTGATGTCGGTGCGGTAGTCGGAGAAGCGCTGGGCAGCGCCGAGGTGGGCACGCAACAGGGTGGTGTCGAAGGTCCAGTTCAGCGCTTCGATGTTGGTGTCCTGCCACATGCCGCTGTCTTCGCGCAGGCGCTGGCGACCGAAGCGCAGGTGCTCGCCGGGGTATTGGGTGAGGCCGGCGTAATCGACCCAGAATTCGCGCAGGGCCAGGTAGGCGTCGTCGGGCTCGCGCTTGTTGTCGCTGCTGCCGCGGCTGGTGTCGTTGACGTCGTCGTTCTGCAGGGTGTCGGTCTGGATGGTGTCGGTGGCGGCGACCGCCTGGCCCATCACATAGGCGCTCCAGTCACCCCACTGGCCGAAGGCCCAGGGGCGGACGTCCAGGCCGATGCCATTGAGGTCGCCGCCGCGGGCGGTGCCCAGGTCGCGGTCGTCCTCGGATTCGGCGGTCACCTTGATGTCGAGGCCGAAGTTCTTCGGCGGCTCTTCTGCCGCGTGGGCGAGGCTGCCCAGGAGGGTGCTGGCCAGGCTCAGGCCGGCGCCGACCATGACGGGGAACAGGCGTGCGCGGCGAACAGCGGTAGCCAGAGCTCGCGGCTTAATCCCTTCGATAAGAGCAAACGGCGGGGTGGTCATCGGGTCAATGCGCTTCATAGGTTTTCTTGTTCCTGATTGTTCTGCAGGAGGCTGACGGTGGCTTGCCAGTTGGCCCCGCGCGCTTGTTCTTCGCGCTTGAGCAACTGCTGGGCCGCAGTGCGGTCGGCCGGTTGTATCTGCGGCTCGATCTGCGCCATCAGGTCACTGGCGGTGGGGACCTGCTGGCGCTGGGCGAGCTCGCCGAACACGTAAGCGTTGACCAGATTCGGCCGAATGCCACGGCCCTGCGAATACAGCTGTGCCAGGGCCATGTCGGCGCTCGCCTGACCGGCGCGCGCGGCGATCAGCAGGTGGTCCACGGCCTTTTGCGGGTAGACCTTGCCGAGGAAGCCACGGCGGTAGATCTGGCCCAGGTAGTAGTGCGCCTGGGGCTCGGTGGCGGCGGCCTTGAGCAGGTGCTGTTCGGCCTTCTGCGGCTCCTGCGGCGCCCACTTGCCGTCGTAGTAGAGGCGGCCCAACAGCAGTTCGGCGCGGGGCTGCGCGGCGTCCTGGGCCTTTTTCAGGTAGTCGAGCATCTGGTCGAGGTCGCCCAGGTCGGGGTTGTCGTATTGCAGCTTGGCCAGGCTGACCCAGGCGGCCGGGTAGGTCGGCGCGATCTCGTTGAGCAGCGCTTGCGCGGCCTGCGAGTCGGCGGTGCCGATGTTCGGGTCGGCCAGCACGCCGGCCACCGACTCGACGCGCTCGGACGGAACGCGGCCGGCCTTCCAGCCTGCCTTGAGCGCTTCGATGTGGGCCTTCTGCTTATCCGCGTTGCCCTGTTTCTGGTACACGGTGGCCAGTTCCATCCAGCACACGTCCATGCGGGTCAGCCAGCGTTGGCAGACCTGCTCGACTTCGCCCAGGTGCTGGTCGTAGGTGCCCTGGGTGCGATACAGGATGATCTGCGCGAGGTCGGCCTGCGGCAGACCCTGGGCGCGCCACTGGTCGATGCGCTGCTGCGGATTCACGTTCGGCCAGGCCTGTGGGTACTGCAGGTAGAGGACGATCAGCGGAACCAGCGCGCTGTCCTCGCCTTCGTCGAAGGCGCGGGTCAGTAGCTGCTCGGCTTCGCGGTGCTCGGCGTCGGTACCGCCGGGCTTGGCCGCCAGCCACTTGCCCAGGCGGGCGCGGGCGCGCGGCGAGCTCTCGGCGGCTTCGCGGTAGAGCTTCTCGGCGCGGGCCTGTTCCTCGGGATCGCCGGTGGCGGCCTGCATGTCGGCCAGTCCGACCTGTGCGTCGGCGTAACCCAGGGTCGCCAGGGACTGGAAGTTGGCCTGGGCGGTGGCGATGTCGCCGCGTTCCAGGGCTTCCTGGGCCAGCCGCTGGTCGGGCAGGCCGGCGCAACCGGCGGCCGCGGCGATGGCGAGCGCCAGGGCCAGGTGCGGGGCGTGTCGCAAGACAGGTCGATTCATGCGGGCGGTCCTCTTAGCGGGCGGTGGCCAGGGCCATCGCCTTGTTCAGCAGGGTGCGGCCCGGCAAGCCGCCGATGCTGACTTCAGTCGGGCGGCCAGCCATCTGGCTGTCGAGCGGCTGGTCGGGGGTGATCTGCACACGGATTTCCGAGGACAGGTCGCCGTCCACCGGGGCAGTGCGCAGGATGCGGCCGCCGCGCACTTCGGCGTCGCCAGCGACCTGGAAGTTCACGTGGGTGCCGGGGGAGAGCTCGGCGGCGTTGCGGTAGGGGAAGCGCGCCTCGATGGTGGCGTTGCTGTCGCGCGGGGTCAGGGTGAAGATCACGTCTCCCTTGTTGGCGAACTGGCCGTTGGCGACGCGCTGCTCGACCACACGGCAGTCGCACGGGCTGGTCAGGGTGCCTTTCATCTGGTGGCCGAAGAGCTTCTCGATGTTGCTCGGGTTGAGCTGTTCTTCGGTCAGGTTGCCCTTGAGCAGGTCCAGCAGGTTGGCGGAGAAGGAGGCGATGGGCGCGCCCTTGGCGACGTCGGCGCCCGGCTCCACCAGGCTTTCCACGGTGCCCTCGCGCGGCATGGTGATCTGCTGGCTGGCGACGCTCACCACGCCCGAGTCGGCGTGGGTGACGAAGTACAGGTTGTAGATCTGGTTGAGGATCACCGCGAAGGCGCCGACGCCAACCACGAAGATCGCGGTGCTCACGGTGACCGCGCGGAAGCGGCCGAAGAAGCCCATGCCGCCGGAACCTGCGCCGTGCTTGCGGGCCTTGGTGAAGTTCTCGCGCTGCAGGGTATTGAGCATGTCGCCGACGCTCACGACTTCACCGGCCAGGTAGGAGGTGATGAGGTAGCGCAGGGCGGCGATCTCGCGCGGCTTCAGGTGCTGGAATTCGCAACCCACGCGGGCGCTTTCGCGATCGTACGAGCGCACTTGGAACTCCACTTCCAGGGAGAAGCTGATGCTGTCGATCTGGAACAGCAGCTTGCCCTTGTGCAGGTCGCCGACCTGCACGGGTGTGTTGTTCGCGGCAGTGAACGCGAAGCCGCCGGCGGAGAGGTCCAGCAGACGGGCGTCGACGCCCTCGCGATGGGATCCGATGAAGCGGATGCGGGCGGGCAGCTTCACCCGCGCATGCTGGCGCTGGGCTTCGGATTCGTGCACGACATTGACGTTGACGGCGGTATTCATGAGGTCGAGTCCTGTTCGTAGCTAAATGGGGGAAGGCTTTGCCAAAAGTGTCTTCAGACGATGGTCAGCAGTACGGCGACGAAAATACTGGCCGCGGAGAAGGTCATGGCTCGCGAGGACCAGGTGTTGAACCAGCGCTGGAAGCTGGCCAGTCCGCGGTCGAGCTTGGTGTTCTGGCGGGTCCACGACTGCTGGTCGAGGCGGAAGAACACGTAGATCTTCACCAGGGCACCGACGATCTGGTTGTAATAAAGAATGGCGGGGTAGGCCGGCCCGATGTGGTGGCCCGACAGCGACAGCAGCAGGGTCAGCACGAAGCGGGTGATGCCGATCCACAGCAGGTAGATGAGCAGGAAGGCGATGCTGTACTTGATGCTGGCGATGATCGCGGCCACCAGGCCCAGCAGGCAGGTCCACATCGACAGGCGCTGGTCGAACAGCACCACGCTGGTGAACCAGCCCAGGCGTTGCGGGCCCAGGGCCAGGGCGCGGGAGTTCTGCCGCAGATTGTTGCCGTACCAGCGGAACATCAGCTTGCGGCTGGCCTTGATGAAGCTCTTCTCCGGCGGGTGCTCGACCGTGTTGATCGCCGCATCCGGCACGTAGAAGGTGTCGTAGCCCAGGCGCATCAGGCTGTACCAGCTGGACTTGTCGTCACCGGTGAGGAACTGGAAACGGCCCAGGCGCCAGTGGTCCAGGTGGTCGCTTTCCACGTCGGTGATGAAGTCCGGATCGGTGACCACGGCGGCACGGAACACCGACATACGCCCGGTCATGGTCAGCACGCGCTTGGACAGGGCCATGGAGCACATGTTGATGTGGCGCTGGGCGAAACGCAGCTTGTGCCACTCGCTCATCACATAGCTGCCCTGCACTTCGCAGAACTCATTGGTGGTCAGGCCGCCGACATTGGGGAAGAGCTTGAACCAGGGCACGGTCTTCTTCACCACGCCGGGCTCCAGCACGGTGTCGCCATCGATCACCGCGACCACCGCGTCTTCGTCCGGCAGGTGACGCGAGATGGCGCGGAAACCATGGGCCAGGCCGTCGCGCTTGCCGGTGCCGGGGATGCGCACGAAGTCGAGCTTCACGTGCTCCGGCGGGTTGAGCTTCTGCCACTGCTGCTTGATCAGCACCTCGTCGGACATCTCGACGATGGAGCACACCACGGTGGTGGGGTAGCCGCAGTGGATGGCTTCTTCGATGACCGAGCGATAGACCATGGAGGTGGTCAGCGCGTCGATACGGAAACTGGTGACCATCAGGAACACGTGGGACGGATCGGCCGCCTCGCCCAGCTTGCGGACCTTGCGGCGGTAGTGCGGATAGACCACGTAAAGGAACAGCATGCCGCGCAGGAAGTGCAGGCCGCCCATGGAGTAGCGCCAGATGCCGACCGCGCCGATCAGCAGCAGGAAGTCCTTGGAGTTGGCGTCGAACACGGTCGGTGGCACCAGCAGTGCCAGCAGCATCAGCAGGCTGAGGAAGACCAGCCAGCCCGTGGCTTCACCGATCACTCGTTTGTAGGTATCCATCGTCGAAATCCGTCTGTCGCATTTTGAGGGCAAGGGAGTGGTATGCGCGCTGGGCGGCCCTCTCCCTAACCCTCTGACTAGGCGTCCCCCCCATGAAGGGAGAGGGGACCTGTTCGGTGCAGGATGAAACCGTGGTGTCAGCCGGCACGGACAACTCCCTCTCCCTTCAGGGAGAGGGCGGGGGAGAGGGCATGCGCTTGCACCCATCTCCCCCGCGGGTGGTAATGGCGCTTACCAGCAGATGCCTTCGGCGCGCTCGTCTGTGACGCTTGGCATGAAGCCGATCAGGTCGACGACCTTCTTGCCTTCGGGCGCCTGCTTCACCACGTCGACGAACAGTTCGTCGCCGTTGCCCAGTACCAGGACGTCGGAGGACTTCACGACGGCGTCCAGGTCGGAGACCAGCAAGGAAGAAACGTGCGGGATCTTCGATTCGATGTACTCCTTGTTCGCGCCATGGACGCGGGCGTACTCGACGTTGCGGTCGAAGATCTGCAGCTCGTAGCCCTTGCCGATGAGCATTTCGGCCAGTTCCACCAGCGGGCTTTCGCGCAGGTCGTCGGTGCCGGACTTGAACGACAGGCCGAGCAGGCCGACCTTGCGGCTGCCATGGGCGGCGATGATGTCGAAGGCCTTCTGCACCTGGTGCTGGTTGCTGCGCATGATCGAGCCGAGCATCGGGTGCTCGATGTCCAGCTGGCTGGCGCGGTAGGTGAGGGCGCGCACGTCCTTGGGCAGGCAGGAGCCGCCGAAGGCGAAGCCGGGCTTCATGTAGTAGCGCGACAGGTTCAGCTTGCGGTCCTGGCAGATCACGTCCATCACTTCGCGGCCATCGACGCCGACGGCCTTGGCGATGTTGCCGATCTCGTTGGCGAAGGTGACCTTGGCGGCGTGCCAGACGTTGCAGGTGTACTTGATCATCTCGGCGACCTCGATGGTCTTGCGGATGATCGGCGCGTCCAGCTCGCGGTAGATCTCTTCGAGCAGGTCGCCGGTCTGGGCGTCCAGTTCACCGATGACGGTCATGGGCGGGAAATCGTAGTCCTTGATCGCAGTGGATTCGCGCAGGAACTCCGGGTTGGTGCCCACGCCGAAATCGGCGCCGGCCTTCTTGCCCGAGCAGTCCTCGATGATCGGAATCACTACGTTGTTCACGGTGCCCGGCAGCACGGTGCTGCGCACGACCACGGTGTGGCGCTCCTTCTTCTCGCGGATGGCGTAGCCGATCTCGCGGCAGACGGACTCGATGTAGCCCAGGTCCAGATCGCCATTCTTCTTGCTCGGGGTGCCGACGCAGATGAACGACACGTCGGTGTCCAGTACGGCCTTCTTGAAGTCGGTGGTGCCCGACAGGCGACCGGTGCGGATGCCCTGCTCGAGCAGAGGCTCCAGGCCCGGTTCGACGATGGGCGACTTCCCGTTGTTGATCAGATCGATCTTGGTGGTGGAGACATCCACCCCAACGACTTCGTGGCCTCGTGCGGACAGGCAGCCGGCACATACTGCGCCAACATACCCAAGACCAAAGATGCTGATACGCATCGCATTCACCTCTTCAATGGTCGAACTGTTTAGAGTTGCCCTGTGGGGCGCTTTTTAAAGGTTGCAAGAACCCGCGAAGTTCACTGTTCAAGTGTCCTTCGTACTTCCTTCCAGGCAGGCATGGGAATCGAGTGCTAAACTTTCGAGCACAGTCTCGGTGCAAACTCTGAATGTTTGCCCTGTTATGTTTCAGACGGGTTGCAAAGTTGGTGCAAAGTCCGCCTGGCGTGCTCCAGTCTGGTTAGATGATTGCCTCGTCATCTGAAAAGTTCAGTTATTTCATGGGGTTGCAGTTCTGGTTAGGGAATGGCTAGTGCCAGACGGAATAACCTTGGAACTGAAACTCCAACTTCCCATCGAGGCACTTTCGCATTGCCATCGATGGTCGTTGCGCAAATAGGATTTATCCGTAAGTCGGTTAGTTCCTTCCGCCCATCCCGCCTCTGAAATCATTTGAAATATCCAATTGATATCACTTGATGCTGCGCTGATGGCAAACCACGGCTTTTTTTGCTTAATGCAAAGTGCATGGTGCGTTAAAGTTCCATTGAATTTTTCGTTAAAAACGACCGGCTATCGTCGTCAACACATTCGTTCAGCTCCCGTTCAGCTTTCCATCTTGCAAACTGCAATCGTGAAATGCATGTCATGGCCAAGGGCTGTTACTGGCCAATGGATTACAAGGGGGGTAGCGAATCAGGACGATTTCCATCCTTAGGACCGGTCCGGACGCTCGAAAAAATTTCTCACGATTAATCCTGAAGCAGACGAACGGTCATTTTGCCCCTTTTGTACGTAGGGTCTTTAAGGGGTGTTTTGGGCATAAAACGTACAGTTCCGCCACTCCGGAGCGGGTGGTCTTATGGTCAATGGCTTACAGGCCACTTGGAATCAGCGGCGATTCAGGAGGCGAACCGGCGTGAGCAATCTGCGCTGGGCGCCCTGTGTACGAGCTTGCTGGCGAATCGAACAGACGCCCCTGCTGGTTTTGGGCGCGGAAACGAAAACGGGAGCCTCAAGGCTCCCGTCTGGTGCAGCAGGTAGGGCGAATCAATCGTCGGCGTGGTCGCGCAAAAATACCAGCTGGTCGGCCTTGGAGTGCTCGGCGCTGTACGCGTAGCCTGCGTAGTTGAAGTCCTTCAGGCCTTCGGGGTGGGTCAGGCGTTCCTTGATCACGTAGCGCGCCATCATCCCGCGGGCCTTCTTGGCGTAGAAGCTGATGATCTTGTACTGACCGTTCTTCAGGTCCTTGAACTCGGTGTCGATCACCCGTGCGTTGAGGGCCTTGCGCTTCACCGCACCGAAGTATTCGTTGGACGCCAGGTTCAGCAGTACGTCATCGCCCTGTTCAGCCAGGGACTCGTTCAGCCAGCTGCTGATGCGCTCGCCCCAGAAGGCGTAGAGGTCCTTGCCCCGGCCGTTGGCCAGTTTGGTGCCCATTTCCAGGCGATACGGCTGCATCAGGTCCAGCGGGCGCAGCACGCCATAGAGGCCGGAGAGCATACGCAGGTGGCGCTGGGCAAAAGCGAAGTCGGCTTCGCTGAAGTCCTCGGCCTGCATGCCGGTATAGACGTCACCCTTGAAGGCCAGCAGCGCCTGCTTGGCGTTGGCGGGGGTGAAATCCGGGTGCCAGCTACCGAAGCGCGCGGCGTTGAGGCCGGCCAGCTTGTCCGACAGGTGCATCAGTTCGGCGATCTGCGCCGGGGTCAGTTCCCGCAGGATGCCGATCAGCTCCTGGGCATCGTCCAGATGCTCGGGCAGGGTGAAGCGCTGCGTCACCGGCGCGGTGTCGTAGTCCAGGGTCTTGGCGGGGGAAATCACCATCAGCATCGTGCGGTCTCCTACAAGCGAGCGGCGATTGTAGGGATTCGCGGCCGCCGGCTCCACCTATGGGGACGATAGGAGTCGCTGCTCCACCGGGACCTGTTCCATGCGCTTGAGCAACTCGCCGAGGAAACAGCGCTCGGCCTGCGTGTGTTTCTGTTCGCGGTTCCACAGTAGATGGATATCCACATCGGCCACGCCTTCTTCGGGCGGCAGTGCCCACAGGCGCCCCTGTGCCAGGTCGTCGGCGACTATGTGGCGCGGCAGGCAGCCGATGCCGAAGCCGCAGCAGACCAGGCGGCGGACTTCCTCAAGACTGGGGGAGGAGGCCACCAGCTTGCCGGTGAAGCCTTGTTGGTCACGGAAGATGGTCAGCGGCGAGAGCACTTCGCCGATCTGGTCGCTGGTGAAGGTGACGTAGTCCTCGCCCTGCAGGTCGGCCAGGTGCAGCTCGCGACGGCCATAGAGCCTGTGGTGGCGGCCGCAGAGGAACACGTAGCGCTGGCGCAGGAAGGCGCGCTGCTCCAGGCGTGGCGAGGGCTGTCGGCACAGGGCCAGGCCAAGGGTGGCGGTCTTCTGTTGCAGGGAGCTGAGCACGTCGGCGCTGCGCATGACCTCTACATCCAGCTCCACGCCGGGGTGCGCGCGGTGGAAGTCGGTGAGGAAGTCGTCGTAGAAATCCGACTGGATGCGGCTGATGCTGAGCAGACGAACCTTGCCGACCACCTGGTCGGCAGGTTGCTCCAGGGCGGCGGCCAGGCGCGAGACATTACCGTTGACGTCGCCGGCGATGCGCAGGATTTCCTCACCCAAGGCGGTGATCTCGAAGCGTGGTCCACGCCGCTGCACCAGGTCCGCTCCCAGTTGTTCCTCCAGCCGGCGCAAGGCCTGGCTGACCGCCGGCTGCGTCAGGTGCAGGCGTGCGGCGGCGCGGCTGATGCTGCGTTCCTGGCCGATCACCAGCCAGGTGCGCAGTAGGTTCCAGTCCAGGCGGTCATTGAGAAAGCGGCCAAGCTCCATCGCAGGGCTCCAGCGGGTGAATTCTTCGATTATAAGCTGTAATTATTCTTTGAATAACGATTAGAAAATTGACTGATTATCCGGCCGGGGGCGATAACGCCCGCAGGCGCCGGAGAGCGCCGAGACCTTGCATACGCTGCCCAAAACAATCGACAAGATCCGGGAGCCTGAGATGTCCCAGCCCGCACCGCAGCCGGTCCGCGCCGCCACGGCCGCTTTCATCGGTACCATGATCGAGTGGTACGACTTCTATATCTACGCCACCGCCGCCGCCCTGGTGTTCGGCACCCTGTTCTTCCCCTCCGACAGCCAGTTCCTCAGCACCATGGCGGCCTTCGGGACCTTTGCCGTGGGCTTCTTCGCCCGACCGCTGGGCGGCCTGATTTTCGGCCATCTGGGCGACCGCATCGGCCGCAAGAAGGCACTCCTGGTCACCCTGGTGATGATGGGGGTTGCCACCGTCTGCATCGGCCTGTTGCCGACCTATGGACAGATCGGCCTGCTCGCCCCGGCGTTGCTGGTGTTGCTGCGCATTGTCCAGGGCATCGCCGTTGGCGGCGAGTGGGGCGGCGCGGTGCTGATGGCGGGCGAACACGCGCCCAGTGGCCGACGCACCTTCTTCGCCTCGTTCGCGCAACTGGGCAGCCCTGCCGGGCTGATTCTCTCGTTGCTGGCGTTCAAGGCCGTGACCAGCATGGATAACGCAGCGTTCCTCGACTGGGGCTGGCGCCTGCCGTTCCTCGCCAGCGCGCTGATGTTGGTGGTCGGCCTGGCGATTCGCCTGGGCGTCAACGAGTCCCCGGAATTCGCGCGGGTGAAGGAGCAGGCCCGACAGCACAAGCTGCCGGCGCTGGAAGTCGTGCGTACGGCCTGGCGGCCGTTGCTGTTGTGCATCGGCGCCAACACCATCGGCATCGCCGGGGTCTATTTCACCAATACCTTCATGATCTCCTACTCCACCCAGAACCTGGCCATCGACCGCAAGCTGATCCTCGATTGCCTGTTCTACGTGGCACTCATCCAGTTCTGCGTGCAGCCATTGGCCGCACGCCTGGCCGAGTCCATCGGCGCGGCGCGCTTCCTCAAGCTGGCGGCGCTGCTGGCGGTGGCATCTCCCTACCCGATGTTCGTGCTGGTCAGCCAGGGCCACACGCTGGCCATTGTGCTCGGCATCGCCACGGCCGTGGTCTGCATGTCCAGCTTCTATTCAGTGATTGCCGGCTACGTCAGCGAGGTGTTCGACACCCGGGTGCGCTACTCGGCAATTTCCATCGCCTACCAGGTCTGCGGCGCCATCGCCGGTGGCCTGACTCCGCTGATCGGCACTTGGCTGGCGCACCGTTTCGAGGGCCAGTGGCTGCCGCTGGCGCTCTTCTATTCGCTGCTGGCCGGCCTTTCGCTGTTGTGCATCGTCGGTCTCGACCGCCGTTTGCGCGTGCGCACAGCGTCTGCCGCGGCGTGATTTCCAGGAGACTGCAATGCTGAAGATCGATGGAGCCCGCCTGTGGGCAAGCCTGATGGACATGGCCAAGGTCGGCGCCACCGCCCGTGGTGGCTCGCGGCGGCTGGCGCTGAGCGAAGAGGATCGGGCCGGCCGTGAGCTGTTCGAAGGCTGGTGCCGCGATGCCGGCCTGAGCCTGCGCCGCGACCCAGTGGGCAACCTCTTCGCCCGCCGCGCGGGTGAAGACGACAGCCTCGAGCCGGTGGTGATGGGCAGCCACCTCGACACCCAGCCGGAGGGCGGCCGTTTCGACGGCGTCTACGGTGTGCTGGCCGGGCTGGAGGTGCTGCGCAGCCTGAACGACCGCGGTATTCGTAGTCGCCGTCCGCTGGAAGTCGCGGTCTGGATCAACGAGGAGGGCGCGCGCTTTACCCCGGCCATGCTCGGCTCGGCCGCCTTCACCGGCACCATGCCGCTGGAGGCCGCGCTGGCCTCTCGGGATGCCGAGGGCGTGAGTGTCGGCGAAGCGCTGCAGAAGCTTGGCTGGCGGGGCGATCTGCCGCTGGGCCGGCGCCTGGATTCTTATTTCGAGGCGCACATCGAGCAGGGGCCGATCCTCGAGGACAATGGCGTCGACGTCGGCGTGGTCACCGGGGGCCAGTCGATTCGCTGGCTGGACGTTCGCGTCAGCGGCCAGGCCGCCCACGCCGGCACCACGCCGATGCCGCTGCGCCATGATGCTCTGTTCGGCGCTGCCGAGATGATCCAGGCCCTCGAGGCGTTGGCCCAGCGCTTTGCGCCCCACGGGCTGGTGACCGTCGGCCAGCTGGAAATTGCCAAGTCCTCGCGCAACACCATTGCCGGTCTGCTGGACTTCACCATCGACCTGCGCCACCACCGTGACGATGTGATTGCCGCCATGGAGCAGGAGGTTCGCGCGTTGCTCGACGCCATCGCCGTGCGCCGCGGACTGGCGCTGGAGATCGGCCTGCACTGGATCAGCCCGGCCACACCCTTCGACGCCGACTGCGTGGGGCATGTGCGCGAGGCCGTGCGGACGCTGGGCTACTCGCACCAGGATATCGTCAGCGGCGCCGGTCACGACGCTATCCACCTGGCGCGTATGTGCCCGACCGCCATGGTGTTCATCCCCTGCGTCGGCGGCCTGAGCCACAACGAGGCCGAGGACGTGATTCCCGAACAGGCGACCCAGGGCGCCGACGTACTGCTCAATGCCGTGCTGGCCCGCGCCGGCCGGATCGACTGAAGGAGACACCGATGCAGACCTTCTTCCATCCCGACCAGTTGCTTCACATCCCGCGCAGCTACTTCTCCCGCGGCCAGATGCGCACCCCACAGGAGGTGCCGCAGCGCGCCGAGCACCTGCTGGCCGCCGTGCGCGCGCTGGGCTTTCCGCTCGCCGCACCGCAGGATGCTGGTCGCGAGCCGCTGTTGGGCGCACACAGCGCAGCGTACCTGGAGTTTCTCGAACACGCCTACGAGCGCTGGCACGAGGTGCCGGAGGACTGGGGCGACGAGGTGATGTCCAACGTGTTCATCCGCGAGGGTAATCCGCTGCGTGGAATACTCGCCCAGGCGGCGCGTTACCTCGCCGACGGCAGTTGCCCGGTGGGCGAGCACACCTGGCGCGCGGCCTACTGGTCGGCGCAGAGCGCGGTGGCGGCAGCACGGGCGGTGCGTGATGGCGCCCCGGCGGCCTATGCCCTGTGCCGCCCTCCGGGACACCATGCGCGGGAGGAGGGCGCCGGCGGCTTCTGCTACCTGAACAACGCCGCTATCGCCGCCTCCGAGCTACGCGCGCGTTTCGGCAAGGTCGCCATCCTTGATACTGATATGCACCACGGCCAGGGTATCCAGGAAATCTTCTACGGCCGCGACGATGTTCTCTATGTCTCGGTACACGGCGATCCGACCAACTTCTACCCCGTGGTTGCCGGCTTCGACGACGAGCGCGGCGAAGGCAGCGGCGAAGGGTTCAATCTCAACCTTCCGATGGCCCATGGCGCCAGCGAGCAGGACTTTTTCGTCCAGGTCGGCAAGGCGCTGCGGGCTGTGCGTGAGTTCGGCGCACAGGCGCTGGTGTTGTCCCTGGGTTTCGACATCTATAAGGAGGACCCGCAGTCCAAGGTGGCGGTGACGACCGAAGGCTTCGCCCGGCTTGGTCGCGAGGTAGCAGCCCTGGGTTTACCGCAGGTCATCGTGCAGGAAGGCGGTTATCACCTGGCGACGCTGGAGCGCAACGCACAGGCCTTCTTCGGTGGGCTGAGGGGCTGATTCGCGGAAAAAAGGAGATGCTGCAGCGGTAGGTGTGACCCCTAAAACTAGCGCTGTCCGAGGCCGTCGCCAAGGTATTTCGTCGTACGACGAAAAAAACCTTCTTAGGAAGGAAAAAGACTTTTTATCGTCATGTTTTTTCCTGTATTTCTGGAGTCGTAGACCGCCGAACCCTGCAGACAGGTGGCGGCCCCGGCCCGGCCAGTCCCTTGTATGCAGTGCTCTCGAATCCTGCCGATCCCAGGAGCCCGAGAGCCGGTGGCTCACCGCACGGCGGAGCGCTGTAAAGGCATTCCGTCGTAACGCTCCTACAAGAGGTGACCTGCGTATGGATGACCACGGACGCTCCCGCCCCACCCAGCCCACCCTGTACGTCCTCGACACCAACGTCCTGATCCACGATCCCAACGCCTTGCTGAACTTCCAGGAGCACCACGTCGCGATCCCGATGACGGTGCTGGAGGAACTGGACAAGCTCAAGACCGGCAAACACACCGTGGCCGCGGAATGCCGCCAGGCGATCCGCCTGATCGATTCGGTGCTGGGCGAAGCCTCGCCCGAGCAGGTAGAGGATGGCGTGCCCATCCAGCGCGGCAAGAGCGGGCCGTGCGGCAGCCTGTCGATCCTCATGAGCAAGCGCGCCGAGCCGATCACCTGGCTGCCCGAACACCTCAACGACAACAAGATCATCAACCAACTGGTGGAGCTGAAGAGTCGCCATAGCAGCAAGCGCGTGGTGCTGGTGACAAAAGACATCAACATGCGCCTGAAGGCGCGTGCCTGTGGGGTATTCGCGGAGGACTACCACACTGACCAACTGGTCGACGACATCAACCTGCTGTCGCGTGGCTACCACTCGCTCAGCGGGTCGTTCTGGGATCGCGTCAGCAAGGTGGAGACTCGCCAGGACCGCGGTCGCACCTGGCACCGCGTGCAACTCACCGACAACCTGCCGGCGGTGCACATCAACGAGTTCATCGTCGATGAGCAAGGCTTCGTCGGCTGGATCAAGGGCATCGATCAGGACGAGCTGACCATCCTCGACCTGCACCAGGAACCGCTGCTGCACCAGGAAGCCTGGGGCCTGCGCCCGCGCGATGTGTATCAGTCGCTGGCGCTGTATGCACTGCTGGACCCGGACATCCACCTGGTCAACCTGTCCGGCGCTGCCGGCTCGGGCAAGACCATCCTCGCCCTGGCCGCCGCCATCGAGCAGACCATGGTCACCAAGCGCTACAAGCGCATCATCGCCACCCGCAGCGTGCAGGGCCTGGACGAGGACATCGGCTTCCTGCCCGGCACCGAAGCCGAGAAGATGGAGCCCTGGCTCGGCGCGATCACCGACAACCTCGAAGCGCTGCATTCGGACGATGAATGCACCCATGGCAGCGTCGACTACATCCTCAGCAAGGTGCCGCTGCAGTTCAAGTCGCTGAACTACATCCGCGGCCGCAGCTTCCAGCAGAGCCTGATCCTGATCGACGAATGCCAGAACCTCACCCCGCACCAGATGAAGACCATCATCACCCGCGCGGGCAACGGTTCGAAGGTGGTCTGCCTGGGCAACCTGGCGCAGATCGATACCCCCTACCTGTCGGCCACCAGCTCCGGCCTGACCTACCTGACCGAACGCTTCAAGGACTTCCCCCACGGCGTGCACGTGACCCTGCAAGGGGTGCCGCGCTCGGTGCTGGCGGAATTCGCCGAAGCCCACATGTAAGCGTCATCGGGCAACCGGCTTCTACCAATTCAACCTCCCCACTCCGGACGACCCCCTCTCCCTTCAGGGAGAGGGCTGGGGAGAGGGCGGCGGGGGTTCGCCCACACCTCGGCGTTGGGGCCGATTCCGTTCCCCCTCCCTAACCCTCCCCCGCAAGCGGTGGAGGGGACCGCTGGGCCGTATTTGCAACCGAGCAGCCAGCTGGATGCCTTACCCGCGAACCCGTCCCGGCTCCCGGCCATCCCGCTTCTACCTCTTCTTGTATACAATCCTCCCCCCAACGCGCCGTTCGCCGGTCCGCCGGCCGCGCCCATGGGGAGTACACTGTTTCCCCTGATCCACCGGAGAGTTCCCAGCCGTGCTGACCCATCTCGATTCCCAGGGCCGCGCCAACATGGTCGATGTCACCGAAAAAGCGGTGACGTCCCGTGAGGCCGTGGCCGAAGCCCGGGTGCGCATGCTCCCGGCCACCCTGCAACTGATCCAGGACGGCGGCCACCCCAAGGGCGACGTGTTCGCCGTGGCGCGCATCGCCGGCATCCAGGCGGCGAAGAAGACCCACGAACTGATCCCGCTGTGCCACCCGCTGCTGCTCACCAGCGTCAAGGTCGAGTTGAACGCCGAGGGTGAAGACACCGTGCACATCGTCGCCCGCTGCAAGCTGGCCGGGCAGACCGGCGTGGAGATGGAAGCGCTGACCGCCGCCAGCGTCGCCGCGCTGACCATCTATGACATGTGCAAGGCCGTGGACCGCGGCATGACCATCGAGGGCGTGCGCCTGCTGGAGAAGCTCGGCGGCAAGAGCGGGCACTACGTCGCTGCACAAGGCGCAGCAGGAGACACCCCATGATCCGCGTGCAGTACTTCGCCCGCTACCGTGAGGCCCTCGGCCTGGATGGCGAGCAACTGAACTGGAGCCAGTCCCTGGGCAGCCTGGACGACCTGCGGCGCCTGCTGCTCGAGCGCGGCGGAGCCTGGGACGTGCTCGGCGAGCAGAACCTGATGTGCGCGCGCAACCAGGAGCTGTGCTCCCTGGACGAGCCCCTCGCCGACGGCGACGAGGTGGCGTTCTTCCCCACCGTGACCGGAGGCTGAGCCCATGGCGATCCGCGTCCAGCTGGCGGCGTTCGATCCGGGCGCCGAACTCAACGCGATGCATGCCGCCAACGTCGGCGTCGGTGCGGTGGTCGGCTTCGTCGGCTACGTGCGTGATTTCAACGACGGCCGCGAAGTGGGGGGCATGTTCCTCGAGCACTACGCCGGCATGACCGAGAAGGCGCTGGCGAAGATCGAGGCCGAGGCCAACGAGCGCTGGCCGCTGTTGCGCCTGGAAATCCTCCACCGCATCGGCCGCCTGGAGCCGGGCGAGCCGATCGTCTTCGTCGGCGCCGCCAGTGCGCACCGCCAGGCGGCCTTCGATGCCTGCAACTTCGTCATGGACTACCTGAAGACCCGCGCGCCGTTCTGGAAGAAGGAAGACACCACCGACGGCCCGCGCTGGGTCGAGGGCCGTTGCAGCGACCAGGCTGCCGCCGACCGCTGGGAGCGCTGAGCCCGCGCTGATGGCGATGCCCCGCACGCGCCGGGGCAGTACCTCCTAGGAGGAATGGGCTGTAGGGAGGAAGGGGCGCAGGCTGGCGCCAGCCCTTTTTGCTCCGCATCGGAGAGCCCCTCATGAGCCATCTCAGCACCCCGGACTTCCAGCCGCTGGAGATCGCTGTCCTCACCGTCAGCGATACCCGCAGCCTGCACAACGACACCTCCGGCCAGGCCCTGGTGACCTCGCTGCAACGCGCCGGACATGCCCTTGCCGAACGCCAGCTGGTGATCGACGACATCTACCAGATCCGCGCCGTGGTTTCGGCCTGGATCGCCGACCCCAAGGTCCAGGTCGGCCTGATCACCGGCGGTACCGGCTTCACCGCCCGCGACAACACCCCGCAAGCCGTCGCACCTCTGCTCGAGCGCACCGTGGACGGCTTCGGCGAGCTGTTCCGGCAGATTTCCCGCGAGGACATCGGCACCTCCACGATCCAGTCCCGCGCCATCGCCGGCATCACCAACGGCACGCTGATCTGTTGCCTGCCCGGTTCCACCGGCGCCTGCCTGACCGCCTGGGAAAAGATTCTCTTGCAGCAGCTCGACAGCCGCACCAAACCCTGCAATTTCGTCCCCCATCTCAAGCGCCTGCCCGAGCGCCCGGTGCTGGCCTGCGGTACGCGCTCATGAGCGCCTGCGGCTGTTCCGGCACCGGGCTGCGCCCGGTGGACGAGGCCATCGCCGCGCTGATGGCGTTCGTTCCCTTGCCGCCGCCCACCGTGCGTGTCGACCTGGAAAGCGCCCTGGGCCGCATTCTCGCCGAGGACATCCACTCACCCATCGACCTGCCGCTGTGGGACAACAGCGCGATGGACGGCTACGCCCTGCGCAGCGCCGACATGGGACCGGCTGGCGCACGGCTGAAAATCGCCGGCTGCATTGCTGCCGGCGATGCTGCCCGGGCCGAGCTGCAGCCCGGACAGGCCATGCGCATCTTTACCGGCGCGCCTTTGCCGCCGGGAGCGGACAGCGTGATCGCCCAGGAAGATTGCGAGGTCGAAGGCGACTGGCTGCAGGTACCCCTGGTCGAGCACGGCAGCCATGTTCGCCGTCGCGGCGAAGAACTGTGTGAAGGCGACGCCTTGCTGAGTGCCGGAAAGAAACTGCGGGCCCAGGACCTCGGCCTGATGGCCAGCGTCGGCCTGGACCGCGTCAGCGTCCATCGTCCGCTGCGCGTCTGCCTGCTGAGCAGCGGCGACGAGCTGCGTGAGCCCGGCGAGTCGCTTGCCCCAGGGCAGATCTACAACGCCAACCGCTTCAGCGTCGGCGCGCTGCTGCGCGGCTGGGGCATCGAGGTGCACGACTACGGTGTGCTCGCCGACACCCTGGCAGCCAGCCGGGATGCGCTGAGCCTCGCCGCGTCCGAATGGGATGTGCTGATCACCAGCGGCGGGGTATCGGTGGGCGACCGCGACTACCTCAAGCAGGCGATCCGCGAGCTGGGCGAACTGCACCTGTGGAAGCTGAAGATGCAGCCGGGCAAGCCGCTGGCATTCGGCAGCATCGCCGGCAAACCGTGGATCGGCCTGCCGGGGAATCCGGCTGCCGCACTGGTCACGGCACTGGTGGTGGCGCGACCGTTCCTCTGGCGTGCCCAGGGACGTAGCGTGGTCGATACCCTGCCGGTCACGTTACCGGCGGGCTTCGACTGGCCCAAGGCCAACTCGCGGCGCCAGTATCTGCGTGCGCGCCTGGAGCTCGGCGGCGATGGCGTCGCACGCATCTGCCTGCACCCGCAGCAGGGTTCGGCCATGCTGCGCGCGGCGAGCTGGGCCGATGGCCTGGCGGTGGTGGAGGCCGGGCGCACTGTGTACGCCGGTGAGCCGCTGCCCTTCCTGTCTTTCAGCGAACTCGGCGCCTGACGCCGTTCCCGGCTGCCGGCGGGGGCCGGCGGCCTCCGCACTGCCCGGGGGAAGCATGCAACTGGTCTGCCCGGCGGGAAGTCTGCCCGCCTTGAAATCGGCCCTGCGCGAAGGCGCCGACGCGATCTACGTCGGCTTTCGCGATGACACCAACGCCCGGCACTTCGCCGGCCTCAACCTCGATGACCGCCAGCTACGCCAGGGCGTGGAACTTATCCACAGCGCCGGCAAGCAGATGTACGTGGCGGTCAACACCTATCCCGGCGCGGACGGCTGGGCCCGCTGGCAACGCGCGGTGGACCACGCCGCGGACCTGGGCGTGGATGCACTGATCGCCGCTGACTGTGCGGTGCTCGGCTACGCCGCCAGGCGCCACCCGAACCTCGCGCTGCATCTCTCGGTGCAGGGCTCGGCCACCAATGTGGCGGCGCTGGCGTTCTACCACGAGCGCTATGGCATCCGCCGCGCCGTGCTGCCGCGCGTGCTGTCGCTGGCACAGGTGCGCCAGGTGGCAGCGAACAGCCCAGTGCCCATCGAAGTCTTCGCCTTCGGCAGCCTGTGCATCATGGCCGAGGGACGCTGCCACCTGTCGTCCTATGTCACCGGCGAGTCGCCGAATCTCTGCGGCGTCTGTTCGCCGGCCAAGGCGGTGCGCTGGAGCGAGGAGCCCGAAGGCCTGACCTCGCGACTCAATGACGTGCTGATCGACCGCTATGCGCCGGATGAGCCGGCGGGCTACCCGACCCTGTGCAAGGGCCGCTTCGTGGTCAACGGCGAACGCTTCCATGCCCTGGAAGAACCCACCAGCCTGAACACCATCGACCTGATTCCGCAGCTGGCGGAAATCGGCGTCGCAGCGGTGAAGATCGAGGGTCGGCAACGCAGCCCGGCCTATGTCGAGCAGGTTACCCGCGTCTGGCGCCAGGCGCTGGATGCGTGGCAGCGCGCCCCCGAGAACTACCGCGCCCTGACGCAGTGGCAGGACGCCCTGGACAAGCTTTCCGAAGGCCACCAGACCACCCTGGGCGCCTACCATCGTTCCTGGCAGTGAGGACCTCATGATGAAACTCAGCCTGGGACCGGTGCTGTTCTACTGGGACCGCCGGACACTCCTGGATTTTTATGCGCAGATGGCCGAACAGCCGCTGGATGCCATCTACATCGGCGAAACCGTCTGCTCCAAACGCCGCGCCATGTCGCTGGACAACTGGTTGGGCCTGGGGCGCGAGCTGCAGCAGCAGAGTGGGGCGCAGATATTCATCTCGGGCCTGGCGTTGATCGAGGCGGCGTCCGAGCTGTCGTCACTGCGTCGCCTCTGCGCCAACGGCGAGTTGCAGGTCGAGGCGAGCGACATGGGCGCGGTGCAGATACTTTCCAGTCTGGGCGTCGAGTTCGTCGGCGGCCCCGCGCTCAACGTCTACAACGGCTACACCCTGGCGGAGCTGCATGGCGCCGGGCTGCGTCGCTGGGTGCCGCCGGTGGAGTGCTCGGGCGAGCAGATCCACGCGGTGATCGAACAGGTCCGCAGGCTGGGCATCCACGATGTGGAAACCGAAGTGTTCGCCTACGGCCACCTGCCGTTGGCCTACTCGGCGCGCTGCTTCACCGCGCGGGCGGAGAACCGTCCCAAGGATGACTGCCAGTTCTGCTGCCTGAACTACCCCGAAGGCATGCCGATGCTGAGCCAGGAAGGCATGCCGCTGTTCACGCTCAACGGCATCCAGACGATGTCCGGCGAGGCCAGCAACCTGCTGGCGGACTATGCCTCGCTGCGTGATTGCGGCGCCGACCTGCTGCGCCTGAGCCCGCGTGCCGAAGGCATGGTGGACGTCGTGCAGGCCTTCGACCGCGTGCGCAAGGGTGCCACGCCGCCGCTGGCGGTGGAGGGTTGCAATGGATACTGGCATGGCCGGCCGGGCATGCTGCGCAGCGATGAGGTGAACCTGTGCTGACACTCGAATCCGGCGCCCTGCGCGCCGCCGACCGCCTGCTGCCGCTGGCCGCGCGCGTCCCCTCCGGCGTGCAGCGAGCGGTGCTCCAGCGTGCCGCCAACCGCCTGTTCGCCGAGCCCTTGGCGGACGGTGCTTTCGACATCCTCGACGGCCACTGGCTGCGTCTGCAGGTGAGCGATCTGGGGCTCGCCTGGAGCCTCACGCGTGGCCGTGACGGCCTGCGTTTCGCCGATGCCTGCGCGCCCAGCGTGACCATCCGCGGCAGCTGGCGCGACTTCCTGCTGCTGGCGGGCCGGCAGGAAGACCCGGATACGCTGTTCTTCCGACGTCGCCTGGTGATCGAGGGCGACACCGAGCTGGGCCTGGCGGTGAAGAACCTGATCGACAGCCTCGACCCGGACAGCCTGCCGGCCTGGCTGTGGAACGCTATGCGCCGCGCGAGCCGGGTGGTGCAGGAGAACGCCTGAGCGGCGTTTCGGAGGATGGGCGTCTGTTCTTTCGTCCTGCGCGGTGGCGGCTCAGGCCGGGGTGCGCACGAGGAA
This sequence comes from Pseudomonas nitroreducens TX1, assembly GCF_000313755.1. Taxonomy (GTDB): domain Bacteria; phylum Pseudomonadota; class Gammaproteobacteria; order Pseudomonadales; family Pseudomonadaceae; genus Pseudomonas; species Pseudomonas nitroreducens_A. Next base: position 16,587 of record NZ_AMZB01000112.1, on the reverse strand, counting down.
CTGCAGTTCCTCGTAGAGCATCTCGAAGTCCTGTACCGGCGCGTCCTGGCCGTAGCGTTTCTTCAGGCCGTATTCGGTGAGGGTGATTTCGTGCTCGGCCTTCACCCCATGGCGTGCCAGGCAGTTCTGCACGCAGTGCAGGTGGCAGCCGTCCACGGCGATGATTCGCCGACCTGAGCAGGCCTTCTTCACCAGCGCCGGTACGTCGCCGCCCACGCCGGCGATGCAGGACATTTCCGCCAGGCCGTCGCGGTCCAGGCGCAGGGCGAGGTCATTGGCCAACTGTGCGAGGTTGGAGCAGCCGGAGCAGGAATAGACGAGGGGCAGGTGCGGCGAGGGCGGCATGGGGACCTCCTGGGTGAGTCCCGCAGTGTCCTGCCGCCATGGGCTGGCGCGACATGATCTGAATCAAGTCGGCGAGCGGACAGTTAGGTAGGGCGGATAAAGCGGAACGCTTTATCCGCCTTCAGACCCGATGGCGGATAACGCCGTTGGCGTTATGCGCCCTGCAAATTGCGTTTGGCGTCGAGGTCAGACCAGATGGTTCTCCACCGCCCACACCGCCGCTTCGACGCGTGAGCGCATGCCCAGCTTGTGCAGCACTCGCTTCACGTGGACCTTCACGGTGCCTTCGGTGATGTCGAGTTTGCGCGCGATCATCTTGTTGCTGTAGCCGTGGGCGAGTTGGCGGAGGATCTGCCGCTCGCGGTCGGTGAGCTCCTCGATGCCCTTGGGGCGGTCGTCGCCGCGCAGGGCCTGGGCCAGCACCTGGGTCAGCTGCGGGCTGATGGTGAGCTGGCCGGTGGCGGCCTGGCGGATGTGCTCCAGCAGGCGCTCGGGCTCCATGTCCTTTAGCAGGTAGCCGTCGGCGCCGGCGCGCAGCACGTTGATCACGTCGTTGCGGTCATCGGAGACGGTGAACACCACGATGCGCGCGTCCTCGCCGTTCTCGCGCATCGCGCGCAGGGTGTCGAGGCCGGTCATGCCCTTCATGTTGAGGTCGAGCAGGATCATGTCCGGTTCCAGCTCCGCGGCCATGCGCAGCGCTTCCTCGCCACTGCCGGCTTCGCCCACCACATCCAGGTCGTCCTCGAATTCCAGCAGCTGGACCACGCCCTTGCGCATCATCGGGTGGTCGTCGACGAGCAGGATGCGCGCGCGGTCATCGGTGGGGGCGGCCGTCATGGGTGGTTCTCCGGATACTGCGACAGGGGTTTGTGGGTGAAGCGCACGCTGACCCGAGTGCCCTGCGGTTCGCGCGGGGCGATGGCGAAGGTGGCCTCCAGGGTCTGGCTGCGCTCACGCATGATGCTAAGCCCGTAGTGCCCATTGCGGCTCTGCGCTGGGTCAAAGCCGACGCCGTCATCGTCCACGGTGATGCACACCTGGTCCTCGGCATCCTCGAACAGGGTGACTGTCGCGTGCTGCGCCTGAGCATGCCGTACCACGTTGGACAGGGCTTCGCGGACAATCTGCAGGATGTGGATTTCCTCGTTGGGGTTGAGCGGAATGTGTGCCAGGCGATTGTCCAGCTCGATGGCGAGGCCGCCGCGTTCGCCGAACTCTTCCACGGTCTTCACCAGGGCCGCTTCAAGGCTGGATTGCTCAAGGCTCAGGCGGAAGGTGGTGAGCAGTTCGCGCAGCTGGCGGTAGGCGCTGTTGAGGCCCTCGCGCAGTTCGTCGAGGGTCTCGTCGATCTTCTCCACCGGCACGTCGCGCTTGAGCAGGGTGGCCAGGCGGCTGACCTGGATCTTCAGGTAGGACAGCGACTGCGCCAGCGAGTCGTGAAGCTCGCGGGCGATGGTGCTGCGCTCGGCGAACAGCGCGAGGCGGTTCTCCTGTTCCTGCTGCAGGGACAGGGCGAAGGTGCGCGCGATGTTGTCGCAGAAGCCCTCGACGAACTGCTGCTGCCAGTCTTCCAGATGGCCGTCGGGAGTCTCGATGAACAGCTCGCCGAAGCGATGTTCGCCGATGGACAGCGGCTGCATCAGCAGCGGGTTGATGCCGCGGATCGGGTTGTTGCAGTGATCGGCCTGGGCGCGGCACTCGCCGCAATTGCCCTGCAGGCAGAAGCTCCCGGTGATGCCGTCGGTGGTCAGGGAGGAGTAGGCGCGCTCGACCCCGTCCTTGTTCAGGCACAGCGTTACCTTGCCGGCCTGCAGCACGCGTTCGAGCTGGTTGAGCAGCGGCTGCAGCGAGCGTTCGTCGTACGGATCCTGGCCCAGGCGGCGGGCGCTGTCATAGAGCAGCTCCAGGCGCTGGTGACTGTTGGAAAGATCGCGGGTCTTGTCTTCTACCCGTGCTTCCAGCTCGCGATAGCTGGCCTGCAGCTCTTCGGCCATCTGGTTGAAGCGTTCGCCCAGTTGGCTCAACTCGTCCTCGCCGCTGCTGCTGACCCTGGCGTCGAGGTCACCCTCGCCCAGGCGGCGGGCCGTGGTGGTGAGCTCGCGCAGCGGGCCGACGACGTGGTAGCTCAGGTCGTAGAGACTGATGAATACCACCAGCAGACTGAGAAACAGGCACAGGCCCTGCACCGTGCTGAGCAGTTGCGAACGGTATTCGGCGTTGCGCTGTAGCGTGCCGACAAAGCCGTCGATATGCCCGACGAAGGTGTCGAGGGTGGCCAGGGCTGGCGCTTCGGAGAGATCGAGGCTCCGCAGTTCCTTGCGCAACTGGTCGTGCTGCAGGCGGATCGGCGCGTCGGCGTTGGAGCGGCGCAGCAGGCGGGTGATTTCATCGTTGTCCAGGCGTGCGGCGAGGGTTGACTGCAGGGCATGGCGGTTGATCGGCGAGGGATCCAGCGCCAGGCGGTAGGTGAGCATCCGCAACGAGCCGGCCTGGTTGATCACCGCCGCGTCCTGGTGCGAGTAGTCGGCGAACAGCAGTGCGCTGAACATGCCGGCCAATGCCAGGGAGACCAGCAGGGTGAGGTAGCAGCCGAAGCGCACGACGATGGATTTGCGCAGGGAGGGGCGTCCAGCGGGGGGACTACCCACAAAGAATCGGTCGTTGCCGGAAGGCTCGGCAGTGTGTGCCGTATTCATAGTAAATGCCTTTTAAAACAATAAGTTAAGCATTCATATCGGGGATACCCACTAGGAGGTAGCGGCGCGCATCTGCTCATGAATCGCCCTTTCGCTCATTGATGACGATCAAGAGAAGGCGACTAGTCCTTACCTAACGTGCGGGCAAAGGCTGTCAGGAAGTGAGCTTAGCCATGTTGTCCCACCGTCAGAAACAGTACTCCGTGCTCGGTATGAGCACACTGGCGTTCGCCGTGAACTTCGCGGTCTGGACGATGTTTTCGATCATCGGTATCCGCATCAAGGAGGAACTGGGGCTGTCCGAAGCCCAGTTCGGCCTGATGGTGGCGCTGCCGATCCTTACCGGTTCGCTGGTGCGCCTGCCGCTGGGGCTGATCACCGACCGCTTCGGCGGGCGCATCGTGTTCTTCATCCACATGCTGCTGGTGGCCATCCCGATCTACGGCCTGGCCTTCGCCACGCTCTACTGGCACTACCTGGTGCTGGGCCTGTTCGTCGGCCTGGCCGGCGGCTCCTTTGCGGTGGGCATCGCCTACACCTCCTCGTGGTTCGAGAAGGAACGCCAGGGCACTGCCATGGGCATCTTCGGCGCCGGCAATGCGGGCGCGGCGATCACCAACCTGGTGGCGCCGATGATCGTGGTCGCCTTCGGCTGGCGCATGGTCCCGCAGATCTACTCGGTGGCCATGCTGGTGACCGCGCTGCTGTTCTGGTTCTGCACCTGGACCGACCCGGCCCACGCCAAGGGCGGCGACGCCGACCCGAGCCGCCCACGGCCGACCCTGGCCAAGCAGCTGGCGCCGCTGGGCGAGCTGCGCGTGTGGCGCTTCGGCCTGTACTACTTCTTCGTCTTCGGCGGCTTCGTTGCCCTGGCCCTGTGGCTGCCCAAGTACTACATCGCCGAATACGGCCTGGACCTGCGCACCGCGTCCTTCATCACCATGCTGTTCACCCTGCCGTCGGGCCTGATCCGCGCCCTGGGCGGCTGGTTCAGCGACCACTACGGCGCTCGGGCGGTGAACTGGGGCGTGTTCTGGATCTGCCTGGTCTGCCTGTTCTTCCTGTCCTACCCGCCGACCACCATGACCATCCACGGCATCAAGGGCGACGTCAGCCTCGGCATCGGCCTGAACGTCTGGCTGTTCACCTTCCTGGTGTTCGTCGTGGGCATCGCCCAGGGCTTCGGCAAGGCCAGCGTGTACCGGATCATCCACGACTACTACCCGCAGAACATGGGCACCGTCGGCGGCATGGTCGGGGTCATCGGCGGCCTTGGCGGCTTCTGCCTGCCGATCCTGTTCGGCTACGCCGCCGACCACATCGGCGTGCGCTCCTCCTGCTTCATGTTGCTGTTCGGCCTCACCGTGATCTGCATGGTCTGGATGCACTACGCGATCAAGCAGCAGCAACGCCTCGACGGCCAGGCCCGCGCGGCCGACGTCGACGCCGATCCCACTCTTTCCCGTCAATCCTGAGGTAATGCCGTCATGGGCATGATCGCCAATCCCCAACTCAAAGCCGCCAGAGGACCGCTGCTGGTCGACTGGCGCCCGGAAGACCCGGAGTTCTGGGCCCGCACCGGCAAGCGCATCGCCGCGCGCAACCTGTGGATTTCCATCCCTGCGCTGCTGCTCGCCTTCGCCGTGTGGATGATCTGGAGCACCGTCACCGTTCGCCTGAACGCCGCCGGCTTCAGCTTCAGCAACGATCAGTTGTTCCTGCTTGCCGCGCTGCCGTCGATCTCCGGTGCGACCCTGCGGATCTTCTATTCCTTCATGGTGCCGATCTTTGGCGGCCGGCGTTGGACGGCACTGTCCACGGCCTCGATGCTGATTCCGTGCATCTGGCTGGGCTTCGCCGTGCAGGACCCGACCACGCCGTACTGGGTGTTCGCGACCATCGCCCTGCTGTGTGGTTTTGGCGGTGGCAACTTCGCCTCCAGCATGTCCAACATCAGCTTCTTCTACCCGAAGAATCAGCAGGGTACCGCCCTGGGCCTGAACGCCGGCCTGGGTAATCTGGGCGTCTCGGTGATGCAGTTCGCCGTACCGCTGGCCGTGGCCGGCGGTCTGTTCGGCGCCTTTGGCGGCGAGCCGGAAACCCTGTCCGACGGCACTCGCCTGTGGCTGCAGAACGCCGGCTGGATCTGGGTGCCCTTCATCGCCGCAGTCTCGGTGGCCGCCTGGTTCGGCATGAACGATATCGCCGATGCCAAGGCCTCGTTCCGCGAGCAGTCGGTGATCTTCAAGCGCAAGCACAACTGGCTGATGTGCTGGCTGTACGTGGCCACCTTCGGCTCGTTCATCGGCTTCTCCGCTGGCTTCGCCATGCTCAGCAAGACCCAGTTCCCGGACATCAACCCGCTGCAGTACGCCTTCCTCGGCCCGCTGGTAGGCGCCCTCAGCCGGCCGCTGGGCGGCTGGCTGGCGGACAAGTTCGGCGGCGCGCGCATCACCCTGTGGAACTACGCGGCGATGATCTCCGGCGTGTTCGCGGTGATCAGCTTCCTGCCGGGCGCGAACGGCGCCGGCAGCTTCTTCGGCTTCCTCGGTTCCTTCATCGCGCTGTTCTTCTTCGCCGGCATCGGCAACGGCAGCACCTTCCGCATGATCCCGGTGATCTTCCGCAACGAGTGGGCCGCACGCCTGAAAAAGGGCGGCTTCAGCGAAGCCCAGGCCGCCAAGGGCGCGAGCATGGAGTCCGCCGCGGTGATCGGCTTCTCCGCCGCCATCGGCGCCTTCGGCGGCTTCTTCATTCCCAAGGCGTTCGGCACCTCGCTGGCCATGACCGGCAGCGCCGAGGGCGCCCTCTACGTCTTCGTCGCCTACTACCTGACCTGCATCGTCGCCACCTGGTGGTGGTACGCGCGCAAGGGAGCCGAGAGCCCTTGTTGACCCCTTCGGCGGATAACGCTGCGCGTTATGCGCCCTACGGATCGCGACTTGGCGTAGGGCGGATGAGCTCTACCCATCCGCCGAAAAGAATCCGCTCCACCTGATTTGAGTTTGAACGCCCGGCGCAGACCGGGTGAGGAGATACCGATGAGTTACCTGCTCGACCGCCTGCAATTCTTCAAGAAGAAGCAGGGTGAATTCGCCGATGGTCACGGCGAGGTCACCAACGAAAGCCGTGCCTGGGAAAACAGTTACCGGCAGCGCTGGCAGCACGACAAGATCGTTCGCTCCACCCACGGGGTGAACTGCACCGGCTCGTGCTCCTGGAAGATCTATGTGAAGAACGGCCTGATCACCTGGGAAACCCAGCAGACTGACTACCCGCGCACCCGCCCGGACCTGCCCAACCACGAGCCGCGCGGCTGCCCCCGTGGCGCCAGCTACTCCTGGTACATGTACAGCGCCAACCGCCTGAAATACCCCAAGGTGCGCAAGCCGCTGCTCAAGCTCTGGCGCGAGGCCCGCGCCGCCCACAACGATCCGGTGGACGCCTGGGCCAGCATCGTCGAGGACTCTTCCACGGCGAAGAGCTACAAGAGCGAGCGCGGCCTGGGCGGCTTCATCCGTTCGAGCTGGAACGAAGTCACCGAGATCATCGCCGCCGCCAACGTCTACACCGCCAAGACCTACGGCCCGGACCGCGTGATCGGCTTCTCGCCGATCCCGGCGATGTCGATGGTCAGCTACGCGGCTGGCGCCCGCTACCTGTCGCTGATCGGCGGTGTTTGCCTGTCCTTCTACGACTGGTACTGCGACCTGCCGCCGGCCAGCCCGCAAATCTGGGGCGAGCAGACCGACGTGCCGGAATCGGCCGACTGGTACAACTCCAGCTACATCATCGCCTGGGGCTCCAACGTCCCGCAGACCCGTACCCCCGACGCGCACTTCTTCACCGAAGTCCGCTACAAGGGCACCAAGACCGTGGCCGTCACCCCGGACTATTCCGAGGTGGCCAAGCTCACCGACCTCTGGCTCAACCCCAAGCAGGGCACCGACGCCGCGCTGGGCATGGCTTTTGGGCACGTCATCCTCAAGGAATTCCACCTCGAGAAACCCAGCGCGTACTTCGTCGACTACTGCCGCCAGTACACCGACATGCCGATGCTGGTGCTGCTGGAGCCGCACGAAGGCGGCGTGCTCAAGCCGACCCGCTACCTGCGCGCGGCGGACCTGGCGAACAACCTCGGCCAGGACAACAACCCCGAGTGGAAGACCATCGGCCTGGACGAAATCTCCGGCGAGCTGGTCTCGCCCACCGGCGCCATCGGCTACCGCTGGGGCGAGTCGGGCAAGTGGAACATCGAGGAAACCGAGGGCGGCGAGAAGCGTGAAACCCGCCTGGCCCTGACCCTGATCGACGGCCCGGAAAACGCCTGCGACGTCGGCTTCCCGTACTTCGCAGGGCAGGAACACCCGCACTTCAAGGGCGTGGACAACGACGAGGTGCTGGTGCGCCGCGTGCCCTTCCGCGAGATCGTCGGCGCCGACGGCAAGACCCTGCGCGTCGCCACCGTGTATGACCTGCAGATGGCCAACTACAGCGTCGACCGTGGCCTGGGTGGCCGCAACGTCGCCGCGTCCTATACCGACGCCGACGTGCCCTACACCCCGGCCTGGCAGGCCCGCATCACCGGCGTGCCGGCTGCGCGCGCGATCCAGGTGGCCCGCGAGTTCGCCGACAGCGCCGACAAGACCCACGGCAAGGCCATGGTCATCATCGGCGCGGCGATGAACCACTGGTACCACATGGACATGAACTACCGCGCGGTCATCAACATGCTGATGATGTGCGGCTGTATCGGCCAGAGTGGTGGCGGCTGGGCGCACTATGTGGGCCAGGAGAAGCTTCGCCCGCAGACCGGCTGGGTTCCGCTGGCCTTCGGCACCGACTGGAGCCGTCCGCCGCGGCAGATGAACGGCACCAGCTTCTTCTACCTGCACAGCTCGCAGTGGCGCCACGAGAAGATCTCGATGCACGAGGTCCTCTCGCCGCTGGCCGATACCAGGCAGTTCCCCGAGCACGCGCTGGACTACAACATCCGCGCCGAGCGCATGGGCTGGCTGCCGTCCGCACCGCAGCTCAACCGCAACCCGCTGCACATCGCCGCCGACGCCGAGCGCGCCGGCATGCCGGTGCAGGACTACGTGGTCCGCGAGCTCAAGGCCGGCAACCTGCGTGTGGCCAGCGAGCAGCCGGACGATCCGCAGAACTTCCCGCGCAACATGTTCATCTGGCGCTCCAACCTGCTCGGCTCCTCGGGCAAGGGCCACGAGTACATGCTCAAGTACCTGCTGGGCGCGAAGAACGGCGTGATGAACGACGACCTCGGCAAGGCCGGCGGGCCGTGCCCGGGCGAAGTCGACTGGGTCGACGAAGGCGCCGAAGGCAAGCTGGACCTGGTCACCACCCTGGACTTCCGCATGTCCTCCACCTGCATGTACTCGGACATCGTCCTGCCGACCGCGACCTGGTACGAGAAGGACGACCTCAACACTTCCGACATGCACCCCTTCATCCACCCGCTGTCCGCCGCCACCGATCCAGCGTGGGAAGCGAAAAGCGACTGGGAAATCTACAAGGCCATCGCCAGGAAGTTCTCCGAGGTTTCCGTCGGCCACCTGGGTGTGGAGAAGGACCTGGTTACCGTGCCGCTGCTGCACGACACCGCCAACGAACTTGCGCAGCCCTTCGGCGGCAGCGACTGGAAGAAGGGTGAGTGCGAACCGGTTCCCGGCCGGACCCTGCCGACCCTGCATGTGGTCGAGCGTGACTATCCCAACACCTACAAGAAGTTCACGTCTCTCGGCCCGCTGCTGGACAAGCTCGGCAACGGCGGCAAGGGCATCGGCTGGAACACCGACAAGGAAATCAAGCTGCTCGGCGAGCTGAACCACAAGGTCACCGAGCCTGGCACTAGCTTCGGCCGCCCACGCATCGAGAGCGCCATCGACGCCGCCGAGGTGATCCTCGCCCTGGCGCCGGAAACCAACGGCCAGGTCGCCGTGAAGGCCTGGGAGGCGCTGTCGAAATTCACCGGCCGCGACCACACCCACCTGGCGCTGCCCAAGGAAGAAGAGAAGATCCGCTTCCGCGACGTCCAGGCGCAGCCGCGCAAGATCATCTCCAGCCCCACCTGGTCGGGCCTGGAAGATGAGCACGTGAGCTACAACGCCGGTTACACCAACGTCCACGAGATGATCCCGTGGCGCACCCTCACCGGTCGCCAGCAGTTCTACCAGGATCACCCCTGGATGCAGGCCTTCGGCGAGGGCTTCGTCAGCTACCGGCCGCCGGTCAACACCCGCAGCACCGACAAGCTGTTCAACAAGAAGCCCAACGGCCACGCCGAGATCACCCTGAACTGGATCACCCCGCACCAGAAGTGGGGCATCCACTCCACCTACAGCGACAACCTGCTGATGCTCACCCTGTCGCGCGGTGGCCCGATCATCTGGATGAGCGAGAACGACGCGAGAAGCGTCGGCATCGAGGACAACGACTGGGTCGAGGTCTTCAACGCCAACGGCGCCGCGACCTGCCGCGCCGTGGTCAGCCAGCGGGTGAAGGACGGCATGGTGATGATGTACCACGCCCAGGAACGCATCGTGAACCTGCCGGGCAGCGAGACCACCGGTACCCGTGGCGGCCACCACAACTCGGTGACCCGCGTGGTCCTCAAGCCTACCCACATGATCGGCGGCTACGCCCAGCAGGCGTGGGGCTTCAACTACTACGGCACCGTCGGCTGCAACCGCGACGAGTTTGTCGTGGTGCGCAAGATGAACAAGGTCGACTGGCTCGACGAGCCGGAGCAGGGCGGACTGGGCGGTGACGCCCTGCCGCAACCGCTGCCCCAGGACATTTGAGGATTACTGCCATGAAAATTCGTTCGCAAGTCGGCATGGTGCTGAACCTCGACAAGTGCATCGGTTGCCACACCTGCTCCATCACCTGCAAGAACGTCTGGACCAGCCGCGAAGGCGTCGAGTACGCCTGGTTCAACAACGTCGAAACCAAGCCCGGCATCGGTTACCCGAAGGAGTGGGAAAACCAGGAGAAGTGGAAGGGCGGCTGGAAGCGTAACGCCGACGGCTCCATCGTCCCGCGCATCGGCGGCAAGTTCCGCGTGCTGGCGAACATCTTCGCCAACCCCGACCTGCCGGAAATCGATGACTACTACGAGCCCTTCGACTTCGACTACCAGCACCTGCACACCGCGCCCAAGGCCCAGCACCAGCCGGTCGCCCGTCCGCGCTCGCTGGTCTCCGGCCAGCGCATGCAGAAGATCGAGTGGGGCCCCAACTGGGAGGAAATCCTCGGCACCGAGTTCGCCAAGCGCCGCAAGGACAACAACTTCGACCAGGTCCAGGCGGACATCTACGGGCAGTTCGAAAACACCTTCATGATGTACCTGCCGCGCCTGTGCGAGCACTGCCTGAACCCGGCGTGCGTGGCCTCGTGCCCGAGCGGCGCGATCTACAAGCGCGAGGAAGACGGCATCGTCCTCATCGACCAGGACAAGTGCCGCGGCTGGCGCATGTGCATCAGTGGCTGCCCGTACAAGAAGATCTACTTCAACTGGAAGAGCGGCAAATCCGAGAAGTGCATCTTCTGCTATCCGCGCATCGAGGCCGGCCAGCCAACCGTCTGCTCGGAGACCTGCGTGGGCCGCATCCGTTACCTTGGCGTGCTGCTCTATGACGCCGACCGTATTCACGACGTGGCCACCTGCGAGAACGAGCGCGAGCTGTACCAGAAGCAGCTGGAGATTTTCCTCGACCCGTTCGACCCGAAAGTGATCGAGCAGGCGCGCAAGGATGGCGTACCGGACAGCGTCATCGAGTCCGCGCAGAAGTCGCCGGTGTACAAGCTGGCCATGGACTGGAAGCTGGCCCTGCCGCTGCATCCGGAATACCGCACACTGCCGATGGTCTGGTACGTGCCGCCGCTGTCGCCGATCCAGAACGCTGCCGCCGAAGGCCACATCGGCAGCGACGGGGTGATCCCGGATGTCGAGTCGCTGCGCATTCCCGTGCAGTACCTGGCCAACCTGCTGACCGCCGGCGACACCGCGCCGGTGTTGCTGGCCCTCAAGCGCCTGCTGGCCATGCGCGCCTACAAGCGTGCCGAGCACGTGGAAGGCAAGCAGGATCTGGACGTGCTGAAGAAGGTCGGCCTGACCGTGAACCAGGTGGAAGAGATGTACCGCTACCTGGCGATCGCCAACTACGAAGACCGCTTCGTCATCCCCACTGCGCACCGTGAAGAGGCGCTGTCGGATGCCTTCGCCGAGCGTTCGGGTTGCGGCTTCAGCTTCGGCAACGGTTGCTCCAGCAGCTCTGGCAGCAATTCAGGCGTCAACCTGTTCGGCGGCAAGGCCGTGGACAAGCGCAACGTCATCCAGACCGTGCAGATACAGGAGTGATCGATATGGACACTCATAGCCAATTGCTCAAGCTCAGTGCGCTGATGCTCGACTACCCGCGCGTCGAGCTGCGCGAGGAAAGCCTGGCGCTGCATGCCCTGATCCGCACCTGCGACCTGCCGGAAAAGCAGCGCGACGGCCTCGCCGCGCTGCTCAACGAGCTGTGCAAGGGCGACATCCTCGACGTCCAGGCCCGTTACGACGGGCTGTTCGAGCGCGGTCGCTCGGTCTCGCTGCTGCTGTTCGAACACGTCCACGGCGAAAGCCGTGACCGTGGCCAGGCAATGGTCGACCTGATGGACCGCTACACCCGGGCGGGCCTGGTCATCGACGTCAACGAGCTGCCGGACTACCTGCCCCTGTACCTGGAGTTCCTCGCCCTGCAGGACGCCGAGTCGGCGCGTGTCGGCCTGGCCGAAGTCGCGCATATCCTCGCGCTGATCGCCCTGCGCCTGGAAGAACGCGGCAGCAGCTACGCGGCGGTCTTCCACAGCCTGCTGGAACTGTCCGGCGAGCAACCCGACCTCGGCGCGCTCAAGCGCGACCGCGAGCAGGAAGTGCGCGACGACAGCCTGGAAGCCATCGACAAGGCCTGGGAGGAAACCCCGGTGAGCTTTACCGAGCCCGCCGTCGGTTGCCCGTCCACCAGCGCCCGGCGGATTTCCTCCGCCGCCGAACAACCCATGCAGTGGGTCGCCCAGCCGGTGCCGCAGATGCAGTACCGGGCGGCCCGAGAAGGAGTCTGAACATGTCCCTCGATCTTCTAGCCTTCGGGGTCTACCCCTACGTTGCGCTCGCCATCTGCCTGATCGGCAGCTGGGCGCGCTTCGACCTCTCGCAATACACCTGGAAAGCCGGCTCCAGCCAGATGCTGAGCAAGAAGGGCATGCGCGTCTACAGCAACCTGTTCCATGTGGGCGTGCTGTTCATCCTCGCCGGCCACTTCGTCGGCCTGCTGACCCCGCACTCGGTCTACGAGCACCTGATCAGCACCGAGCAGAAGCAACTGCTGGCGATGGTCTCCGGCGGCTTCTTCGGCATCCTCTGCTTCATCGGCCTGACCGGCCTGATCCTGCGCCGCCTGACCAATGAGCGTGTCCGTGCCGCCGGCAACGCCTCGGACCTGATGATCCTGCTGGTGCTCTACGTCCAACTGATCCTCGGCCTGTCCACCATCGTCGCATCGACTCATCACCTGGATGGTTCGGTGATGGTCATGCTCGCCAACTGGGCGCAGTCCATTGTCACCTTCCAGCCGCTGGCCGCCGCCGAAGCCATCGCGCCGGTATCGCTGGTCTACAAGCTGCACGTGACCCTCGGCCTGACCCTGTTCGTGCTGTTCCCCTTCACTCGCCTGGTGCACATCGTCAGCGCCCCGGTGTGGTACTTCGGCCGCCGCTACCAGGTGGTCCGTACCAAGCGTCGCGCAGCGTGATGAAGCGGCGGATGACGCTGGCGCGCCGTCCGCCCCACCTGAAGCTCTTCCCCCCTCTCCTTTGAGGGAGAGGGCAGGGGAGAGGGTTACCGGAGGTAAGCGAAATGAGTTGCTCCCACTACGAAGCCAAGGTCGAACACGTCGACCTGCCTGCCATCTCCGTCAACGGCGTCGCCATCGCCGAGGACGAACTGGCCCGCGAGCTGCAATACCACCCTGCCGCCAGCCACGCCGAGGCGCTGTACTCTGCCTGCCGTGCGCTGGTCGTGCGCCAGCTGCTGGTTCAGCGTGCCGATGCTCTGGGCCTTGCGGCCGACGCGGAAGCGGGCGAGGCCCCGGAAGAAGCGCGCATCCGCGCCCTGATCGACCGTGAAGTCGGCGTGCCCGAAGCCGACGAGGCCAGCTGCCGCCAATGGTACGAAGCCAACCCGGCCCGCCTGACTTCGCCGTGGCGCATGCGTCTGCGCCACGTGCTGCTGGGCTGCGCGCCGGACGACCTGGAAGGCCGCGCCAAGGCCCGCGAACAGGCCGAGGAACTGCTCGCCGAACTGCGTGGGCACCCCGAACGCTTTGCCGAAAAAGCCATGCGCTTCTCCGACTGCCCGTCGAAAGACGACGGCGGTGACCTGGGCTGGATCGAACCGGGGCAGACCGTCCCCGAGTTCGAGAAACGCCTGCTGCAACAGCACCCTGGCCTGCTTGGCCATCCGCTGGAAAGCCGCTACGGCCTGCACGTGGTCGAGCTGCTCGAGCGTGATGGCGGCGAGCCGCTGGACTTCGCCGAGGCGCATCCACGCATCGCTGGCTACCTGCGCGCCCAGGTGCTGCAGCGTGCCGTCAGCCAGTACATCAGCGTGCTGGCCGGTGAAGCCCGGATCGACGGCTTCGTCTTCGACGGAGCGGAGTCGCCGCTGGTGCAGTAGAGCCAGAGCCCATCTCCCTAGCCCTGGCAACGCGCCCTGCTCCGAAGGCAGAGGGGACTGTTCAGTACCGGCTGAAGCCATGGCATCAGCCGGTACGTACGGCTCCCTCTCCCTTCAGGGAGAGGGGGGGGAGAGGGAACGCCCAACGCCGATCTGCCATGGAGCGAGATCAGATGTCCGACTGGATCGACGGCCAAGGCCGCAGGATCGACTACCTGCGCCTGTCCGTAACCGACCGCTGCGACTTTCGCTGCGTCTACTGCATGTCGGAGAACATGCGCTTCCTGCCGCGCCAGCAGGTGCTCACCCTGGAAGAGATCGAGCGGGTGGCGCGTCTGTTCGTCGAGCGCGGCGTGAAGAAGCTGCGCCTCACCGGCGGCGAACCGCTGGTGCGGCCCGGCATCGTCCACCTCTGCGAACGCCTCGCGGCGCTGCCCGGCCTGCGCGAACTGTGCATGACCAGCAACGGTTCGCAGCTCACCCGATTGGCTGGCGATCTAAAGGCCGCTGGCCTGACCCGCCTGAACATCAGCCTCGATACCCTGGATGCGCAACGCTTCGCTGCCATCACCCGCACCGGCCGGCTGGAGCAGGTGCTGCGCGGCATCGACGCCGCCCAGCACGCCGGCTTCGAGTGCATCAAGCTGAACTGCGTGGTGATGAAAGGCCGCAACGCCGACGAGGTGCCGGCGCTGGTGGGCTACGCGATCGCCCACGGACTGGATATCAGCTTCATCGAGGAAATGCCCCTGGGCCAGGTCGGCCGCGAGCGCGAGGAAAGCTTCTGCTCCAGCGACGAAGTCCGCGCGCTGATCGCCGAGCACCACGAACTGCTGGACAGTGCCGAGCACAGCGGCGGGCCGGCGCGCTACGTGCGCCTGGCTCAGCACCCGGGCACTCGCATCGGCTTCATCTCGCCGCACTCGCACAACTTCTGCGCCACCTGCAACCGCTTGCGCCTGACCGCCGAAGGCCGTCTGCTGCTGTGCCTGGGCCATGAGCATTCCCTCGATCTGCGTGGCCTGCTGCGCCGCCATCCGCTGCACGACGAACCCATCCTCGAAGCCCTGCGCGGCGCCTTGCAGCGCAAGCCGGCGCGCCACGAATTCAGCGTTGGCGATGTGCAGGTGCTGCGCTTCATGAATCTCAGCGGCGGCTGAAACAGTCCTCCCTTGGCGGGCAACATGCCCGCCGCGTGCCTTGCGTCCCTGACTAAATCCGTAGGGCGAATAACGCGCAGCGTTATCCGCCACTTCGGTGCGCGCCAACCGTATGCCCTTCTGTAGGAGCGAGCTTGCTCGCGAACCGCCTTGGCTTCACGGCCTGAGATTCTTCGCAAGCAAGCTCGCTCCTACGAAGAGCACATCGCTCCCTGAAAACAGACACAAAAAAGCCCCGGCGACATGAGCGTATCGCGGGGGCTTCGGGCATCTGCCAAAGGTAAAACCGTGGAAGCTACGGTACATCATGCGAAAGAATCGTTTGGAGTCCTCCTCGGATCGCTTCGGGACGTTTCCAGACTAAGGCGCCAGCGCGGTGCGCGACATTCCTCCGAAGGAGTAGCGGCGGGGTAGCAAAGGGGGGCGCCGGGCTGTCGTAGGTCGAGCGGTTCCATCCGTCGGGCGAATACAGCGGAACGCTTTATCCGCCTCCTGGGTATCCATGAACGGTGGATGGCGGATAACGCCTGAGGCGTTATCCGCCCTACGGTCGGGGCACCGCAGGGGTGATTGACGTTGTGTACTTTTTAGTCCAGATTGGATTTTAAGTTTACGCGCGCTCGCGCGTGGACGGACCAGAACAAGAAGTCGTTCGCCTGGGTCAGGGCAAGGCAATGCCGCTGCGACCCCCAGTGTTGCGCCCCTGGACGAACAAGACATGCCGTACTCACTGCCAAGACGTAACGGCCGGCGCTCGCCCCGGCGACCACATAACGGAGTTCATCGATGAATCGCAAAGCCCTGCTGGGCGGCCTGATGCTGGCCGCCTTCGCCACCTTCTCCCACGCCGACGACAAGCCGCTGCGCATCGGCATCGAGGCGGCCTATCCGCCCTTCGCCTTCAAGACCCCGGAAGGCGGTATCGCCGGCTTCGACTACGACATCGGCAACGCGCTGTGCGAAGAGATGAAGCGCAAGTGCCAGTGGGTCGAGCAGGAATACGACGGCCTGATCCCCTCGCTGAAGGTGCGCAAGATCGACGCCGCGCTGTCCTCCATCACCATCACCGAAGAGCGCAAGCACTCGGTGGACTTCACCCACAAGTACTACTTCACCCCTGGCCGCCTGGTGATGAAGGAAGGCTCGCAGCTGGACGAGCAGTTCAGCCAGCTCAAGGGCAAGAACATCGGCGTGCAGCGCGGCTCCACCGCCGACCGCTTCGCCACCGAGGTACTGGGCAAGGCTGGCGCCAACGTGGTCCGCTACACCAGCCAGGACGAGATCTATCTGGACCTGCTGGCGGGCCGCCTGGATGGCACCTTCGCCGACTCCATCCCGCTGCAGATCGGCTTCCTGGATACCCCGCGCGGCAAGGGCTTCGCCTTCATCGGGCCGGAATTCAAGGACCCGAAATACTTCGGCGAGGGTGCCGGCATCGCGGTGCGCAAGGGCAATACCGAGCTGGTCGGCCAGCTCAACGCCGCTATCGATGCATTGCGCGCCAACGGCAAGTACAAGGAAATCGAAGGCAAGTACTTCAAGAGCGATATCTACGGGGACTGATCTGCCCGTCGCGTTGCAACAAAGGCCGCCTTCGGGCGGCCTTTTTATTTTGCCTTTCGTAGGAGATTCTATGTCTACCCCG